>NZ_JBXWQF010000002.1:0-368582 GCF_059612245.1 Ruegeria sp. CDSA079 | reverse complement strand
TCCCCCATAACCTCCTCCTCCCTCTATGTATTATGAATCAGGAACGAGGATACTCGGGTCTCTCTATCCTCCGGTTTCTATTCATTACTTATACCTATTCCCCACCCCCATAGAACCCCCGCTAGAGGTTAGGAACGAGGACGTCAGAACACCCGAAACCACTGGGGCATAAACGGGGGCATTTCTCGGGTATCGGTGACCCAAGTGCCTGTCGTCGTTCTATGTTCCGATGAACTGGCTGGGGTGGTAGGATTCGAACCTACGATACACGGTACCAAAAACCGCTGCCTTACCACTTGGCTACACCCCAACGGTGAGCGGCTGTCTACGATTGTTGTCGGCGGGGTTCAAGAGCTATTTGCAAAAAATGAGACCGCGATACGAAAATTTTTTCTGACCATTATTTGGTATCAATCAGCACGGCTCCGGCGCGGTTTCCGGCCTGTACCAATTCATGTGCAGCGGCGCAGTCTGCCAGTGAAAATACCTTTTGAAGCGGGCAGATCAAAGCGCCGTCCGTCAACGCCTGATGAAGGGTTTTCACGGCAGCAGTGCGCATTTCCGGTGGCAACAGATAGATCAAGATTGTCTCAAGCGTAACGGCTTTGAACATCATCGATCCGAACGGAAAGACAGGTGCCATGTTTTGGGCAGAGCCATAGGTATTGATACGTCCGTTCTCGGCGATCACAGCGGTGTTCGTTTCGATGTTTTGTCCAAACTCGACATCAACGATTCGGCTGAGTGTCTGCCCGCCATTCGCCTCTAGAATCTCGTCTGCAAGAGTCTCGCTGGCATAGTCCAGCACCACATCTGCTCCGGCTACATTGACCCGATCAAAGTTTCGGGGGCTCGCAGTTGTGATAACGCGCGCGCCGGCCCATTTTGCAAGCTGAACCGCTAGATAACCGACCGTACCTGCGCCGCCGTGAATCAAAATCGTTTGGTCTTTGGGTGTTCCGCCCGAGAAGACGGCATGGCATGCCGTCAGGCCGGGGATACCCAGAATCGCGCCTGTCTCAAGCGACACAGTATCCGGCAGCTCAACAGCCTGACCACTAGGCAAGGTAATGTGGCTGGCGGCTGTGCCAAAGGCGCGCTGCCATTGCCCGTTCCAGATCCAAACACGCTGACCTATCCGTGAGGTGGGAACACCGTCCCCAACAGCCGAAATAACACCCGACCCGTCGCTGTGGGGGATGATCACAGGGAAAGGAGGTTCCGTCACGCCCGGACGGGTTCCCGCGCGGGCTTTGATGTCCGATGGGTTTACGCCTGAAAATGCCAGCTCGACGGTAACTTCGCCTGGACGCGGAGGAGCCGGAGGGAGGTCTTGCAGGCGCAAAACATCGGTGGCGTCTCCGAAAGCGGAATAGGTGACTGCGCGCATGAAAACCTCCGATTTTTTCGGAGTATCACAACAATCTGACAGGAAATTCAATGGGAGTATTGCAGGTTGCCAGACCAGCAAGGTCAAGGCTTTATTCGCGGATTTCGGCCGGATCGACGCCCCACAGATTCGACTTCAGCGTCCAGCCCCGATAGCCGCCCGCCGTGATACGGCACCAGTCCAGCGAACACGTGCCAAGGCGAGCCACGACGCCGGTCTCGAAATGCGCATTCGCGGGCGAATTAGAGTCGGGGCGGGCATAGACGGGCAGCATGTCGGATTCGATCAGCACCGTGCGCACACCTGACAACAAGGCATAGTGCACCCAGCCACCGGCACCGTCGCGATCCTGAACTTTGCGCCAGTTGCCATATTCCGCCGTCACTTGCAGCGGCATGCCGCGCCGTTTGAACACCCAATCGATTCGATGGCTCAGCGAAGGCCCGCGCCGCACATTCCCTTCTGCTGCTTTCATGGACACATAGCGCGGCAGGGGCAGGTTGGTGACAGATCCACGTTGATCCTCGGCATGTGCGGCCCAGGAACCGAACATGACCAGAAATGCGGATATCGCCGCCAGACATCGGCTTTTTACCGGTCGAATACCACTCACTGACTGCCCGCTCTTATGCCCGTTGATCCGATTATGAAAAAAGGTCGACTCAATGCCAATGGGGTTCTTGTGCCCCGCCTTATCCTGCGCCACGATGCCATGGCGCGCGTCTGTTTGCAAAGCAGTGGGAGGGCCGAGGTGCCAAGAGAACGTCTGAGTGTTGTCGTTACGCGACGGTTGCCCGAAGCAGTTGAAACCCGGTTGAGCGAGTTGTTTGATGTGCGCCTGCGCGATGACGACACGCCGATGACAAGAGATGAGCTTGTGGCCGCGATACAGGAAGCCGATGTTCTGGTGCCCACGGTGACGGATGCGATTGATGGCGGCCTTTTGGGTCAAGCGGGAGAAAACCTGAAGCTGATTGCCAATTACGGGGCGGGTGTCGACAATATCGATGTGTCTACAGCGCGACAGCGCGGCATTCTGGTGTCGAACACGCCCGGCGTGCTGACAGATGACACTGCCGATATGACAATGGCCCTGATCCTTGCCGTCACGCGACGCATTCCTGAAGGGCTGAGCGTGATGCAGCAGGGCGATTGGTCCGGCTGGGCCCCAACCGCCTTTCTGGGTGGTCGGATCGGTGGTCGCCGTCTGGGTATTCTAGGGATGGGTCGGATCGGGCAGGCCGTTGCGCGGCGTGCAAGCGCTTTTGGAATGCAGGTTCATTACCATAATCGCCGCAGGCTGCGCCCCGAGACTGAACAAGAACTGGAGGCAACCTATTGGGAAAGCCTTGATCAGATGGTCGCTCGAATGGATGTGATTTCGGTCAATTGCCCGTCAACGCCGTCGACCTTCCACCTGATGAATGCGCGTCGTTTGAAGCTTATGAAGCCGTCAGCCGTGATCGTGAATACCTCGCGCGGTGAAGTTGTCGACGAAAATGCCCTGACCCGGATGATTCGAGCGGGCGAAATCGCGGGCGCAGGGCTGGACGTTTACGAACAGGGCACCGACGTGAACCCGCGGTTGCGGCAGCTGCCCAACGTCGTGTTGTTGCCGCATATGGGGTCGGCCACGCTCGAGGGGCGGATCGAAATGGGCGAGAAGGTCATCATCAACATCAAAACCTTCGAAGACGGCCACCGTCCGCCAGATCAGGTTGTGCCCTCTATGCTCTGAGCCGCCGGAAAGGAGCCTGAATGGACCTGTTTGAAGGGGGATGCCGCTGCGGACGTTTGCGCATCATGGCTTCGGGCTGTCCCCTTCGGGTCGGGGTGTGTCACTGCATTGACTGCCGCAAGCATCATGGGGCTTTGTTCTACGCCGCTGCGATTTTTCCCAGTGATGCCGTCGAAATATCAGGCCCGTCGCAGGGCTATGTGGATCGGTTCTTCTGCCCGACCTGCGGTTCTGCGGTTTTTGCGCGTAGTGGTTCTGAGGTCGAGGTGCATTTGGGATGCCTCGACGTGCCAAACCAATTGACGCCGACATACGAATGCTGGGTCTCGCGGCGCGAAGGCTGGCTGCCCGAATTCAAGGGGATGACTCGGTTTGACCGAGATCGGGATGAATTTGAGCAATAGGTGTCGCGGCGAAACCTTGCTGTGAAGTCACGCCTGTACGGCGAACCGTTGCAGAGCGCGGTCATTGCTTACAGGTTTGAAACAAAACGAAGTATTGGAGGATTTGATCAGATGAGATGTGTTTCCGCTTTATTACTTTCGGCAGTTGCGTTTTCGACGCCGGTCCTTGCTCAGGAGGCTGCTGATGCCGTTGCACCCGAAACGGCCTCGGAAGGGCAGGTGCAGGCCCTGACAGACGAAGTCATCGCAGCGCTTGAGGCCAAGCTGGACGGTGTTCCGGTTACATCTGAGAACTGGATGGTGGCTGCCGCCAACCCACTGGCCGTTGAAGCCGGGGCCAAAGTATTGCGCGCAGGCGGGTCCGCTGCGGATGCGATGGTAGCCGTACAGGTTGTGCTGGGTTTGGTCGAGCCGCAATCCTCGGGCCTGGGTGGTGGCGCGTTTTTGGTCTGGTACGACGCAGCAACTGGGCAGATGACAACGCTGGACGGGCGCGAAACCGCACCACAGGCGGCCACACCAATACTGTTTCACGACGAAAACGGTGAGCCGCTGAAATTCTTTGATGCGGTCGTCGGAGGATTGTCGGTGGGAACTCCGGGCACGCCTGCCTTGCTGGAAGAGGCCCATCGTCGCTGGGGACGCTCTCCCTGGCCCAGCTTGTTCGCTGATGGAATCCGTCTGGCAGATGAGGGCTTTCTGGTCTCGCCGCGCTTGGCCAGCCTTGTTGAAAACGATGCCGAGCGCCTGTCGCGCTTTCCCGAAACGGCTGCGTATTTTCTGCCGGGTGGTGAACCTTTGCAGCAAGGGCAGCGCCTGATGAACCCAGCCTATGCAGACACCTTGCGTGTATTGGCCAGTGACGGGGCCGCAGGATTTTATGGCGGTGAGATCGCTGCCGATATTGTCCGCACGGTGCAGAACGCTCCGGGCAATCCCGGTGTTCTGTCCGGCATTGACTTGGCGCTGTATCAAGTGAGCGAACGTGAACCGGTTTGTGCCGAATACCGCGCGTATGAGGTTTGCGGAATGGGGCCGCCATCGTCCGGTGCGCTGACTGTGGGACAGATTTTGGGGATGCTGAACAGCTATGATCTGGCAGCGATGGGTCCCGAAAGCGCAGAAGCCTGGCGGCTGATCGGAGACGCCTCTCGCCTCGCCTTTGCAGATCGTGGTCGTTACATGGCTGACAGTGATTTTGTTCCCATGCCCACAAAGGGGTTGGTTGATCCGGACTATCTTGCGCAGCGTGCGGCTTTGTTGGGAACCGAAGGTGCGTTGGCTGAAATCGCTCCGGGGCAGCCTGAATTCGACCATGCGCTGAACTGGGCAGACGACGTATCGCTCGAATTACCCTCGACCTCGCATATCTCAATCGTGGACCGCTACGGCAACGTGTTGTCGATGACGACGACCATAGAAAACGGCTTTGGATCGCGTCTGATGACGAACGGGTTTCTGTTGAACAACGAGCTGACGGACTTCTCGTTCAAAACCCATAGCGACGGAGTGCCGATTGCCAACCGGTTGGAACCCGGAAAACGTCCGCGTTCTTCCATGAGCCCGACAATCGTGATGCAGGACGGCGCGCCGGTTCTGGCCATCGGCTCGCCGGGCGGCAGCCGTATCATTGGCTATGTCGCGAAATCGATCATCGCCTGGGCTGATTGGGATATGGACGTACAGCAAGCGCTGTCCTTGCCGCATCTGGTCAATCGTTTCGGGACTTATGATGTCGAGGCTGGTAGCGCCGCCGAAGGGTACACGGATGCGCTGGTGTTGCAGGGTTTTGAGGTTAATCCGCGCGACCTGACATCGGGCCTGCATGCCATCGAAATCGGTGACGTGCTGAGCGGGGGCGCCGACCCGCGTCGCGAAGGGATTGCGCTGGGCGAATAAGCCCTCGGTATTTGTGGGGATTGCCCACACTCTGCGGGCCTTTTAGTCATAGGCTGAAAGGCCCGCAGTGTTTTGGGGCAGCGGAGGATGACAATGGTACAAGCTACGGCCTTGCCTAGAAATGAAACAGGCATAGAGACCGCGATCAGCATTCTCAAACAACGTTTCGGCGACAGGCTGCAAACAGGCGCCGCGATCCGGGAACAGCACGGCCACACCACAACATGGATCGAAAACCAAAGCCCGGACGCCGTGGTTTTCCCGCACACGACGCAGGAGGTTTCGAACATCGTCAAAACCTGTGCCGCGCATGGGGTGCCGGTGATCCCGTTTGGAACTGGAACGTCGCTGGAAGGGCATGTGAACGCGCCGGCTGGAGGCATCTCGGTCGATCTGACGCAGATGGACAAGGTGCTGTCGGTTCATGCCGAAGATCTGGATTGTGTCGTGCAGCCTGGCGTGACCCGCGAGGCGCTGAACGCCCATTTGCGAGATCAAGGCCTGTTCTTTCCGATTGATCCCGGGGCCAATGCCTCGCTTGGCGGTATGGCTGCCACGCGCGCCTCGGGCACCAATGCGGTGCGGTATGGGACGATGAAGGACAATGTTCTCAGCCTCGAGGCGGTCATGCCAGATGGCCAGATCATCCGTACAGGGCAAAGGGCCAAGAAATCCTCGGCTGGGTATGATCTGGCCCGCCTTCTGATCGGGGCCGAAGGAACGCTGGGGATCATCACCGAACTGACCCTGCGTCTTCAAGGCATCCCCGAAGCGATTAGCTCGGCCCGATGCTCGTTTCCAACTGTGGATGCGGCCTGCCGCGCAGTGATGATGACCATACAGTATGGCATTCCTGTCGCCCGAATTGAGTTGCTGGATGAAATGTCGGTTCAGGCGGCCAACGCCTATTCCGGGCTGAACCTGCCGGAAACGCCGTTGTTGCTGTTGGAGTTCCATGGCTCTGACGGCGGTGCCGTGGAACAGGCCGAGACATTTGGTCAGATCGCTGAAGAATTCGGCGGTACCGATTTTGCCGCGACTTCGACCACCGAGGACCGAAACATGCTGTGGCAGGCGCGGCATGACATGTATTGGGCCTGCCTGCAACTGCGCCCCGGCGCGCGGGGTATCTCCACGGACGTCTGTGTGCCGATCTCGCGTCTGGCCGAATGTGTGACGCAGGCTCAGAAAAAGGCCGACGACCTCAGTCTTCTGGCCCCCATCGTGGGGCATGTAGGAGACGGCAATTTCCACACGCTGCTGCTGATCGACATGGAAAGCGCCGATGAAGTTGCCAAGGCTGACGCCTTTGTCGGCTGGCTGAACGATCTTGCGATCTCGATGGAAGGCACCTGCACCGGGGAACATGGTATCGGGCAAGGCAAACGGCCTTATCTTGAAAAAGAACTGGGGCCTGCCACCCGGTATATGGCCGCAATCAAGGCCGCGCTGGACCCCGACAACATCATGAACCCCGGCAAGATCTTGTCTGATCGCCCCTAGCGGATTTCGTGATCTGGTCGGTTTTGTGCCCTCAAAACGTCCACTTGTTCTGGATTCTTACAGCCGAATACAAACAGGTGGTCGACATGAGCGCGAAATATTTGGCAGGCCTTGTTACAATCTGCGGATTGGCGGTTGCAGGGCTTGACTATTATCAACAAGCCCAGGCATCGGAAAACGGACTGAATATGAAAGACTATTTGGCTTCTGTGTCGTCGCGCGCCGGATTCACGGACACCCTTGCTGAGGCAGAAGACCAAGTTTCCCAACCACAGGAACCAGCGGCGCAGAAACCCTCAGGCGAGGGCGGCAAATTGGTCTGCGTTACAGTCGGGACCAGCAAACGCTGCAGCTCTAGCGGGTGAACCAAGCGGCCAGACAGGTGATCTGCGACCTGCATTCGATGTTCGGGTCGTTTTTTTCCTATCACTGGTCGGATGAATGTCGCGCGTTGCCTCCTAAGTGCGCCATATGGTGTCAGCTGAATTCAAGGGGAGACGCCCGGTTATGAAAACCCAAGTCAAAGCATTGGTCGTTGGCGGTGGCGCCGTAGGGACCTCGATTGCCTATCATCTGGCCAAAGCGGGCTGGGATGATGTGATGTTGATCGAACGGGACGAGTTGACGTCCGGGTCCACCTGGCATGCGGCTGGCCTGCTGCCGCTGTTCAACATGTCTTATGCGACGACCCACATCCACAAGTATTCGGTCGACTTCTACAAGAAACTGGAAGCAGAAACCGGGCTGAATGCGGGCTTTGCCGTGGTTGGCAACCTGCGCATGGCTCAGACGCAAGAGCGCATGGATGAATATATGCTCTATGCGTCCACCGCCGAAACCTGCGATGTTGCTTATGAATGGTTGACCCCTGACCAAATCAAGGAACGCTGGCCGCTGATCGCGACCTCTGATCTGAAAGGTGCGATCTATCACACCGAGGATGGTTACATTAATCCCGCCGATGTGACGCAGGCCATGGCGAAGGGCGCGCGTCAGCGTGGCGTGGACATCGTGCGGAAAATGCAGGCCGATGCGTTCCATTGGAACGGTACTCATTGGGAAGTCACCTGCACCAAGATGGTCGAAAAGGGAGGCAACCTCGTTCCGTCCGATGAGCAGGTCGTGATCACTGCTGAGCATGTTGTAACCGCTTCCGGAAACCATGCGCAGCGCACGGCCAAAATGCTGGGCATCAAAATGCCCGCGATCCCGGTTGAGCATACGTTCATCGTCATGGACAAAGACCCCGAGTTGGTCAAATGGCGTGAAGCTGGTAACCCCGAACACCCCGTTGTGCGCGATGCTGACAACGAATCCTACGCGCGTGAAGAGCGCGGCGGCTGGATTCTGGGCATCTATGAACATGGCGCGCCTGCGCAGTTCGAACATGGCGTGCCGGACAGCTTCCGTGCCGACCTGTTCCCGCTGGACCTCGACCGCATCGCCGATCAGTACATGGCGATGGCCGAACGCGTGCCGTCCTGCGCCGAATCCGGTCTGAAAGACGATTTCAACGGCCCGATCTGCTACACCCCCGACGGCAACCCGCTGGTTGGCCCGGCTCCGGGCTTGCGCAACATGTGGCTGGCCGAAGGTTTCTCGTTCGGCATCACCGCTGCGGGCGGCACCGGCTATTATCTGGCACAGATGATGGTCGATGGCGAAGCCGAGATCGACATGGCCTCGCTGGACCCCAAACGCTACAGCAGCAACTGGATGACCACCGAGTTCGCTGCGCGCAAGAACGAAGAGTGCTATGAGCACGTCTACATTCTGCACCATCCCGACGAAGAGCGTGCAGCCTGCCGCCCGTTGCGGACTGTTCCGGCGTACGATCGTCAGAAAGCGCGCGGCGCACAGTTTGGCTGGGTCAATGGATGGGAGCGCCCGAACTATTTCGGTCCGCTGGATGCACCCGAAAATTTCGACCATGACGCCCGCTCGTTCCGCCGCGGTGGCTGGTGGCAGCATGCCGTTGACGAAGCCAAGTCGATCCGAGAAGGCGTTGGCCTGATCGACGCGTCGGCCTTCACCAAGCATGTCGTCAAAGGCCCCGGTGCGACCCAGTTCCTGGATTGGTTCACCTGCAACAAGCTGCCCAAGGTCGGTCGTATCAACCTGACCTACGCGCTGACCTCGCACGGCACCACCCGCACTGAATACACCATCGTCCGCAACGGCGAGAACAACTACTACATCGTCTCTGCCGGGGCATGGACTGAGTATGACGCCGACTTCCTGCGCAAGGCGGCCGAGGACAAGATGGAGGAGTTCGGTTACATCGAGATCCAGGATGTGACTACTCAGTGGGGCGTCTTCGCCATCGCCGGACCCAAGTCGCGTGACGTTCTGAAAGAGGTCATCAAGGACGCCGACCCGGAAACCGCATTGTCCAACAAACGCTTCCCATGGCTGTCGGCCCGTCAGATCGAACTGGGCATGTGCCCGGTCAACGCGATCCGCGTGGCCTATACCGGTGAGTTGGGTTGGGAACTGCATCACCCGATCGAGATGCAGAACTACTTGTTCGATCTGCTTGAAAAAGCAGGTGAGAAGCATGGTATGAAGCTGGTCGGTGCCCGCGCCCAGAACTGGCTGCGGCAGGAGAAATCCTATCGCGCCTTCGGCAACGAGTTGGGCCGCGATGCGAACCCGTTGGAAGCCGATCTGCCGCGCTTTATCGACCTGAACAAAGAGTTCCACGGCAAGGACAAGATGGTCGAGACCGGTGTGCGCGTGAAGTGTTGTACGCTGCTGATCGACGGACCGGACGATGCCGACCCGTGGGGCCGTGAGGTGCTGTATACCCCGGAAGGTGAGCGCGTTGGCCGTCTGACCTCGGGTGGGTATTCGGTGGCCTTCGAGAAGTCCATCGGCATGGGCTATGTGAAGCCTGAAATGGCCGTCGAAGGCACCAAGCTGAAGGTCAAGATGCTGGATAAGCTGTGGGACGCTGTTGTCACCTGCGACAGCCCCTACGATCCGAAAAACGAGGTCATCCGCAAGGACGGTTGATCAAAGAAAGGCCCCGGAAACTTCCGGGGCCTTTTCTGTTGGTTAGGCGGACAGTTCGTCAAAACATTCCAGCGCTTTGGCCGCGTACATCATGGCAGGTCCACCACCCATCTGAACGGCCATGGCCAATACGTCCGAAACCTCATCTCTCGTCGCACCTGCTTTGATCAGGGCTTCTGTGTGTAAGGTGATACAGGGCTCGCATCGGAGTGTGACCGACATGCCCAAAGCGATGAATTCCTTTGTTTTGTAGTCGAGCGTTCCGCCCTCTTTCACGGCCTTCCCTAGCGCCCCGAACGCGCGCGTTGCCTCTGGGATGGACCCGTTGAGATTACGGAGGCTCTTGCGGGTTGCCGTGAGTTTTTCTTGCCAGTGCATGTCTGCTGCCTTTCACATTTCGCAAATGGAATATGAAATAAGAAGCAGGGATATGACTTTGATCTCGATCAGGTCGCTGGTCGCGATGTGATGAATGCAAGATTGTTGGCGGGCATATCGACCGTATTCAGTACCGTCAGGCCGACATCCTCAAACAGGGCAATCATATCTGTGTCGTCTTTGTAGCCAATGTCCGGATCTTGCTGGGTGAGAGCTTCGTGAAATCTCTTGTCGCCTTCGCTTGTAAGTCGGCCCGAGCGCTTGAATGGTCCGTATAAGACAAATCGACCGGATGGCCCGAGCACTTTGGCAGTCTCGGCAATGATGGTTCGCGTTTCCCGCCAGCTGATCAAGTGTATCAGATTGATCAACAAGATCATGCTTTGTTCAGGGAACCGGACATGCCAGCCTGCGGTCGTGGCGTCCAGTTCTAGGGCACGCGCGACGTTCGGTAAGTCGCGCGTGTAGGCGTCGATGCTATCGCGTCGTTCTGGATCAATTTCCGTCGGCTGCCACTGGAGGCCGGGCAACAGGGCCGCGAAGGCCGCGATATGCTGACCGGTACCGCTGGCAATCTCTAACGCCTGTCCCTGGGACGGAGCCCAGTCACGCAGCAATCCGCACAAGGCGTCGGAGTTTCGCGATGCCGCCGGGGCCACCAGTTTGCCGTCTTCAGCCGAATTGGCAACGCTGGCAGAGGAGGGAAGTCTGCGTTTGATCATTGCTTCAACCTTTCTGGGGTCAACATGGCAACAATCCCAGCGTCAAGGGCAGGAGGAGCTCCTGTAACCATATCGCAAAGCAACTGAGACGCTGCAGGCGCGGTTTGAAAGCCATAGCCACCTTGTCCCGCGCTCCATATGAATGAAGGGTCCTGAGGGTCTCTTCCAAGTACCAAAGTTCCGTCTGGCGCAAAACTGCGCAACCCGGCCCAGTTTGTTTCGACCCGTGTGACCCTTTTGGTCATCAAAGCTTCGTAACGCGCCAGACCTTCTGCCAACACCATATCGTCGGCATAGGCATCCTGAGGCGGAACAGGGTCGGCTTCGGATGGCGAGACCAGAAGTTTCCCGGCATCGGGTTTGGCGTACCACGTTTCACCCACACCCAGCATCATGGGCCAGCCCGAAACATCATGGCCACCTGGGGCGGGCAATCGCGCCATGGACCGGCGGCGCGGGGTAATACCGATGGGCGGAAGTCCCGCAAGACCGGCGATTTCGTCCACCCACGCGCCGGCGGCGTTGACGAGGTTATGGGCCTCAAAACTCTGACCGGCGGTGACGATCCAATGCAAGTCTTTGCGGATGGCAGTGGCCCTGTGTTTGGTCGAAATCGTCCCGCCATTCTGCCGAATGGTTCGGGCAAAATCCTGCAACAAACGATCTGTATCGATGTCAAAAGCGGCTTCGCTGACAGCCGTAAAGCCCACCTGCTGGGGGTTCAGGATCGGAATGCGTGCAATGGCGTCAACTGTCGATATTTGCGCCATGTTCAGATCCCTGCAATCGGCAGCAAACAGATCTGACTGATCTCGCGCGCCGACCAACATCAATCCGCGCGGAGTCAGATAACCTCCGTTCTGCGAATGCAGGAAGGCAGCGCCTGCCTTGTTCAGAGCGACAACCGAAGGCGGTCCATAGCTTTCTTCAAACAGCGCCGCAGATCGGCCGGATGCGTGATAGCCTAGGGCGTCCTCGGCCTCGAGCACCATCACGGTTCCATGCTGCGACAGGCGCGCGCCAGCGCTGAGACCGGCGATGCCACCACCGATGATCAGAAAATCAATCATGGTTTGCGGGCGCCTCGGACGGGACGCGGCGAAGTTTTCTGGAATTGCATATTGGCCTGTGAGCCTTTCATTCGTTTTGCGTTTGTATTTCAAGACTATAAGCAGCCTTGAATTTACGCTTCAACCCGGTCAAAGAAGTATCAAAATATAAAGGAGGGTAAGGTGACTGCAGCAGACCTTCATCCAATGGCTACAGGGCATATTCCCCGATACGTTGTCGCAGCTGATGGAAGCGACTACCTTTTTTCAGCCATGATCGTCTTTTTTGTCGTTCTGGTGGTGTTGATTGGTGTTGGATACCTGACGCTCCACTCCGTGCCGGAAAAAATGGCTCATGAAAACAACCACCCGCAATTTCAATTGGTGGGTATTTTGGCGCTGCTCGCGCTGTTTACGCATAATGGACTGTTCTGGGTTGCCGCCATACTGGTCGCAGGGTTTCAGTTTCCGGACTTTGCCACACCGCTCAGAAACATTGCTGATGCCATTCGTTCTCTTGGTCGGGTCCAGGTGCCGGATCCGTTGCCTGAGGCAGTCGCACCGGCAGCGCCCGTTACAGAAGCTGGTGAAGCGCAGGAGCACAGCAAATGATCGAGACCATGCTCTGCGCCTTGATTACGGTGCTGCCCGATTATTTGTTCCGCCGGTTTGTACAGGGCAAACGTATAGGTCACGAAATCACCTTGTTTACCATGTGGTACGAACTGCGTTGGGGCCTGACGACATGCGCCATTCTGGCGCTGACCGTAATCACCACGCTGTTTTATTTCCACCCGGCCAGCAAAACGGCCGCGTCCTATTTCCGTACCGTCACGATCCTGCCGCAGCTGGGTGGGCGTGTTTCAGAGGTTTTCGTAAAGAACAACCAACTGGTCACGGCGGGTCAGCCGATATTCCGGATCGAGGATTTCAGCCAAACCGCGCAGGTTCAGGCGGCAAATGCACAGATAGCGCAGGTCCAGGCCTCGCTTAAAGTTGCCGAAACCGACCTGGCAGAGGCTGACGCTGGCATCGCTGGCGCGAAGGCGGCCCTTGCGCAGTCTCTCGAGGATCTGGAACGCAACACAACCTTGCGCGACGAAGGTTCGAGCGCTGTGCGGCTGGCCGAGATTGATAGGTTGGAAAACCTTGTTGCCGAGCGTGAGGCGCAGGTTGTCGCGGCTGAAGCCAAACGTGCAGCAGTTGAGCAGCAGATCGAAGAGCTGATCCCTGCCCAACTGGCCAGTGCGATTGCGCAACTGGACGCCGCGCAGACCGAGTTGGACAAAACAGTTATTCTCGCTGGTGTTACCGGACGGGTCGAACAGTTTAGCTTACAGGTCGGCGATTATGTAAGCCCATTGTTGCGCCCTGCCGGTATTCTGGTGCCGTCACATACCGGACATGACCGGTTCCAGGCTGCGTTCAACCAACTGTCCGCTCAGGTCATCAAACCGGGCATGATCGGTGAGTTGGGCTGCATGACCAAGCCGTTCACTGTAATCCCCACGGTCGTGGTCGAGGTGCAGGATGTGATCCCATCGGGACAGATCCGCCCGTCGGACGAGCTGCGCGATGTACAAACCAACAACCAACCCGGCTCGATTTTGGTCTATATGGAGCCGCTATACAAAGGTATGGCCGATGACATTCCTCCGGGCAGCAACTGTCTGGCCAATGTCTACACCGATAACCACGAGCGGCTGGAGCACGAGGAACTGGGCTTTTGGGAGGCTGCGTTCTTGCATGTGGTGGACACAATCGGTGTGGTTCACGCCGCAGGTCTGCGCCTGCGTTTGATCCTGATGCCGGTGAACACTTTGGTGCTGACCGGGCATTGATCCGGTCTTGGCAATTCAAACGCAAAGGGCCCGGCAGGTTTTGCCGGGCCCTTTGGTTTTAAAGCGCGGCCTTGAACAGCTGCGTCAGATTTTCTTTCGTCAACTCTATCGGGTTGCCCCCGCAAGAGGGATCGATAATCGCGCCTTCGACCAGTTCCGGGATTGCGGCCTCGGTCACGCCCAAGTCGGACAGGGTGCGCGGGATGCCGAGGCTGTCGTTGAACTCCTGCACAAAGGCACGGAAGCCGTCAAAGCCACCATCAATGCCCAGATAAGACGCGGCCTGCTGGAACCGGTCGGCGATGGCAGGGGCGTTGAACTCCAGCACAGCAGGCATACAAACCGCGTTGGTGGTTCCGTGGTGAGTGTTGAACACTGCCCCGATCGGGTGGCTCATCGCGTGGATGGCACCCAGCCCTTTCTGGAAGGCCGTCGCGCCCATGGCTGCTGCGCTCATCATCTGGGCGCGGGCCTCGATATCGGTGCCGTCGGCATAGGCGCGCGGCAGATATTCTTTCACCAGCCGCATCCCTTCCAGCGCAATGCCCTGGCTCATCGGGTGATAATGCGGGCTGGAATATGCCTCGACGCAGTGAGCAAAGGCGTCGAGACCCGTGCCTGCGGTGATGAACTTGGGCATCCCGACGGTGAGTTCAGGGTCGCAGATCACTACGGTTGGAAGAACCTTGGGGTGGAAAATGATCTTCTTCGCGTGGGTTTCCGAGTTGGTGATGACACTGGCACGCCCAACTTCCGATCCCGTCCCGGCGGTGGTCGGCACTGCGATGATCGGCGCGATCACTTCCGCGTCTGCGCGGGTCCACCAGTCGCCGATATCCTCAAAATCCCATACGGGCCGCGTCTGACCCGCCATGAAGGCGACCATCTTGCCCAGATCCAACCCCGAGCCTCCGCCAAAAGCGATCACACCGTCATGGCCGCCCGCATTGTAGGCAGCAACCCCGGCGTCGAGGTTCCTTTCGTTCGGGTTGGGATCCACATCGCTGAATAGCCCACGACCCAGTCCTGCGGCCTCCATGATGTCCAAGGTTGCGGCGGTGATCGGCAGATCTGCAAGCCCCTTGTCCGTGACAAGCAGGGGTTTTTTCATCCCGGCGGCAGCGCAGGCTTCAGGCAGTTCCTTGATGCGTCCGGCGCCGAATTTGATTGCGGTCGGATAGGACCAGTTTCCAACAAGTGACATGTCAGGTTTCCTTTGTGATTTGAGGTCTGCTTGGGGGGAGGGGGTCAAACCCGAGCAGACCATCGTCCTTAGCCCGTGACCTTCTTCAGGTGATAGGATTTGGGACGGGTTAGGTTGTGATAGCCAATGACCGAAAGGCCGCCGCCGCGCCCGGTGTTCTTGCAGCCGGTCCAGCACAGACCAGGGTCTAGATAATCCGCCCGATTCATGAATACAGTGCCGGTCTCGATCTGATCGCCCACCCGCGCCGCACGATCCACATCGCGGGTCCACAGGCTGGCGGTCAGGCCAAACTCGCTGTCATTCATCAGTTGAATGGCTTCTTCATCCGAAGACACTTTCATGATGCCCACAACCGGCCCAAAGCTCTCATCCCGCATCACCCGCATGTCATGAGCCACATTGGTCAGAATCTGTGGCGTCAGGTAGGCGCCACCATCGTCTTCAGCAAAGGTGTCGATATGTGCGACCGCACCGGCCTCAACAGCCTCGGCAATCTGCGCGCGCACTTCTTTGGCAAAACGTACATTTGCCATCGGACCAATCGTCGTCTCGGTATTCAGCGGATCGCCCAACTTGTAGCTGTTTACAATCTCAACTGCCTTGGCGACAAAATCATCAAAGAGGCTTTCGTGGACGTAAATGCGCTCGATCCCACAGCAACATTGGCCCGAGTTGAACATTGCTCCGTCGATCAACGTATCGACGGCTGCGTCCAGATCCGCGTCCTCCATGACATAACCCGGGTCTTTGCCACCCAGCTCGGTGCCTACGCCGGTAAACGTACCAGCCGCCGCATGTTCCATCGCCTGGCCACCGCCGACCGAGCCAGTGAAGTTCACAAAATCAAACGCATTGCCCGCAATCAGGTCATTGGTGACGTCATGGCTCAGGAACACGTTCTGAAACACGTCCTCAGGCACACCTGCCGAATGGAACGCCTGTTCCATACGCTGACCTACCAGCAGCGTCTGCGTGGCATGTTTCAGGATCACAGTATTCCCCGCGATCAGCGCCGGTGCGACCGTGTTTATGGCGGTCATATAGGGGTAGTTCCACGGTGCCACGACAAACACCACCCCATGCGGAATGCGCTTGATGTAACGCTTGAACGTCTCATCTTCGCTCACCGCGATATCAGCCAGAGAAGCCTCAGCGATTTCGGCCATATGGCTGGCGCGCTCGTTGAAACCACCAAACTCACCGCCATAGCGCACCGGGCGACCCATCATATGCGCCAGCTCGGGCACGATCTCGTCATTCATCGCGCCAACAGCAGCCACGCCCGCCATGACAAGATCAATCCGCTCCTGCAGGGGCCGCGCCGCCCAATCTGCCTGAGCGGCGCGCGCCCGGTCTGCAACCTCAAACGCCGCGTCCCGAGACAACACTTCTCGTTCCGCAAAAACCGATCCATCGATCGGTGAGACACATTTCAACATCTGCCCCATATCCACTCCATTTCCGAAAGAAACAGGATCCCTGCTTCATCTGGCCAAAAATATCTCGGGGGTCTGGGGGCAGAGCCCCCAACCTGGCCCGACCTCAAGCCCGTTCAAACCCGCGAGCAACTTCCCAATCGGTCACTACACGCTCGAACTCTTCGATCTCGACCTCTGCTGCGCGGGCGTAGTGATCGACAACGTCATCGCCCATGGCCTCCCGTAACATGGCCGAGCCATGCAGCGCATCCCGTGCCGCACGCAGGTTGCCGGGGATCATGCCGGTCTCGCCCTGATAGACGTCGCCGGTGGTGGGCGGCTGCAACTCCAGCCCTTCCTCGATCCCTGCAATCCCAGCAGCCAGCATTCCGGCCATCGCCAGATAGGGGTTCATGTCCGAACCTGGAATCCGGCACTCGACCCGAACCGCCTTGGTGCCATCCCCACATAGGCGGAAACCGGCGGTGCGGTTGTCGACCGACCAGATGATCCGCGTCGGTGCAAAGGTGCCCTTCATGAAGCGTTTGTAGCTGTTGATGTAGGGCGCCATGAAACAGGTATAATCAGGGGCGTATTTCAGCAGACCGGCCATGTAGCTTTTCATCAGCGCTGACATGCCCAACGCGTCGTCCGCGTCATAGAACGCAGGCTTGCCATCGGCCCACAGTGACTGATGCACATGGGACGAGCTGCCCACCTTATCATGGTGCCATTTTGGCAGGAAAGTCGCGGCATGGCCGTGCTGCCATGCAATCTCCTTGATCGCGTTTTTTGCGATCGAGTGATACTCGGCGGTATCCATTGCCGGGGCGTATTTGATGTTCAGCTCTTCCTGTCCGGTTTCGGCCTCGCCCTTCGAGTTCTCAACCGGTATGCCCGCGTCCCACAGGTGATTCCGGATCGGGCGCATCACATGCTCTTCTTTGGTGGTTTGAAGAATATGATAGTCTTCGTTGTAGCCCGAGATCGGTTCCAGATCGCGGAAGCCCTCCTTGCGGATCTGGTCAAAGCTCTTCTCGAACAGGAAAAACTCCAATTCCGTCGCGGTCATCGCGTCGTAGCCCATGGCTTTCAAGCGTTTGACCTGTTTTTTCAGGATCGAACGCGGTGCGTGTGGCACCTCTTCATGCGTATGGTGATCCAGCACATCGCACATTACCATGACCGTGCCCTCAAGCCATGGAACCGGGCGCAACGTATCAAGGTCGGGTTTCATGACATAGTCACCATAGCCGCGCTCCCAACTGGTGGAGGCATAACCGTCGGGCGTCGCCATTTCCAGATCAGTGGCCAACAGATAGTTGCAACAATGTGTCTCTTCCCATGCGCTGGCCACGAAATGGCCTGCGTGAAAGCGTTTGCCCATCAAACGGCCCTGCATATCGACCATGCAGACCAAAACCGTGTCCACCGATCCCTCGGATACCTGCGTTTTCAGATGTTCGAACGTGAGCATGTGCCACCTTTGTCTTTGCCGAATTGAGTTTTCGGCCATTCGTCCTGATAGACCTGCCCCCACGAAAGGGGCAGGTTGAGTATGCAGTTTTCTTAACCGTAGCGATAAGGCCGACCGGCCTTTTGCATGTCGGCATTGTATTGTTTGAAGATTTCGACAACTTTCGCTTTTGTCTCAGACTCGGCCGCAATCTCGTCCCAGAATTTGACGGCCGCGTCCTCGACGGTTGCCCATTCACCATCCGGGATTGTGGTCAACTTCAGCTTGTCGCCATTCACGCGCAATGAGGCTTCTCCGCCCCAATACCACCACTGGCGGTAATAATGCGACTGGTCGGTGCAGACCTTGAACAGTGTTTTTAGATCTTCCGGCAATTCATTCCAACGGTCCATGTTGGCGAAGAAGTGACCCGCCCAAGCGCCCGACACATTGTTGGTCAGGAAGTAGTTGGTCACATCTGCCCAGCCCACGGTGTAGTCTTCGGTAATGCCCGACCAGGCGATCCCGTCCAATTCACCTGTCTGAACCGCAACTTCGATATCTTCCCAAGGCAGGGTCACCGGTACAACACCGAACTGTGTCAGGAACCTGCCTGCGGTCGGGAAGGTAAAGATGCGCTTACCCTGCAGATCAGCAAGCGAGTTGATCGGATCTTTGGTCGCAAAGTGGCAAGGGTCCCATGCACCGGCCGAGATGTGTTTAACGCCGACTGCCGAATATTGCTCGTCCCAGATTTCATTCAGGCCGTACTGGTTGAACAGAACCGGCACGTCCAATGAGTAACGCGATGCGAAGGGGAAATACCCACCAAACACCGTGACTTCGGTGGGCGAGGCCATCGAGTCATCGTCTGACTGTACCGCATCAATTGTACCGCGTTGCATTGCGCGGAACAACTCGCCCGTGGGCACAAGCTGGTCTGCGTAGAACAGCTCGATCTGCATCCGGTCACCGGCGATGTCATTGAACATCTTGATGGCTGGATCGATCACGTGTTCTGCCAATGCCGGACCTGCATATGTTTGCATCCGCCACGTTATCTTCGATTGCGCCAATGCAGGCGTCGCCAGCGCAGCAGCGGGGGCCGCTGCGGCACCTTTCAGAAATGTACGTCTGTTCGTCATTCTCTCTCTCCGTTGGTCAGTTTCAGCAATGCGGGGGATACCCGCGATGCCCCGGTTTGGTCCGGGATCATTTGTTGTAGACAAATTCTGGCAGCCACAGCGCGATCTGCGGGAAGGTCATGATGATAGCCAGTGCAAGCGTCATCACCATCACGAAAGGCAGGATTGACCCGTAAATGTCGCGCAGCGAAATCTCTGGTGGCGCCATCGCGCGCATCAGGAACAGGTTATAGCCGAAGGGTGGGGTCATATAAGCGATCTGGGTCGTGATCGTATAAAGCACGCCGTACCAGATCAGATCGAACCCCAATGCCCCGACCAGCGGCACATACAACGGTGCGACGATGACCAGCATGGCCGTGTCGTCCAGGAAAGTACCCATCAGGATAAAGCTGAGCTGCATGAAGATCAGGATCACCCACGGGTTCAGACCCAAACGTTCGGTGAACAGGTTCTCGATGGCGCGCACCGCGCCCAGCCCGTCGAACACGGCGCCAAAAGCCAACGCAGCGAGGATGATCCACATGAACATGCAGGTGATGCCCAGTGTCGAGCGCACCGATGTCTCGAACACTTCGCGCGTCATACGGCCTTTCAGGATTGCGGCCGCAAAAGCGGTCAATGCGCCGATGGCCGAGCTTTCCACCAATGAGGTCCAACCGTTCACAAACGGCACCATCATCGCGGCGAAAATTCCCAAAGGTAGCAAGCCTGCACGCAACAGGCGCATTTTCTCTGCCATTGGCACGTCGCGCTCTTCCGCCGAGAGCGCCGGTCCCAATGCCGGGTTAATCCGGCAGCGGATCACGATATACAGGATGAACATTGCAGCCATCATCAGCCCCGGCAGCAACCCAGCCAACCAAAGCTGGCCAACCGGCTGGCGCGCGATCATCGCATATAGAACCAGCACAACGGAGGGTGGCACGAGGATACCCAGCGATGAACCGGCTTGTATCACCCCGGTTACCATCTTCTTGTCATACCCACGTTTCAGCAATTCAGGCAGCGCAATAGTCGCGCCAATGGCCATTCCGGCAACGCTCAACCCGTTCATGGCCGAGATCAAAACCATCAGACCAATGGTGCCGATGGCGAGACCGCCGTTCAAACCGCCCATCCAGACGTGGAACATCTTGTATAAATCGTCTGCGATTTTGGATTCTGCCAGCACATACCCCATGAAAATGAACATCGGCAGCGTCAGCAGCGGGTACCATTTCATCAGCTTCATGGCGGCGGAAAAGCCGATGTCATAACCACCGCGATCCCCCCACAGGAACAGGGCGGCCATGACGGCAACAAAGCCGATGGCCCCAAACACCCGCTGCCCGGTCAGCAGCATCAGCATCATGGTCGAGAACATCAAGATGGCGATCATTTCGTAAGACATCAAATCACCTCGCGCGGGATGTCATCGCCCTTGAGGCGCAAAATATCTTTGAACAGTTCCGAGATGGCCTGAAGCAACATCAGGAACAGCCCCACGACCATGATCACCTTGATTGGCCAGAGGTACGGACGCCACGCGGTTGGGCTGCGTTCACCATATTGCAGCGAATAGCTCAGCGAGTCGTATCCGCCGTAGATCATCACACCGAGATAGACGATCAGAAAGAACACTGTGATCGCGTCGGTCCAGGCCCTGCGGCGATCGGACCATTCACTGTAAAGCAGGTCCATGCGGACGTTTGACCCCATCTGGATCGAATAGGGGCCGCCCAGAATGTAATAGGCGACCATCGCGAACTGGGCCATTTCCAGTGTCCATAGCGACGGAAGAAAGAAGGTTTTCGAGATCGAAGACCAGAGCAGAATGCCCATCATGACGAAAATGCCATACATGACCACGCGCCCGATCCAGCGGTTCGCGCGGTCAATGACCGCCACATATCCCCGCATGAAATTCATTTCGATACCCGTGTTCTCATGATTTTACGCCTGTGCCTGGAAGGGCGGTGATGACTGATTGCAGGATCGGCGCCAGCAGACCTGCCATGCGGTTCACGCCTTTTGGTGTGTCGATCAGGTCATTGCGAACCTCGATCATGACGTTCGGAAGCCCGCGTTTGATCGCATGTTCCCGCAACGTATGCGTGACACCGTCAGTCGCCGAATACGGCTCGTTCAGCGCAACGCGCAGCCCGGACCCCTGCGCCTGTTGCAGCATGATCTGGGCCGCACGGTTGTCTTCGTCGTGCAGAATGCCCAGTTCCACCGTCCTTCTCTGTCCTTTGTAGACCGGAGTGAAGCTGTGAATGGTGACGACAATCGGCGGTTCGCTTCTCGCGTCCAGTGTGGATGACAGCAACTGCCGGAACGGTTCGTACACATCATGAACCCGCTGGGCACGCTGGGCCGCCGTCAGGTTTGCGTTGCCGGGAACCGAGAACACTTCGCTAAGTTGCGGCATCGCATCTTCGCGTTCCGGTGGACGGTTGCAGTCGTAGACAAGGCGACTGACACGGGAATGCACCAATGGTGCGTCCAGCGCTCCCATCAACTCAACCGAAAGCTCTAAGGCGCCGATGTCCCATGCCGCATGAGACCGTGCTGCATCCTCATCCAGGCCCAGACCGTTCAAAGCAGCCGGGATGAAACGGCTGGCATGTTCGCACACCAAAACCGCAGGCGCGCGGCCTTGTGCATTAAGCACACGGGCGGCCGGGGCTTCTGTCGGTTGTAGCAGTGATGACTCGGTCTCGTGAAGCATAGGTAGCATTTGTTACAGCAATTTCCCACCTGTCAAGAAAATTACTGTAGACAAAATTACAAACGAGAATACTCTGTAACAAATTTAAGAAGAGAGGGCATCGATGGCCACCGTTGTGAAGCTCGTCAAACAGCGGATTCAGGATGAACTGGACGAACTGACCCGGTCAGAGCGCCAGTTGGCATCTATCCTGTTGCAGGACTATCCGATGGCAGGGTTGCAATCGATCACCAAGCTGGCGGCTGCGGCTCAGGTCTCGACGCCGACGGTTATTCGCATGGCGCGCAAATTGGGATTCGATGGGTTTCCGGATTTGCAGGATGCGCTGCGCGAAGAAGTGGCCGCGCAGATCAAGAAACCGATCTCGAAACGGGATGCCTGGGTCGTCGATGACGAGGCCGAACACCCGACAACCCGCTTTGCGCAAGCCGTATGGACAAACATGCGCCACACTCTGGAGCGTCTGGACAAAGGGATGTTTGACACCGTTGCCCAGCTGTTGGCCGAGACGGATCGGCATCTCTATGTGGTGGGTGGCCGTATCACCCGATCCAACGCGGATTACCTGTTCAATCACATGCAGATCATCCGGCCCAATGTGACGATGCTGGGCAATTCGGCCAATGTGTGGCCGCAATACCTTTTGGATATGGACGCGTCCTCTGTTCTGGTGATCTTCGACATCCGCCGGTACGAAGCGCATTTGGAAAAACTGGCGCAAGTCGCTTCGAGCCGGGGCGTGACGGTTGTTTTGTTTACGGATCAATGGGGCTCACCAATCGGAAAGACCGCCAATTACACCTTCCACGCTTTGGTCGAGGCCCCTTCAAGCTGGGATTCGACGATAGCACTGCAACTGATTTCCGAAACTCTGATTGCCGAAGTGCAGGAGGCGCGGTGGGAGGAAAGCAAGGAGCGGATCGAGGAACTGGAGCAGTTTTTTTCGTCGACCCGGATATTCCGCAATCAGGATTGATCGGTCGAATCTGACTAAGCGCTGTGGTGCAAAAACGGTGGCACAAAATTTGCCACTTCCTGCTTGACGCGCCCGGGTGCATGACTTAACCAACGCAAACCATTTGCGGGTATAGCTTAATGGTAAAGCCCCTGCCTTCCAAGCAGGCTATGTCGGTTCGATTCCGTCTACCCGCTCCAAACTCTCCAACTTTCTGCGTCAAATGGCCCTTTCGGGTCGCTGATCCTTATCGTGATGCTTGACCACAAGGGCGGCTGAGGCCAAGAAAGCTGTCACTTTCTAGCGTTCAATCCATAAGGGCCCGACATGGCAAGACAGACCGCCAACAAACCAGCACCAGCCGCTGCACCCGGTGCCAGCGAAGAGCGGGCCCGCTCAAAGAAAATAGGGGTGCTGGCCTCGCTGTGGCCATTCATGAAGCCCTACAAGCTTTTGATGATTGGCGCGACACTGGCGTTGATTCTGACTGCAAGCATGACGCTGACTCTGCCACTGGCGGTCCGGCGCGTGATCGACAACTTTCGCATTCAGGATGGCGAGCTGTTGGATTGGTACTTTCTGGCCGCACTCGTCATTGCCGCTGTTTTGGCTGTGGGTACCGGCATTCGATATGCGCTGGTGACGCGCTTGGGTGAACGCGTGGTCGTTGATATTCGCAAGGCCGTGTTCGATCGCGTGATCGCGATGAGTCCGGAATTCTATGAACGCATCATGACGGGTGAGGTTCTCAGCCGGATCACAACGGACACAACCCTGATTCAATCGGTTCTTGGGTCTTCGGTGTCTATCGCGCTGCGCAATATGCTGTTGTTCTTCGGTGGGCTTGTGCTGATGCTGTTGACCTCGGCCAAGTTGACCGGTTTGGTCCTGTTGCTTATCCCGATTGTCATTGTTCCGATTCTGGTTCTGGGTCGCCGTCTGCGCGTGATCAGCCGGGAAAATCAGGATTGGATCGCGGCGTCTTCCGGCAATGCCGGGGAAGCTTTGGGTGCGGTGCAGACCGTGCAGGCCTTTACCCATGAGCAGGCCAGCCGCCAGCGATTTGGTGAGATGACAGAGACTTCATATGAGGTCTCGTTGCACCGCATTCAAACCCGCGCTGTCCTGACGGTCATTGTGATCTTTCTGGTCTTTTCGGGCATCGTTGGTGTCCTGTGGATGGGTGCAATTGACGTGCGCAACGGTGTGATGACCGAAGGTGTGCTGGTGCAGTTCGTGATCTATTCGATCATCATGGCAGGTTCGGTCGCGGCCCTGTCCGAGATCTGGAGTGAAATTCAGCGTGCTGCTGGTGCCACTGAGCGTTTGGTTGAGCTTCTGAATGCCCAAGACACCGTGACCGATCCCGCCAAGCCCGTAATCCTGCCCAAAGACCTCAAAGGTGAAATCCGGTTCGAAGATGTCAGTTTCCGTTACCCCGCGCGGCCCGATACCGTCGCGCTGGATCATCTGTCGCTGCAGGTCAATCCGGGTGAAACGGTGGCCTTTGTCGGACCGTCCGGCGCAGGCAAGACGACCGTCATTCAATTGATCCAGCGTTTCTATGATCCCAATTCGGGCCGGGTCACGCTGGATGGTCACGACCTGCAAGAACTGGGGCGGGCAGATTTCCGAACGCATATGGCGCTGGTCCCGCAAGACCCAGTAATCTTTGCGGCTTCTGCCCGTGAAAACATCCGTTTCGGTCGTCTGGATGCGACTGACGCCGAAGTTGAAGCCGCAGCTCGCACTGCCGCCGCACATGATTTCATTGCGGCCTTGCCTGAAGGATATGACAGTTTTGTGGGGGAACGCGGTGTCATGTTGTCCGGTGGTCAGAAGCAACGTATCGCCATTGCGCGTGCCATCCTGCGCGACGCACCAGTACTGCTGCTGGACGAGGCAACCTCGGCCCTGGATGCGGAAAGCGAACGCGCGGTACAGGGCGCGGTGGACCAGATGCGCGCCGGACGCACGACCCTGATCGTTGCGCATAGATTGGCAACCGTGAAGAAGGCCGACCGCATCGTCGTATTGGAAGAAGGGCGTATTGTGGCGCAGGGCAGCCATGACGATCTGGTCTCTCAAGACGGGCTGTACGCACGGCTTGCACGGCTGCAATTTACCGATGGCGTTGCTGCCGAATAGAAGTGACGCACGGGCATTAACCCTTTCGCCGTAGCGTCATTCTACATTTTACCCACTGTCACAGCTAAGCCCTCGCTTGCGCGGGCTTAGTTTTACTTCCATCTTGGAGGCGAACAACAAGCCCGCGCAAATGCGGGAGAAAATAACGGGAGGAACCACATGGCCTTTGTGGGATTGGAAGACAAAACGCGCATGGAACAGGAAATGTCGTGGGAGGATCGGGATTTGCCCGTCACCTTCCATCAACTCTTGTCGCGCACGGCAGATAAGTTTCCCAACCACAATGCCATCAGTTTTCAACTGCTTTCGGGACCAACCGACAAGGCCGAGACACTGACTTGGTCGCAATTGCAGGGCAAGGTAAACCAGGCGGCGAACCTGTTCCGGTCGCTGGGCATTGGCGAAAAGGATGTGGTGGCCTATGTGCTGCCCAACTGTAACGAGACGCTGGTTACGATGATGGGCGGCGCGGTTGCAGGGATCGTCAACCCGATTAACCCGTTGCTTGAGCCGGAACAGATCGCGGCCATCCTGCGTGAGACCGGCGCCAAGGTTGTAGTGACGCTGAAATCTTTCCCAAAAACGGATGTCGCCCAGAAGGTTGAAGAGGCTGTTCGCCACGCGCCCAAGGTCAACACCATTCTGGAAATCGACCTGAACCTCTATCTGACACCGCCCAAATCCTGGTTGGTGCCTTTTCTGCGCCCCAAGATGGGTGACAAGGAAAAACTGGCTCATGCGAATTACAAGAACTTTAACAAAGAGCTGGCCAAGCAGCCGACGACGCTGACATTCGAAGACAGTAAGGAAGACCGCGTTGCGTGTTACTTCCACACCGGCGGCACGACGGGCATGCCAAAAGTGGCGCAGCACAAGTATTCCGGCCTCGTCTATAACGGCTGGCTGGGTCATACGCTGTTGTTTGACGAAAATGACGTCATCATGTGCCCGCTGCCCATGTTCCATGTCTTTGCGGTACATGTGATTATGATGGCGGCGGTGTCCTCGGGCGCGCATGTGATCTTCCCGACACCGGCCGGGTATCGTGGCGACGGCGTTTTCGACAATTTCTGGAAGCTGATCGAACGCTGGAAAGTGACATTTATCATCACTGTTCCTACGGCGATTTCAGCCAAGATGCAGCGTCCGGTCGATGCTGATATCTCCAGCGTGAAAACGGCCTTCTCGGGCTCCGCCCCGCTGCCGGTCGAACTGTTCCGTCGCTTTGAAGACGCCACGGGCGTCACCATCGTTGAAGGCTATGGCCTGACCGAGGCCACCTGTCTTGTGTCGTGCAATCCCGTGGACGGTGAGAAAAAGATCGGCTCAATCGGCATTCCGTTCCCATATACGGACGTGAAAATTCTTCAGGGTGGGCCGGATGGGCCGGTCGAATGCGGCACCGATCAAATCGGTGAAATCTGCATCTCGAACCCGGGCGTCTATGCCGGCAATACTTACACCGAGGCTGACAAGAACGTAGATCTTTATTACTTTGAAAAGTACCTGCGCACAGGTGATCTGGGGCGGTTCGACGAAGACGGATACCTTTGGATCACGGGTCGTGCCAAGGACCTGATCATTCGGGGCGGCCACAACATCGACCCGGCCGAGATCGAAGAGGCACTGCTGGGCCACGAGGCTGTCGCTTTTGCCGGGGCCATTGGCCAGCCCGACGCGCATTCTGGCGAAGTGCCCTGTGCGTTCGTTGAACTGGTCGACGGGGCCTCGGTCACGGAAAAAGAGCTGATGGAGTACTGCAAAGTTCATGTGCATGAGCGCGCGGCGCAGCCCAAGCATATGACCATTCTGGACGAGTTGCCGAAAACTGCAGTGGGCAAAGTCTTTAAACCCGATCTGCGCAAGCAGGCCATCACGCGCATCTACAACAGAGCACTTGAGTCTGCGGATGTTGCAGCGCGGGTGGTCTCGGTGATCGACGATAAAAAACGCGGCCTTGTCGCGCAGCTTGACGCGAACGGATCTTCGGAAGACGATGTCTCAAAAGTGCTGGGTGCTTATACCCAGCCGTGGGAGTGGTCTGAGTAAGCCGGAGGGACAATGGACTATGAACGCCTGATTGATGAGGAAACCTGGGCGTTCATACGTCGTACGGCTGAAAGCTATCCTGATGATGCGGTTGATCTTTCAATCGAGGATCAACGCCGCGTCTACGACACCATGTGTCAGGATTTCCGCCAACCGCGCCCCAAGGAAGTGGAAACACAGGACAAGACCGCGGATGGTGTTCCGGTCCGTATCTATAGCGCCGGGCAACCCACACGCACTGTCGTCTACTTTCATGGCGGCGGGTTTGTTGTGGGCGGGCTGGACAGCCATGATGACGTTTGCGCTGAACTGTGCGCGCAGACCGGCTACCGAGTGGTGGCGGTTGACTACAGGCTGTGCCCCGAACACGTGCATCCGGCGCAATTTCAGGATTGTTGGGCGGCTGTGAATTGGGCCGCGGCTGAGTTTGGAGACCCGCTTGTTTTGGCCGGGGACAGTGCCGGAGGGAACCTGGCCGCCGCCGTTGCACATCAAACGCGGGGACGGCTTGAGGGCATTCTGGGGCAAGTGCTGATCTATCCCGGGCTTGGAGGGGACCGTAGCCAAGGCTCGTATCTTGAACACGCCCACGCCCCTTTGCTGACGCTGGACGATGTCATTTTCTATGAATCTGTTCGGTGTTCAGGTGACCACCCGCAGGGTGATCCGACCTATGCCCCTTTGCAGGACAGTGATTTTTCTGAACTTCCGTCGACCGTGGTTATCACCGCTGATTGCGATCCGTTGCGCGATGACGGGCAGGTCTATTGCGGGCGCGTTATCGCGGCGGGCGGCCAGGCGCACTGGATCAACGAGCCTGGCCTTGTACACGGCTACCTGCGCGCCCGGACCTCGGTCAAACGCGCAGCAGAAAGCTTCGAACGTATTTCGGTTGCCATCGAGGCACTGGGGCAGGGGATCTGGTCTTACGATTAAGCCATTTGCAGCCACGAACGTGGACGCATCCTACCGCAAGAACACTTCACCCTTCATTGTCTCGGCAACAGGTGCGCCCATGCGCTTCAGAATCGTTGGGGCCAGTTGCAGCTGGTCGATTATGGTGTCTGCATCCGGCCCTTCGGCGTCACCAAAGTAGTACAGTGCTGTTTCCTGTTGCAGCGGGCCGCGCCCACCGTGATGGCCGCGTTCGTCCTGACCGTGATCGGCAGTTACGATGACCTCATATCCCAGTTGACGCCAGCGGGTAATGAAAGGGGCCAGCATCTCGTCCGCGACAAAACAGGCGTGGTCCATCTCTTCGCAGTCATGGTAGAAGCGGTGGCCCATGCTGTCCAATGTACAGGTGTGCAGAATGCCGTAGTTCAGACCGAAGCGCAGGCACAGATTGGTAAGTGTACCATACAGGTCGACATCAGACGGCGTCATCTGATTGTCTTTGCCATAGCCGGTCATGCTGTAAAAACGACCATGGTTGATGGTCATGCTCTCTGGTTCATCATATTCGATGTCGCGCACGTAGTCGAACGGGTGACGGTTGAAGAACTGCGACCAGTAGCTGTGGGTAACGGCCCCGGTCACGCCACCGGCCTCTCGCACCTGGCTAAACACGTCCTTGTGGCTCAGTCGGAAAACATTGCCGTTGCCGGTGCAACCGTGCTCCTGAGGCGTCACACCGGTATGGATCGATGCATAACAACTAGCCGATATCGACGGCAGCACTGCGCGCAGCTTCCAAACGCGTGCGTCGCCGCTGTCGACCCAGCCTTCGAGATTACCGAACAGGCGGCGAAAGTTGCGATAGGGGACGCCGTCCAGAATGATGAGGAGAAGCTTACGGTCCATGTCGAGGCCCTTCGAGAGTCATTGTTTTCAGGCGACCCTATGAGATTCGCAATCCACGGGCTGCCACTTTGTGCCTCCAATAGCAAAATCCCGACGCCTGTCATCAGATAAAGCGCCGGGATTTCAAATCTTCATGGGAGTGTCACGAACCGTGTTAGTTTCCGGCGCTTTCCATCTTGCGATGGGCGACAACTTCTTCCAGCCAACCCAGATGCATTTCGGGCACCGAACTGAGCAGAAGGTCGGTATAGTCGTCAAACGGCGGACTCAGCACCTGGCTCTTTGAGCCATAGCGCGCCACGCGCCCCTGATACATTACCGCAATGCTGTCGCTGATCGCACGGACCGTCGCCAGATCGTGGGTGATGAACAGATAGGCCACGTCCTCGATCTTTTGCAGGTCCAGCAACAGCTTGAGGATACCGTCCGCCACCAATGGGTCCAGCGCCGAGGTCACCTCGTCACAGATGATCATCTTGGGCTTGGCCGCCAGTGACCGCGCGATACAGACACGCTGTTTCTGACCGCCGGACAGTTCCGCAGGATAGCGGTCGATGAACTTTTCACCCAACTCGATCTCATCCAACAGTTCGATGATCCGTTTTCGCTTCTCGGCGCCGCGCATGTTGAAGTAGAACTCCAGCGGACGGCCAATGATCGTGCCAACGGTCTGACGCGGGTTCATGGCCACGTCTGCCATCTGATAGATCATCTGCAGCTCACGCAGATCCTCGCGGGTGCGGCCCTTGAGGTCTGGCGAGAGCTTGCGCCCGGCAAAGGTGATCTCACCATCACGCGGTGGCAGCAGACCTGTGATCACACGTGCTAGTGTGGATTTGCCCGAGCCGGACTCACCCACAACTGCCAGCGTCTGCCCCGGATGAAGCTCAACGTTGACATTGTGCAGCACGTCGAAGTTCAGCCCTTTGTAGCGCGCGGTGATACCGTCGACGCTGAGCACCGGTTCCGATGTGGGCTGTTTTTCTTCGTGCTCGATTGAGCGGACCGAGACAAGCGCCTGGGTATACTCTTCCTGCGGGTTGTTGATGATCTGATCGGTACTGCCATACTCGACCGTATCGCCCATCCGCAAAACCATGATTTCGTCGCTGACCTGAGCAACGACGGCCAGGTCGTGCGTGATGTACAATGCGGCAACGCCGGTGTCGCGAATGGCATCCTTGATTGCCATCAGAACGTCTATCTGCGTGGTCACGTCCAGCGCCGTGGTCGGTTCGTCAAATACCACCAGATCAGGTTCGGGACACAGCGCCAGCGCGGTCATGCAACGCTGCAGCTGACCGCCTGAAACCTGATGCGGATAGCGATTGCCGATATTGTCAGGATCGGGCAGGCCCAGCTTGGCGAACAATTCGCGCGCGCGGCCTTCGGCCTCTTTGCGCGAAAACTTCTTGTGCTCGACCGCAGCCTCGACAACCTGATCCATGATCTTCTTGGCGGGGTTGAACGACGCCGCGGCGGACTGGGAGACATACGCAACCTCACCACCGCGCAGATTGCGGATATCACCATGCGATGACTTTAGGATGTCGCGTCCGTTGACCCAAACCTCGCCTCCGGTAATTTCGACGCCACCACGGCCATAGGCCATCGAGGCGAGGCCGATGGTGGATTTACCGGCACCTGATTCACCGATCAGCCCCAGGACCTTGCCGCGCTCGAGGTCAAAGCTGACCCCGTGCACGATTTCGATATCCTGGGGTTTCTCGCCCGGTGGATAGACGGTCGCACCGATCTTGAGGTCGCGGACCTTGAGAAGGGTATCACTCATCCCCGGCCTCCTTTCAGTGATGTGGTTCGGTTCAGGACCCAGTCAGCCACAAGGTTGACCGAGATTGCCAGTGTCGCGATGGCCACAGCGGGGTACAGAGCCGCGCCAATGCCATAGACGATGCCGTCCTTGTTTTCTTTCACGATGCCACCCCAGTCGGCCAAAGGCGGCTGAACGCCGAGCCCGAGGAAGGACAGGGTTGAGATAAACAGCACCATGAAGATGAACCGCAGACCAAACTCGGCCACCAATGGCGACAATGCGTTTGGCAGGATTTCCCGGAAGATGATCCAAGCCCGTCCCTCACCGCGCAGTTTTGCTGCTTCGACATAGTCCATCACGTTGATGTCGACGGCAACAGATCGCGAAAGGCGATAGGGGCGCGTCGCATCCAAAAGGCCCATGACAAGGATCAGGATCGGAACAGTTACCGGAACGATGGCCAGAATGACCAACGCCAGGATCAGTGTAGGGATCGACATGACAAGGTCGACTGCCCGGCTCAGTACTTGATCTGCCCAACCGCCCAGAACGGCAGCCAACAGGCCCAGCGAGGTACCGGTCAGAAAGCTGAGCAGAGTCGCCGCAGCAGCAATGAAGATTGTCGTGCGCCCGCCATAGATCATGCGGGTCAGCAGGTCGCGACCGATGTTATCCGTGCCCAACAGGTGTTTGGCACTGGCCGGTTCCCATACATCGCCGACCACTTCTGCCATCCCGTAAGGCGCGATCAACGGGGCTGCGATAGCCACGAAGAAATAGGCGCCTGTGAATATAAGGCCAATCAGAGCCGAAATAGGAATATTTTTCATTTCGGATGCCTCAGTCTTGGGTTGGCAAGGATCGAGACGACGTCCGCAACCATGTTCAGGCCGATGTAAACAGCGGCAAACACTACGCCGCAGGCCAGAACGACGGGCACGTCACGCTTGGTCACCGCATCCACAAGGTATTGCCCCATGCCGGGATAGACGAACACCACTTCGACCACGACGACTCCAACGACCAGATAGGCCAGGTTCAACATGACGACGTTCACGATAGGTGAGATGGCGTTGGGAAAGGCATGCCGTGCGATAACCTGAAACATGCTCAGGCCCTTAAGCTCGGCTGTCTCGATATACGCTGATTGCATCAGGTTCAGAATCGCGGCACGTGTCATGCGCATCATTTGCGCAAGGACCACCAGCGTCAGAACAAAAGCGGGCAGGGCGATTGCATTCAGTTTTTGCCAGAAGGACATCGAGTCGTTGATCATCGCAAGTGATGAAAACCATCCCAGCTTGACCGAGATAAAATAGATTACGACGTAGCCGATCAGAAACTCAGGGATCGATACTGTTGTCAGCGTGATGGCAGAAATGAGCTTATCCGGCCACCGATTGCGGTACCGGACGGCCAGCAGCCCCAGAAAAATCGCAAGAGGAACGGATACGATCGCGGCAACACAGGCCAGGAACAACGTGTTACCTAAACGTTTTCCAATGCTCTCGGAAATATCCAACTTGTTGGTCAGCGATTGGCCAAGATCGCCCTGAACAATGCCACCCAGCCATTCAAAATAGCGGGTCAAGGCCGGGCGATTCAGGCCCATTTCTTCTCGGAGGTTTGCAAGCGCTTCAGGAGTGGCGGACTGCCCCAGGACGGCTTGCGCGGCGTCTCCGGGAAGGGCTTCAGTCAGGCCAAAAATCAAGGCCGAAGCGCCGAGCAGCAATAGAATTCCCAGCGCGAGGCGCTGGGAAACCAGTTTGATGATGGGATGCATTATCCGGTGCCCGTATCAGACGAACCACATTTTGCGGGACATGTTGCCGTTCATCATTTCTTGCGTCGGGTCGCTTTCCCAGCCGTCCAGCTGGTTGCTAACACCTTCGACAAAGTCGTTGAACATCGGGCAGATCAGGCCGCCTTCGTCGCGGACCATCCGACCCATCTGGCTATAAATGCCCTTGCGTTTTTCAACGTCCAACTCCGCCTTCGCCGCGAACAACATGTCGTCGAATGCCTGAACCTTGAACCGTGTATCGTTCCAGTCGGCGGTCGACAGATATGCGGTCGAATACATCTGATCCTGAACTGGACGGCCACCCCAGTACGAGGCACAGAAGGGCTGAACATTCCAGACTTCGGACCAATACCCGTCGTTCGGCTCGCGTTTGATCTCCAGCGGAATTCCGGCTTGCGTAGCTGTTTGCTGGAACAGAGCAGCAGCGTCCACAGCACCCGGGAAGGCGCCATCTGCGACACGCAGAATAATCGGCGAACCGTCATGACCGGACTTCTTGTAGTGCTCAGCCGCCTTTTCAATGCTGAACTCTCGCTGTTCGATTGTCTCATCAAACAGGGGGTAGGCCGCGTTAATCGGCATGTCATTCCCGACAGAGCCGTAGCCGCGCAGAACCTTGTCCACCAGTTCCTCGCGGTTGATGGCGTATTTCAACGCGGTACGCAGTTCGTTGTTGTCGAACGGCGCGGTATCGCAGTGCATGATGAAGACATAATGCCCACGGCCAGCGGTTGAGTGAACCGTCAGGTTTGGTGCACGACCCAACAGGTCGGCAACTTTGGGTTCAACGCGGTTAACTGCGTGGACCTGACCAGATTGGAGAGCCGCGGTACGCGCCGTTGCATCGTTGATTACAACAACCTCAACACTGTCAAAGTTACCGAAATCACTGTTCCAGTGGTTTTCGTTCTTAGTGAACAGGTGACGGACGCCGGGTTCGTCCACTTCCAGTTTGTAAGGACCTGTACCAATACCCGCCCCCGGATTGTCCATTCCACCATCGGGCTGAATGATCAGGTGGTAGTCGGCCATCAGGTATGGCAAGTCAGCGTTTGGCTCTGTCAAAGTGACCTGAAAGTTGTCACCATCAGCTTTCATCGACTCGATGCCCTTCATGATGCCAAGGGCGCCGGATTTAGAGTCTTCGTTCGAGTGGCGCTGCATTGTCTTCAGCACGTCTTCGCTGGTCATTGTCTTGCCGTTGTGGAACTCGACGCCTTGACGCAGCTTGAACGTCCACACCTTTGCGTCCGCGCTTCCTTCAACGCTTTCGGCCAGACGCGGCTCGATCGTGCCGTCAGGCGCAACTTCCACCAGTTGGTCACCGAACTGTTTGCCGTTCTGGAACGGAACCGAACTTGCATAGGTTGCCGGGTCCAGAGAGTTGGTGGACTCGCCGCCCTGAAGACCAAATTTCAGATCGCCGCCTTTTTTGGGGCCAGCCGCACGTGCAGCATCTGCAAACATTGTGCTGGCCATAGCTGCCGATACACCCAGAGCTGCGGCTTTCCCCATGAACTCGCGGCGGGTCATTTTTCCCGTCGTAACTTGACCAGCCATGTGAGTGAGTTGATCGTTCATTCAGAATTCTCCCTATCGTTTAGTACTGCCCTGTTTGGGCATTTTTTATTGACGCGTTAGTCAATGTTGGCCGATTTCAGCCTAACGGGCAAGCGCTAATCTAAGACAATGATATGGAAGGGTACCGAAGATTCGGTTGTTCATCCCGATCATCTGAAGCGACGCAAGCCAGCTACAACTTGCTTATTTAAGACAGTGTCATTGCTTTCCAGATCGCGGGGTTGCGAAATGCGTCAAATCATCCTCGGATTGCGACAACCAAGTCCATCACGTTCGTGCTAGTAGGGCCAGTGGTCAGCAATGCATTCACATTGTCCAAAAACGTCCCACTGTCCGCGTTGTCGAGGTAGGATTGCGCCGTTTCGCTCCAGGTTTTACCGGATATGATTCCTCCTGCCGCGTTTGTCGGGCCATCTGTTCCATCTGTTCCGCCAACAACAACAGTAAGATTGGGCTGCCCAGAGATCTCTTTTGCCAGCGCAAGCGCCAGTGCCTGATTCCGCCCTCCACGACCCGGTTGATCCGGTAGAACCACGGTTGGTTCACCACCAAAGATCATCACGCCGTTGTCCATGCCGCGCAGAATCGGCCCCAGTTTCGCGGCGACCTGCAAATAGTCGTCGTGCAGGGCTTCGTCATTGGCTAAAACAGCAAGGCCCGCCGAGACCGCAACGTTGGCCACCGCATTCCGGGCATGGGCGTTTGAAGCCACGATCTGCGTGGTGGCAGTAAAGCTGTAGCTGTTCGGCAAAGCGCCGATGCCCGAGCCAATGACATTCAGATCATCCCCTGGCACGTCCGAAATTGCCAGTACGGTGGCGCGTGCGCCCTTGAAATGAGATAGCAAACCGCCACCCTTGATACGCGACATCTTGCGCCGCTCGTCGTTCATGGCGCGGATGTCCAAGCCTTCGGCCAGCAGTTTACGGTTCAGCGCCTCAAGATCGCGCAGAGAAGTGCTGGGCAAAAGATCCTCGGCCAATGAGGACGCCCCGCCCGAGACCAGCAGAAGCACATGTGATCCGGGCTGCATCCGCTCCATTCCCAATCGCAGCTCTCGCCCGCCAGCAAGGCTGCGGTTGTCCGGCACCGGGTGCGAGGCTTCGATGACGTCGACCGCTTCCGACAGGTCGCGGCCATGATCGTCTTTGGTGACAACAAGTGCGGGGACCGGTCCAAAGTGTGCCAGCGCCGCACGTGCCATGGCGGCAGCGGGTTTGCCGACCGCGAGAATCCGGTCCGGCTTGGGAACATCAGACAGAGCGGCTTTGGTGGCGGCAAATCCGTCAACCGCATCGACCCCTGCCTGCCAAAGTTCTGCAGCGCGCTTGGCTGTATCCATCAGTTCTCAATCCAGATCGTGACAGGGCCGTCATTTACAAGTTCAACCGCCATGTCAGCCCCAAACTGCCCAGTTTCCACTGCAACACCTTGTGCGGCAAGATGCGTTGCAAATTCCTTGTACAGGTGCTCGCCCTGATCCGGCGGCGCTGCGGTTGAAAACCCTGGCCGGTTGCCGCTTGTTGTATCAGCAGCCAAGGTGAATTGACTGATCACCAGCGCTGATCCGCCAATATCCAGCAGAGAGCGATTCATTTTACCTGCATCATCCTTGAAGACACGCAGTTTCGCGGCTTTCTCTGCAAGCTTTCTGGCCTGTATGTCGTCATCGCCCTGCATGGCGCAAACAAGAATCAAAAGGCCCGGTCCCGACGATCCTATGACTGTGTCATCAACCGAAACTTTGGCGTGTGACACTCTTTGCAACACTGCGCGCACGTGGTTCCTCCCTTAACGCGATAGGACTGCCCTTGCGTCCGTTTACCCGCGCCATTCCACAAAGTCACTCGGTGCGGCGCGATCCGTGCGAAAGTTATTTGCAGGATGACTTGGATCGGCATAGCCAAATGAAATCGCGCAGAGGATCAGGCGGTCTTCAGGGATTTGAAAATACCGGTGCAGAAAGGGGCTGTACGTGGCCAACGCGGCTTGGGGGATGGTCGCCACGCCCAAGGCCTGCGCGGCCAGAGTGAAGGCTGTGATAAAACCACCGCAATCCATTGCGCCATAGGGGCCAAGCTCTGCCGGGCTTGAGAGGATGGCACAATGCGGCGCGCCAAACAGGGCAAAGTTCTGCATCATTTGCTGCGCTGACCCGACGCGGTCCCCTCGTTCCACCCCAACAGCTTCGTAAAGCGCCCAGCCACAGGCCCGGCGGCGGTCTTGGTGCACGCCAGAATAGGATGTTGGAAACGGAAGATCCGGTGCCGGAGCTCCGCTGAAAGCCTCGTTTTGCATCGCTTCACGGAAAGCATCTGTTTCGTCTGCGCTGGTGATCACCAACAGCCAGGGTTGCGCATTGCACCAGCTTGGCACCCTCGACGCGCTTGCCACGATCTGTTCAATCTGCGCGCGCGGAATTGGATCCGGCAGAAACGCTCGGCAGGAATGGCGATCTTTCAGTAGGGAATTCAACTCAGCAAACGACACCACAGGCCCACCCCATTGTTTTTCGAGCTGAACATGACCGTGCTTTGGCGGATGCACAAGCTTGTATGCAGGTCCGCCTATTGCCCGGTGGCCGCCAGATACCCGACACCTGCTGCCACCAGTAAACCCAGAACGACGGCGATGGTTATCTTGATGGCTGACCACGGGCGTTCACCCTGAACCCGCCCGGTTCGGCCATTGACCACAAACCGATAGGTCTGGCCGCGGTATTTGTAAGCGGCCATCCAAACCGGCAACAGGATATGCTTGAACGTGACATCGCGTACGTCTGTATCGACCGCATGGATGCGCTGCCGATCCCCGCCGATGTCAAAACGAACATCCCGCTCGATCACGCGCGCCATATGGGTACGGGCTTCGACGTAGCCGTCCCTGAGTTCAACGGTATATGCCTCAGCCCGGAAACCGGCCAGGTATTCGGGCTGATACGGTTCGAGCGCGGGCAGGTCCCAGGGCTCCAGCGCGTCGGTATATTTTTTGGGGAGCGATCTGGACGCCAGCACCAGCACGTCGTCAAAAAATCGCGCGACGCGCCCGGACTTGGACGTCCAGCGTACCTTTGGCACCTGTTGCTGAACCCGTTTGCCGTCTCGCATCACGGTGCGGGTTTCGTAATAGACAATGCCGCGTTCGCCGCGATAAGTGGATTTGGTGTCGGCATCGAAGGTCCAGTAGGGCACGTAAATACCCTGCATCCTGCGCCCCTTGCGGGCATACTCTTTCAACCCGTTAGGTGCGAACCACAGTCGTCCCAGCCAATCTCCCATCGCCTTATGGGCCGAGCGTTCGTCGAACGCAAAAGGCAGCACCCCTTTTGGCTTGATATGCCGATTGATTCCGGTGTCGGTCACGACCGGCGTGGCACAGAACGGGCATTCGGCGGCGTGTGTGTTCGGGTCAAACTCCACCTGCGCGGCGCAGTTTGGGCAGGACAGAACACGGGTTTCTTCGATCTCGCTGTCCGGCAGGCGATCCGCGATGGCCGCGTCAAAGTCCAGTTCTCGCAGACTGGCACCGCCCCAAGGCCCGGCACCGATCGGTCTGGAATGTCCGCAATGTTCGCATGTCAAAGTGCCGTCACCCGGGTTGAACCGGTAGTCCGCGCCGCACTGGTCGCAGGGAAAGCGGTGTTCGGCAAGGTCAGGGGCGGTGACTTGTGTCATGAGTTACCCAGTGGTCACGATGAATATGAAGGAAGACCGCGTTTTGTTAAGCTCCGGGCGGCGGTGGCGGCAAGATGGTGAACAGCTGCGCCAGTTCCTGCACATCACCTGCCTTTTTCCAACCGTCCTGCCCTGCGGTCCAGACATAGGTGTCCCGGGTAAGCTCGCCTTCGCTGGCCATCCGCCCCATCTTGGCCTTGGAAAACGGCCCGCTGGTCTGCCCATCCACAGCGATATGCCAAACATGCTCAACTGGGGGAGGGGGCGGCGGTGCCGCATGTGCTGCCGGTTGCGGGGCAGCGGGGGCAGGCGATCCCCACGGGCCGCTTGGTTGCCCCGCTGCCATGTTCGACATTTGCTGCGCCATCGCCATGCCCATGCCCATGCCAAGACCTGCACCCATACCACCTTGTCCGGGGTTGTTTGCCGCAGCGGTCATTGCTTCGGCGGCTGAATACTGCGTGAACTTGCCCAGATCGCCAGCCAACCCCATCGAGGTCCGCTTATCCAGCGCCGCCTCGACCGCAGGCGGCAGCGAGATGTTCTCGATATAAAATTCCGGCATCTCCAGCCCATAGCTGTCCAGAACGGGTGTCACCTCGGCTGCGATCAGCTTGCCCAGATCGGCGGTGTTTGCGGCCATGTCCAGCACCGGAATGCCCGAGCTGGAAATGACGCGGCTGAACTCCTGCACGATGATGTTGCGCACCTGAAAGCTGATTTCATCCATGGTGAACTCGCCGTCTGTTCCGACGATCTCGACCAGAAACTTCGCGGGGTCTTTCACACGTACCGTATAGGTGCCATAGGCCCGGATGCGGGTTGGGCCAAATTCCGGATCGCGCAGCATGATCGGGTTCTTTGTGCCCCATTTCAGGTCGTTGAACCGGGTCGTGTTGACGAAATAGATCTCAGATTTGAACGGCGACTGAAAGCCGTGATCCCAATGCTGCAGCGTCGTCAGGATCGGCATGTTGTTGGTCTCAAGCATGTAGAGACCCGGCGTGAACACATCGGCCAGTTGCCCTTCGTGTACAAACACCGCTGCCTGACCTTCGCGCACGGTCAGCTTGGCACCGTACTTGATTTCGTGGCCTTCCCGTTCAAAACGCCAGACCATTGTGTCACGAGTGTCGTCCACCCAGTGAATGACATCAATGAATTCTCCGGTCAGAAAATCGAAAATTCCCATTTGGGTTCTCCTGTCCTTGGGGTCAGAGCGGCTGCCCCATCAATTCGCGTGCAATAATTCGTACGACGGGGCGCGCCTCGTCCACGCCCACACCGGGCTGCAACCGCTGGTCGTACAGCATCGTCAGCAGTTTCTCATCATGGCTGGTCAGCAGGGCAAACTCATCATCATCGTTGAAGATCGAAGGTCGTGCTGCTGGGCTATCATTAGACAGACCAAGCCCCTGAGCGATTTCTTCGTGAATACAGCTGCGGCGCACCAGATCCGTCAGTTCAGCCCGGATCAATGCAACCGCGCGCACATATTTGTAGGGTGACGCCTTGGTCGCAGATGCAAAGACGAGACAGTCGAAATTGGCGCGTGGGTTGGCGGCCAGATCCAGCGAGGCCTGGCTGATATTTGGGATCAACTGCTTCAGTCGCGACGCGACATAGGCGCTGTCGTCCTTGCCTGCGAAAAAGACATGGAAATTGGCGTTTCGCGACACAACCGAAATCGGGTGCTGGGTCAACGCGGCCAGGCGGCCTGTAAACAGCCGCACCTGCTTCGCATCCTGCGCTCGCGTTTCGGGCAGAACCGAGGGGCCGAACTCGGTCTGGATACGCACGGGGCCGGACCACCGGCTTAACTGCCCGTCCGTCTGCCGTGAGCCGATCGAGACGCTTTGTGTCGGATATTCGCTGTAGAACGCGATTGCTTCGAAGTTTCGGGCCAGATCATCGGCATCATAAGGTGTATCCGGTCCGCCGCCATCAGTGCGCAACAACCCACGAACCAGAAGGTCACGTTCAACACGCTGGTAAAACCGCGCCAGATCCTGACTGGCGGCAGAGGGCGGCACATAGGCATTGGCTGCCGTAGGCGCAGGTTCCGGCCGGGGTTGCGGTGCAACAGTGGTCGTCAGGGTTTCATCGCAATTGGCCAGAGCCAAAACCGAGGTCATCCCCAACGCAAATTTCAGAGAGTTGAAGCGCCGCACGCCAATCCTGCCTTTAGCTGGGAACCGCCGTACCGGCATTGTCACCAGTCCCGTCCCGGCGCGCTTTGGCAGCGGACAGTGTGTCGCGCAGCTCGGTTTCCATCTTTTGCAATTCAACCTCAGCCGCAGCACGTTTGGCCTTGCCTTCATCTGCAATCGCCAGGCTTTCGTTGATGGTGCCGATCAGGTCAGCATTAGCCTGCTTGACCGCTTCGATGTCGAATACGCCGCGCTCCATCTCTTCGCGGATCATCTTGTTGGATTCGCGTAGGTTGGCTGCATTCGAGGTCAGCAGTTCGTTTGTCAGATCGTTGGCGTCACGCACGGCTGCTGCAGCCTCGGCGCTGCGCTGGATGGTGACGGCCTGCGCAAGCTGGGTTTCCCACAGAGGAACCGTGTTCACCAGCGTCGAATTGATCTTGGTCACAAGCGACTTGTCGTTTTCCTGTACCAAACGGATCGATGGTAGCGACTGCATCGTGACCTGGCGCGTTAGCTTCAGGTCATGAACACGGCGTTCCAAATCGTCGCGCGCAGCACGCATGTCGCGCAGCTCCTGCGCTTTCATCACCTGTTCTTCCTCGGGTACTGCCTGTACTTCGGCTTCTTTCTCAGGGATGTCGTGGCTGTCCAACTCGGTCAGCTTTTCCTCGCCCGCTGCGATATACAGCGCCAGTTCGTCGTAGAAATCCAGGGTCTTTTCATACAGCAGATCCAGCGACTTGATGTCCTTTAGCAACGTATGCTCATGGCCCAGAAGATCGTCGGTGATGCGGTCGATCTGGTCCTGAACTTCTTCGTACTGAGCGGTGAATTTGGCAAAAGGTGCAGCCTTGCCCAGCAGTTTCTCCCACCAACTGCGTTCACGGCGCACGTCCAATTCACTGACCGAGAATCCACGGATCGTGGTCACGATGTTACGCAGGCTGTCGCCAGCCGGGCCCACATCCTTGTTGCGCACATCCGCCAGCATTGCCTGACTGATTTCCTGCAACTCTGCCTGTGCGGAGGAACCGAATGAAACGATGGAGTTGGTGTTATCCATGTCGATCTCATCCATCCGTTTGCGGATCTCAGCGCTGACGGGTTCTTCAGCCTCTTCCAGCGAAACGATCTCGCCCTGCGGTTCGGGCAGGGAAACTGCGGTAACCTCCTGCACCAGCGTTTCGGCCTGAACTGCCTTGTTCTTGATCTCTTCGGACATGGGGATGTTCCTCGCTCAAATAGTGGCCGGTCAGTCCAACCGGACGCCTTCGCGTTGCAGCCTTTCGCGCAACACATCAATTTCAACCGTCAGATCACTGCGGTCATCCAAAAGCATTTTGCGCGTGCGCGCGGCGAAATTCTGTTCCAGATCGTCCAGCAAAGCGGAGTAATCCGCAAGCGCCTGCGCGTCGCGGGTGCGGGCGTAGACGTCAGCAAACTTGACGGTCGCGTCACGTGCACCCTGCAGGTACACGGTCAGGTACTTTCTGGCACCGGCCAGATCGCGTGGGTCTTCCTCGACCGTGCGGAACAAGTCCCGCGCGGTGTCCTGAAACCGTTCCACACGGGCTTCGACGCGACGGTCGCCTGCGCGTTTGATCGCATCGGTCATCTCGGACAGATGCTTCTCGGCATCGTCGACAACGCGGGCTACGCGGTCTTGTTGAAAGGTGTCCACCCCTTCCATGCCTTTGTCTTTCATCGGATCAATTCCGAAAGAGACTGAGTGTAAAACGGTTGCCGCAATACCGAACAGCACCGGGGCCAACAAGCCCGCTTGTGCGGCGGTTTCTGCATCCAGAAGTTCAGTCCTGTAAGTGGCAAGCCCTGCACCCAGACCTGTCAGAAAGCTTGCAAATATCTTACGCGGGAAAGCAGGCCGACGGGCGGTTTTGCGGGCGTTGTACGCCGCCTCGGCCCGCAACCCTTCACGCAGCAAAAACGCAGCCGCTGTTAGAATACCAGCCGCGACCAACCCGATGGTCATGCCAATCGCGCCATCGTTCAGGGACAAAAACACCAAAGGGATGGCCGGAAGAAATAGCAGATTTGCCCGGGCACCAGCCGGTTCAATCCGCGCGCCATCGAACTGCCCCCGTGGCAGAGGAGTATTGTCCGACGCATCCCCTTGTGGGCTATACTTGCCGCGAAACCGCTTTGCCATGGTTTACAGACCCCCAAGCAGTCCGGTGCAGACACCAATCAACAGCAGCAACAAGACAGCGTAGGCCAGTTTTTGCACTCCGCTTCCGGACATCACATCCCCCAATAGCAACTTCCACTGAAAATTTAGGGGATGCGCGGGCTTAGCGCTAGGGGGAAGGTTGCCAAACCCGCGTCACTTGCGAGGTTTCTTGCCGATTGGGGGGCGTTTTCGTTGCGGTCGCGACGGAGGCTTGGGTGCCGCATCGGGTATGGCATCTGAATCCAGTCCAAGTTGATCGCGCATCACACGGCGACGGACCTCTTCGACCTCGCCCTGTTTCAGATCGCCCAGTTGGAACGGTCCGTAGGACACGCGCAACAGGCGGTTCACCGTGAACCCGATGTCCTCTATCGCGCGACGGATTTCGCGGTTCTTGCCTTCACGCAGACCAATGGTCAGCCAGGCATTTGCCCCTTGCTGGCGATCCAGCGCCACGGTCATTGGTTGAAACCGCTCGCCTTCGATGACCAGACCTTTGCGCAGCGGTTCGAAATTTTCGTCCTTGGGGCGGCCATTTATGCGAACACGGTATTTCCGCAACCAGCCGGTCGAGGGCAGCTCGAGCTTGCGTTTGATGCCACCGTCATTGGTCAGCAGCAACAAGCCTTCGGAATTCAGGTCCAACCGACCGACGCTCATGACCCGTGGCATGTCGTCGGGCAGTTTGTCGAAAATCGTATCGCGCCCTTTTTCATCGCGAGTCGTTGTCACCAACCCCGCGGGCTTGTGGTACAGCCACAAGCGCGACGGTTCCGGTTCAGAGACCGGTTTGCCATCGACAACAATCTTGTCTTTTGCCGTCACGTTCAGGGCAGGGCTGTCGATGGTCTTGCCATTTACGGCCACACGGCCTGCTTCGATCATGCGCTCAGCCTCGCGCCGCGATGCAATGCCAGCACGGGCCAGGACTTTGGCGATCCGGTCGCCGGGAGGAGGGGTCTTGTTCATGTCAGGCCCATAACGCATCCCGCGCGCTTGCGAAAGGCAGGTTTCTGATGCAGTCAGAGGCATGGTGTTCAAATCGCATATGGAACAGGCCCTGGCCGAGGCGCGCGCGGCAGCGGATCGTGGCGAGGTCCCGGTGGGGGCTGTTATTGTCGGCCCTGACGGAAGTGTTGTGGCGACAGCAGGGAACCGAACGCGCGAATTGAATGACCCAACTGCCCATGCTGAAATCCTGGTCTTGCGCGCGGCGTGTGCCAAGGCGGGGTCCGAACGGTTGCCGGACCATGATCTCTATGTGACGTTGGAGCCCTGCGCCATGTGCGCTGCAGCCCTGGCAGCCGCGCGCATCCGGCGGATTTACTATGGGGCCGCAGATCCCAAATCCGGGGGTGTGGCCCATGGGGCGCGGGTGTTTTCACACGCGCAATCCCACCACGTGCCCGAAGTCTATGACGGGATCGCCAGTGAAGACGCTGCGGCCCTTCTGAAAGCCTTCTTCGAAGCCCGCCGCAAGGACGCGCCGGACTGATCCGGCGCGTTAACTCAGACGGTGATGGCTTTCATAATCTCTGGTTCGATCACGTCGACCCTGGGAAGCCCATCAATCAGAGCCTGTGCAGACTGTTCAAGAATTGGGAAGGTCTTGTAATGACACGGAATAACCGTCTTGAAGTTGAAATACCGATTGGCTGCATAGGCGGTGGCTTTCATGTCCATGGTGAAATGTCCGCCAGCCGACAGGATGCCGATATCGGGTTTGTAGTAATCCCCCATCCAGTCCATATCAGCCATGATGTCAGTGTCGCCAGAAACGTAAAGCACTTTTCCCTCAGCCGCGATCATGAAACCGACCTCGCTACCGCCGGTGCGCAGACCATCGGGGGTTGAAAAAGTCGAGCTGTGAGAGGCCGGGACCATTGTCACCTTGACCCCTTTCAGATCGACAGTGCCGCCTTTGTTGAAGCCGGTGGTTTCAATGCCTTCCGTTTCACTCCAATACCCCATCAAGTCGTATTGACCAACAACTGGGATTTTCAGGTGCTTGGCCAGCGGCAGAACATCAGCGACATGGTCAAAATGTGTATGGGTCAGAAGGATATGGGTTGCGCCGTCCAGCGCTGCATCATGCTGTCCTTCGGGCAAAACCGGGTTGCCGGTCAGCCACGGATCAATCAATAGAACCTGCCCCTGCGTTTCGATGCGGAAACTGCCATGGCCCAACCAGATAATTTTCATAAATTGTTTCCTCCTGAACATACTATTGGCATCAACCTAGCATCGGCTATGTAAAATTTCATGGACTGGATTCGAGAAATTGACGGATATTGCGAACGCTTGTCGCCGGACTATTGGGCCGAACCAATCAATGCGGCCACAAATGCGGCCTTTCTGATTTCTGCTTGGATCATGTGGCGACGGGCGCGCGATCAGGACATGCCACTGGCCATGGTTCTGGTTGCGCTTCTGGCGATGATCGGGATTGGCAGCTATCTGTTCCACACACATGCGCAGGTCTGGGCGGCCTTGGCGGATGTGGTGCCGATCCTTCTGTTCATTCTGGTCTATATCTTTGCAGTGAACAGGGACATCTGGCGGATGTCTTCGGTGTTTGCATTTGGGGGAACGTTGCTTTTTTTTCCCTATGCTGCTGCAACCGTTCCGCTGTTTCAGCTTGTTCCGGGGCTTGGCGGATCAGCGGCTTATGCGCCGGTCCCGTTGTTGATCCTGATTTATGCGGCCCTGTTGCGGGGTCGTGATCCGATCTTGGCCAAAGGGATGGCAATCGGAGCGGTGATTCTGCTTCTTTCGATCACGTTCCGTGCGCTCGACTTGCCTGTTTGCGGAGAATGGCCGCTGGGTACGCATTTCATGTGGCACATCCTGAATGCCATCATGCTGGGCTGGATGATCGAGGTGTACCGCGCGGCGCTGATACGGGGTCGCTTTTCAACAGGCTTCGGGTCGTGAGGACGCCGCGGGATGAACCATTTCTGATCATCCCAGAGAAACGCAATTGAGGTTCTCAAACCGCGCCGGTCCTGACTTAATCCTGAAAGGCCGCAGCCAGATGGTTAGGCAAGTCAAACTCAGCCAAAACCCGCGCGCGGCCCGCTGATGACATCTTGCGGGCGGTCTTTTCGACAATACTCTGGATTTTTTCAGCTGAATGCTTCGCGGCAAAGGGTAGGAAATACCATTTCAGGAATACAAAGCAGATCACATCTTCCAACGCCTGCACCTCTTCATCGCGCTTGATTCCCTGCTTGCGCAACATACGTCCTGCTGCCTCGACCTGCTCTGCGTCATAGCCTTCACGGTTCATCAGGCCAGTGACCACTTCGGCATGGTGCACAGCCTGCGCTTTGCGCCATGCCAGATAACCTGCCCGACCTTCGGGGTACTCACTGCGGGCCAGTTTCCACCGCTCTACATGCTGACCACGCGCCGCAATCTGTAGGACGTCAGAGGCGTTCGGGACCAAACGGTCCAACTCAGCGGTCATGCGTTCACCGTAAAGCAGCGCTTCGGGTCGGTCGTCGTCTAGGTTGGGGTCATGTGCATTGGCTGCATCAATTGCATCCAGAACCGCTTGTTTTTGCGCGCTCATGTCTTGCTCCACTGGCTTGCCTGCGCCACGAGAGACCCGCGGCCGTCTTGGATATCGTTGCTCATGCTAGCGGCTTGCCGTGGGATGTGCATCCTCGAAAATGCAAAATGGCCGGGTCAGAGAGGGGAAGTCCGACCCGGCCGGGACCTGCACTTTATTTGGCAGGTTTAACCTGATCCTGCGTGACCGGTTCCGCGACAGGGGACGGGAAGGTCAACGTGCGTGTCAGGTTGTTTGTGTCGATACCCAAAGCCATTGCCGGTGCGGCCAAAAACGTGGCGGACAAGACTGCGGCTGTCATCAGGGGTTTCATGTTTTTTCTCCGGTTTGCGTTATGTCGCATAATTAAAATGAACTGTACAGTACAGTTTTCAAGTTCCAAAATGAACTAAACAGTTTACTATTTCGCATATCCCTCATTCAGATTTGAATAGCAGGTGACAGCCCCGGAATTTGAAACACTGGCCTACCAGTGGCGCAGTGGTCTTGCGACTGCCGCGACAGACGGGTAAACGCCCCATAACGTAGATGAGGGAAGCCGATGTCGATTGACCAAAGCACCGCCGCCAAAGTGGCCAAACTGGCCCGGATCAAGGTCGAGGATGACGCGCTGCCGGCGCTGGCATCCGAGTTCAACACCATCCTTGGGTTCATCGAGCAACTGAACGAAGTGGATGTCGAAGGCGTTGAGCCGATGGTTTCGGTCGAGCCGATGCGCCTGAAACGTCGTCAGGACGAGGTCACCGACGGCAACCAGCAGGACAAGGTTATGGCGAACGCGCCCGACGCGCGCGAGGGCTTTTTCGCAGTCCCCAAAGTGGTGGAGTAAGACATGAGCGATCTGAACAAACTTGGCCTGGCCGAGGCCCGCGACGCCCTGCGTGCCGGCGACGTCACTTCTGTCGAACTGACCGAATCCTGCCTGAAGGCCATTGATGAGGCCGACGCGCTGAACGCTTTTGTGCATAAGACGCCCGAAATCGCGCTGGAGCGTGCGAAGGCAGCGGACGAGCGGATCAAGGGCGGCGACGCGCCGTCGATGTGTGGACTGCCCATTGGTATCAAGGATCTTTTTTGCACCAAGGGCGTGCCGTCGCAAGCCGCATCGGGCATTCTTGAAGGCTTCAAGCCTGAATACGAATCTACTGTGTCGCAGCAATTGGCCGATGCCGGTGCGGTGATGTTGGGCAAGCTGAACATGGACGAATTCGCCATGGGATCGTCCAATGAAACCTCGGTCTATGGTAATGCGGTCAGCCCGTGGCGCCGCGGCAATGATGATGCGCAACTGACACCGGGTGGTTCGTCGGGCGGATCTGCATCCGCTGTGGCCGCTGACTTGTGCCTTGCGGCGACGGGCACCGATACAGGCGGCTCCATCCGCCAACCTGCCGCTTTTGTCGGCATCACCGGCATCAAGCCGACCTATGGCCGCTGCTCGCGCTGGGGCATCGTGGCCTTCGCGTCTTCGCTGGATCAGGCCGGTCCGATGACAAAGAACGTCCGCGATGCAGCGATCATGCTCGAAACCATGTGCGGCCATGACGCCAAAGATTCGACGAGTGCCGAGCTGGCCGTCCCGAATTTCGAGGCGATGCTGACCGGTGATATCAAGGGCAAGAAGATCGGCATTCCCAAGGAATACCGAATGGACGGTATGCCGGCGGAAATCGAAAAGCTCTGGGCCGAAGGGGCTGAAATGCTGAAAGCCGCGGGTGCCGAGATCGTCGATATCTCGCTGCCGCACACCAAGTACGCGTTGCCTGCGTACTATGTGATCGCGCCCGCTGAGGCGTCCTCGAACCTCGCACGCTACGACGGTGTTCGCTATGGTCACCGCGCGCAGCTGGCGCAAGGCGACGGCATCACTGAGATGTACGAAAAAACCCGCGCCGAAGGCTTCGGCCACGAAGTGCAGCGTCGCGTAATGATTGGCACCTATGTGCTGTCTGCCGGTTTCTACGATGCCTATTACAACCGTGCACGCCGGGTGCGGACGCTGATCAAGAAAGACTTCGAGGATGTATTCGCGGCAGGCGTCGATGCGATCCTGACCCCGGCAACCCCCTCGGCGGCCTTTGGTCTTGGCGAAATGACCGAGGCGGACCCCGTTCAAATGTATTTGAACGATGTCTTCACGGTGACTGTGAACCTGGCTGGTTTGCCCGGTATCTCGGTCCCCGCGGGACTGGATGCACAGGGTCTTCCGCTGGGTCTGCAGCTGATCGGACGACCGTGGGAAGAGGGTGATCTGCTCAACACCGCCTATGCGCTAGAAAACGCGGCCGGTTTTGTGGCCAAGCCCGGGAAATGGTGGTAAGCCTCGGGCAACTGAAGCACTAGACACGGAGCCAATGATGCGCGTTTTGCTTTCGGTCCCCGCCCTGACGCTGGTTGTGGCCTGCACGGATGTTGCGCCGCTAACCAGCACCGGTTTCAATACGCCTGAGTATCAGGCGCAGCGCGAGGCGCAATTGGCCGGGCAGGGCGCAGTGGGCAACCCGCTTCTGGCTCCTGTCGATGTGTCGCAGCAGCCGCTGGGTGCGCCAGGTTCGACAGGTGTCGCAACCGGTGAGAACGCCGACATTGCCAATCAAGCCGCAGCGGCCCTGGCTGGTACGTCTGGACAAAGCTCTGCAGGCGTGTCCACAGCACCTGCATCAAACAATGGCGCAATTTCCGACGAACAGGATTTCGCGGCTGTGTCTGAGCGGCGCAGCATCGAATCCGACGCCGCGCGGATCGAGCAAAACCGCCAAACCTACGAAGTTGTGGCCCCGACCGCCGTGCCCGAGCGCAGCGCAGGCGGTCAGCCCAACATCGTGCAATACGCGCTCAGCACCTCGAACCCGGTCGGCACGCAACTCTACAGCCGCGCAGGCTTTAACCTGCAAGCCAAGGCACAGCGGAACTGCGCACAATTCCCATCGCCGGATCAGGCGCAGATCGAGTTTCTGTCCAATGGCGGCCCGCAGCGCGACCGTAAGGGTCTGGACCCGGACGGGGATGGCTATGCCTGCGGCTGGGATCCCAGCCCGTTCCGCAGTGCCGTCAACAACTGAACTCTCACCCATTTGGCATCCGTCGCCCAATTTCGGTGAGCGCAGGGATGGGGTGACGCCGAGTTTGGTCGTGATCCATTTCACCGCGATGGACAGCGCGAAAGCGGCATTGGATCGTTTGTGTGATCCGGCTTCCGAGGTTTCGGCCCATTACCTGATCGGCGGTGATGGCACCCTTTGGCAAATGGTGCGTGAAGAAGACCGCGCCTGGCATGCTGGGGCAGGGGAGTGGGAAGGTCAAACCGACATAAACTCGCGGTCGGTCGGGATCGAATTGGACAACACAGGATCGCATCCCTTTTCCGAACCGCAAATGTCGACCCTCGAAGCGCTGCTGCCTCGGATTATGAAAAACTGGTCCATCCCGGCATCGGGCGTGATTGGCCATTCCGACATGGCGCCCGGCCGCAAATCAGACCCCGGGCCGCACTTCGATTGGCAAAGGCTGGAGCGGCAAGCCTTGGCTAAATCTCGCGCGCCGGTCACCGCGTCAGCCACACCAAGCCCGGAGGCATTCCGCGCCGCCGCGCGAAGGGCAGGTTTCACTGCTCCCGTGGATGATACCCAACTGCTGGCTGCCGTCCGGCTGCGATTTCGTCCCTGGGCACAAGGCCCACTGGAAACAGGGGATCTGAATGCGCTCACTCCGCCCGGCACAAAAACCTGATCTGCGCTTCATCGGGCTAAAAATACCTCGGGGTTGAATTGGCCGCAGGCCAAGAAGGGGTTGGCCCAATTCCCCGCTTTCCACTCTTGACGCCGCATGGCGCACAGCCTACCCATCCCCGGCGCGGAGGGCCGGATGGCCGCTGGGGTCGCAAGGCCCGAGAGGAAAGTCCGGACTCCACAAGACAACGGTGCCGGGTAACGCCCGGGCGGGGCAACCCGACGGAAAGCGCCACAGAAATCAGACCGCCCAGGATTTCGGTCCGGGGTAAGGGTGAAACGGTGGGGTAAGAGCCCACCGCGCCTCTGGCAACAGGGGCGGCACGGCAAGCCCCACCGGGAGCAATGCCAAATAGGGTCCCCGCGCGGGCCGGTCGGCGTAAGCCGATACCGCCGCTAAGCGCGTCTTGGCCGAGAGGGACCGGGTTGGCAGCTTGAGCCGCGCAGCAATGCGCGGCCTAGAGGAATGGTCATCGAAGGGGGCAACCCCGGAACAAGATCCGGCTTACAGGCCCTCCGCGCGTATTCTCTTAGCCTCCGGGCGGCGTATAAGCCCCCGTTAGCCGGGCCGCTTTTTCAGTGACCGAGACGAACTCGTCTGCCGTCCAGGCGCGTACCGTCTCGATATTCGTCACTGCACCCGATGCGGCAACGGCCATGCCAACAGCGACCGCATCGGTTCCATCGGGGGCTTCGCTGATCACAACAACATCGTTGCCGCCAGTGGTCATGTAAAACGACAACAGCCTGCCGCCGACTTTGTCGAGCAGGGCTTTTACCGGACCGGTGCGGTTCTCGGGCTTCTGCAACATGCCTTTGACGCCAGCTTGCGAGTAAGTTGCGTATGTAATGAAAATGGGCATTGAAACCTCCGTTTTGTGACAATCAATCGGGGCCATTGCATCGGCTGGTCCCGGGGCCGATTGGTGTCAGCCGCCGGTAAGAAACGGGGCTGCGATCAACCAAATACCTGCGCCGATCAGCGCCACACCCGAGACCGGAACCAGCCAGCGGGCCGTTGGCAGAAGTTTTTCAAGCGCAACGTAAGCGGCGATACCGACGATCCAATAGAGGTTCATGATACCGCCGACGAAAAGCAGCAGCATCAGCGCCCAGCAGCATCCGAGGCAATAGGTGCCATGCAAGCCACCTGTTCTGAACGCCCCCCAAAGACCGGGATGGTTGTGGTCCGCCAAGAACCGGGCGGGGCTTTGGCAATGGCGCAGACACGCCGTTTTCAATTCTGAAAACTGGTAGATGCCCGCAGCTAACAGAACGGATCCAGCAAAAACGCCAGACCGGACCGTCATCATCGGCCCGTCAGACAGTCCGATGTGCTCTAACCCCCATTGCAAAGCGGTTGCGGTAAGACTGAAAACCCCCCACGCCACCAGATAGCCCGACAGAAAGCTCAGACTGTACGTCGCGGCGCGCTCCTTGTCTGGACCTACGCGCTTGAGTGCGGTGAACAAAAGTACAGCAGGCGTAGCGCTTGGGGTCATCATCGCGATCATCATGACCCACCACATGAAAAAGATCAGCAGGGCGTAACCGGTGCTCCAGGGCATGGCAGAACCCATGTTCATTGGCTCACCTATCGGGCCAGCCATCCGCGTCATTTCAACTGCGGACATGTTCATCCCAACCCCGGCGACCGTGTACCATGCGGTACACAGAACGATCAGAAAAACACTGCCTAAAACGATCACAGTGTCCTGTCGTAACAGCCGCTCAACCGCGCCGGCTTGAACTGATGATTTCTGCTTGGTCATGAGACATCCAAGGCTATGCGCCCAAAACGCCGTGGCCCGAGATGTTTAGATGCGCCAGATGGGCGTGAGTGGTATCAAAGGTGAGGCTGATCTTGCTGCCGGTGGTTTTTGCACTGCCCGAGGCAGCCTCGGCATGGCGATACTCAAACCCGTTTGGCAACTGGATCGATGCCCGATGGGGCGCGCCAGAGACGATATGGGGAATCGGTTTGACCTCGACGTCGAAAACACCCGTGACCTTGGCATATCCACTACGATCTTCGCGGCTCCAGTCCAGCTCGATCGGAACGAATAACGTTTCGTGCTTGGTCGGAGCCATCGCGCTGAAGACATACCAGAACGTGGCCATTTCGTCAGTGTCTTGCCCGGTCATGATGGCCTGCAATGCGGCCCGCTGATCTTCCGAGGCGCTTTCATCGATGATCAGTTGCATCTGACCATTGCCTTCATGGATTGGGCCTGGCCAGTAGTAAACACCTGCCGCCCGAAGGCCGCCCAGATCGGTGTCACCATAGTGGCCGCTATGGATGTCGAAGACGACAACCGCTTCGCAATTGCCATGAGACGGCAGAACGCTGAACTGGCAAGGACAGCCGAAGTTGCAGTTGCAATTGGCCAGTTCCTCGGCCTGAATAACCCATTCTGTCATGATAGCCCCCCAAGAAAAGTCGCATTAAACAACTCTGCTCGACACAGGCCGGCCCTGTTTTTGCTGCCTCGGCTTATGAGCCTGAACTTGGCTTCTTGGATGCGAGTACGTATCACGAATCCTTGATATGTACAAACATGACAGCAGATTTAACGCACCAAACAGATGTTGTCTGAGCATTAATCGCGTTGGGGTTGAACGCCGTATTCGCTTATACATTCTGCTGTTAGACTCGCCGCGTAGATTTGAAGAACCGGGAGGATAGTTATGAGCTTTATGAAAACACTGGCGTCTGTGGCCATTGGTTTTGCAGCTGCAAAGGGCATGGACAAGTATCAAAAGATGGGTGGAATGGCTGGCCTGCAGGATATGATGCAGGGCGGTGGTTTTGGTATGGACCAGCTTGGCAAGATGGCCGATCAGTTTGGCTTGCCCGGCGGTGCTGCTGGCCTTCAGGACATGATGGGCAAGATGGGGCTTGGCGGCAACGCCGCCGGGGCCGCCGGGTTGGGCGGGTTGTTGAATGCCATGCAAGGGGCCGCAAAAACCGCCAATCAACAGGTCGGTGATATGATGGAAACCGTTTTCAGTGGCACACCCGCAGGCGCAGCGATGGAAGAGCAGGCAAAGCTTATGCTGCGGGCCATGATCCAGGCGGCCAAGGCGGATGGCGAACTGGATGAACAGGAACAAGAGATCATTCTGGGAGAACTGGGCGACGACGTCACTGATGAGGAGCGTGCTTTTGTGCAAGAGCAGTTGAACGCACCGATTGACGTGATGGGATTGGCGGCTGATTCTGGTGCGCCGCTCAAAATACAGATCTACGCTACATCTCTGGCAGCCATCCGTCTGGACAACGCGCGCGAGGCGTCCTATCTGCGGCAATTGTCCACTGCGCTGGGCCTCTCAGACGCGGAAAGAGACCAGATTCACACCTATATGGGGGCCCCAACCCTGCCGGATTAAGTTCGGTCGGGATTCCTGTGGCAGGATGGGCCGATTGGTCTTGACATAGGCGGTGCAGCGCGTAAAAGCGCACGCTCATAGGAATTCAACCGAAAGGCCCCTGCCTTTCCGGACGCAGGAGATAACCATGGCGAAGCCGACGACAATCAAGATCCGTCTGAACTCGACCGCGGGCACGGGCCACTTCTACGTGACCAAAAAGAACGCGCGCACCATGACCGAGAAAATGACCATTCGTAAATACGATCCGGTCGTTCGCAAGCATGTCGAGTACAAGGAAGGCAAGATCAAGTAATCTGCCGTTCCGCGTGAACAAATTGAAAGGGGCTCTGTTTTTCAGGGCCTCTTTTTTTGTGCGAGAACGCCCCTCATCAAAAGGGCAGGGGCGCACATAACTGCAAGGGTCCGTTGCAGCCGCGCATCAGCGACCAGAGCAATCGCATTGCCTGTGGCTTGCTTTTTGCGGTGCCCAGCAAGTACGGTTCAGCAAACCGCCACAAAATGTTGAGCGCCATGAAAAAAATCTTGTTATCCACAATTGCTGTCCTGACCCTTGCGGCCTGCGATGACCCGTTCAACCGCGAAGGCGTCGGGTTCACCGGAATCGATGGTGAACCGCGCACGATTTCCGATGTGCCCGGTGCCGTCGCCTTTTTGCCAGACGCAACCAACGTGCCTGCGGAACTGGCAGAGTTTCCGACTGTGACGCTGCTGGTGGATGAAACCGACCCGTCCAAAGTGGCGTCAGTGGCAATCGACAATGGTGGGCAGACGCCAAATTCCGCTGTTCAACTGGAGGGCAGCGACAGGGACCTGTTCCTCAGCACCGTCAGTGTCAATGGCACACTGTTTGGCGTGTTGCGTACATCAAGCAACAGCGCGAAGGTTGAAAATTCGATAGGGGTCGGTTTTGCGGAAGAGACCGAGCGATTCACCGGATGCCTGCCAGCGGGCGGCGTGTTCCGAAAAGGTACATCCGAGCGGAGTTCTGGCTTTGCCATTCCGCTGAACTGTAGTTGATCGGATTTTGATCCAGATAAAAAAGCCCCGCCTGAACGGCGGGGTTTTTTGTTTCTCCGCAAGCCAGACATGGCTGTTGAAGCAAAGAAAAGGGCCGGTGATTAACCGGCCCTTTCATCATTGTCTTACAGCAGGCGCTATTCCTGTTGCCCCATGAACATCAACAGGAACTGGAACATGTTCAGGAATGAGATGTACAGGCTCAGCGCGCCGTCAAAGGCCGCCTTGTCCAGCCATTCCTGATCGCCATGCGCAGCATGTGCGACATAGGTGTTCTTGATGTCCTGCGTGTAGAAGGCAGTCAGACCGGCAAAGATCAGGATGCCGATGGCGGAAATGGCCATCATCATGACGCCAGACTGCAGGAACAGGTTGATGATCATTGCAACCAGAAGCCCAATCACACCCATCATCAGGAAGGTGCCCATACCGCTAAGGTTACGCTTGGTGGTGTAACCGTACAGGCTCAGGCCGGCAAAGGCGATCGCGGTCACCAGGAAAGTCTGAGCAATCGAGTAGGGCGTGAAGACCATGAAGATCGAGCTCATGGATACGCCCATAACGGCGGCAAAGACAAAGAAGCCAAGCTGAACTGTCGCGGCTGAACCACGGCGCATCAGAGCACCCCAGCCAAAGAGGATAAAGGCCAGAGGGGCGAACATGACCACCCACTTCAGCGGCGATAGGAACAGTGCACCACCCAGGCTGGTCAGATAGCGATCAGCGCCAATTTGTGCGACCGCGTTGCTTGGATCACTGGTGACAGCCAGACCGGCAATCGCCCATGCCGCCAATGATGTGATCAGCATGCCGACGGACATTGTGCCGTAGACTTTGTTCATGTGGGCGCGCAGGCCCTGATCAATCTCGGCGGCGCGCGCGCCGGATACCGTCCGGATCGTGTCGAATTGTGCCATCAAAGGGTCTCCCTATTCATCGAGTTAATACGCCCCGGCGATGCGGGGCGGTTTTCTCTCTAAATATCGGCAACTAGTGGCTGTGTTTCAAGAGATTCCGACCGAAAACCGACTAAAACACGCAACAAATTCTGCGGCAGGTGACTCTTGGCCGCCCGCCGCCGCAAAAAAATGTGTGTTTTGCAGTTACCTTTTCCAGTAACCGGGAGCATCCCAGAGGAATCGCTCTGCCTCAGCAGAGGCTTCAGTGCGTGTCACGCCGATATCTTCAAGGGCTGCATCGTCCAGCTGAGCCAGCTTGCGTCGCTGCCGCATCAGTTCGATTGCCTGAAAGACCAGCGACGCCAGGGACCGGTTGGCGGGTTTGCAAGGTGTGTGCAATGCAATTTGGGTCATGATCTTTGTCCTTTCCAGGTTTTTCGATGATTTCCGCTTCAGTCATCAACTTCCTTGATTGATATGGGGCAATGTGGCATATTTTAAAAACGAATATTTTTGATGGTATGTATAAGGAAACGTGAAGTTGCGAAATTTGGATATAACCACCCTTCGCTCTTTTGTGGCTGTGGCGGATCAAGGCGGTGTCACGCGCGCCGCCGGGTTTCTGCATCTGACGCAATCCGCCGTCTCCATGCAGTTGAAGAGGTTGGAGGAACTGTTGGGTCTGGAATTGCTGGATCGTAGCGGTCGGACCATTGCGCTGACGGCTTCAGGCGAGCAATTGCTGGCCTATGCCCGCCGTATGATCGCGTTAAACGACGAGGTAATCGGGCGCCTGACAGATCAGGCATTTGAAGGCGAGGTGGTGCTGGGTGTGCCGCATGACATCGTTTATCCAGCGATTCCCCGGGTGCTGCAGCGGTTCAATGCGGAATTTCCGCGCGTCCGCGTGCAATTGGTGTCGTCATATTCGCTTCAGCTCAAGGACATGTTCAAACGTGGTGAATGTGATGTGATCCTGACAACAGAACCGTCTTCGACTGTGGGGGCAGAGACCATCGCCGAGCTCCCTTTGCGTTGGATTGGTGCGCCGGGCGGAACTGCGTGGCGCAAAGAGCCGCTGCCTCTGGCACTTGGGCGTCGCTGCCTGTTCCGACCTCAGGTGATCTCGGCATTGGATGCGGCAGGAATTCCGTGGGAGTTGTCGGTTGAAACCGAAAACGACCGGACCATCGAAGCCACGGTCAGTGCGGACCTTGCTGTTCACGCCATGTTGGACGGAACCGAAGCCTCGCATCTTGAGCAAATCGATTCCGGTGGCGCGCTGCCAGAGCTACCGGCCCATATGATCAACCTCTATGGTGGCGAGTCGGGCCGTGGCGCTGTTGTCGAGGCATTGGCGCAGTTGGTACGCCAGAATTTTCGGATGCTGGGTGGTGCGCCTCTGCGTGCGGTGGCGGGGTAACGGCGATCAGGGTGTGATGACAATCTTGCCCGTCGATTTCCGCTCTTTCAGCAATTGCAGTCCAAGAGCCACCTGTTCAAGCGGCAGGATGTGACTGATATGTGGCTTGATCCGACCTTCTGCGTGCCAACGGAACAGGGTATCGAAGCTGTTGTGCACCACTTCGGGGCGGAATCTCAGGTAACCACCGATGTAAAACCCGATCACAGTTAGATTCTTGACCAGAAGATGGTTGGCAGGGATTTGCGGAACCTCGCCCCCGGCAAAACCGATTGGCAACAAGCGGCCTTCGGGGTTCGTGGCGCGGAAGGCGGCTTTGAACACGTCGCCGCCGATGGCATCATACACTACATCCGCGCCGCCCAGGGCTTTGACCCGCTCTCTGAGGTCCTCAGAGGCGTCTATCAGATGATCGGCTCCTGCAGCCTTGGCCACGGCCAGTTTATCCTGGCCGCGTGCATGCGCGATGACGGTGGCACCCATGAGTTTTCCGATTTCAACAGCGGTCAGCCCAACACCACCCGCTGCCCCTGTGACCAGTAGCGTTTCACCGGGTTGCAGTCTGGCCCGATGATCCAACGCCATGTGGCTGGTGCCATATGCAATCTGGATGGCGGCGGCCTCTTCAAAGCTGGTGCTTTCCGGTAGAAGAACCGCCCGGTCGGCGTCGAACACGCCATATTCTGCCAGCCCACCTTGACCCGAATACACCGCGATGCGGTCACCGGGTTTCAATTGTGACACGCCTGCTCCGACGGCATCGACAACCCCCGCAATTTCCATGCCGAGGGTAAACGGAGCAGCGGGTGTATCCTGATAGCTGCCCTTTTGCATCAGCAAATCGGCGAAGTTCAAACCACATGCCTTGATTGCAACGCGCACCTGACCCTTGCCTGGTTCTGGCACCTCAAGGCTGCATAGTTGGGCAGCCGCCCCGTCAGATTGAATGCGATAGGCCCGCATAATTGTCCTCGTCTTTTTGGCCATAGGCGCGAGCGTGATAACAAAAGTCAATTGCTTTGAGGAAACGGTGTTGAAGAGGAAAATCAGGGGGCTTTGGGGGAACAACTTAAACGGGCGCGGTAGGCTCAATTCAATACAACCACAGCCCTTCCTGAGGGGGCTCGACTCAACCGCCTTGAAAAAAATTTCAAAACCGGCATTATAAGCGTCTAGTGCTGTGCGGGGGAGGCGGCGCAATCCGAATTAGGAGGAAGTTAAGGGGAAACCTCTAAGTCTGCGATATCGGACGTCGCGAACTCCCGCGTAGATGTTTGTGTAGTATAGGAGAATACCAATGACTCATCACGTCGATGTCCATGTGGGCAAGCGCGTTCGGCATCGCCGCTGGCTGATTGGCATGACCCAGCAGCAGTTGGCGCAACAAGTTGGTATCAAGTTTCAGCAAATCCAGAAATATGAGACCGGGGCCAACCGAATCAGCGCATCTCGCCTGTGGGACATTGCCGAGGCATTGGACGTGCCGGTCAGCTTTTTCTTCGAAGGTTTGGAAGAAGCCGAAAAAAGCGATGCGGACAAAAAATCTGTTCCGGCTGACCTGATGGGCGACAAGGAAGCTTTGGATCTGGTGCGCTCTTACTATGCGATTCCAGAAAACCAGCGCCGCCGCTTGTTTGAGCTAGCTCGCGTTCTCAGCGAAGTCGCCTGATAGACTTGACTTTGGGGGGCATTGCTCGCACCTGTGGGCTATGCAACCGACGACGTTCAGTGACCTCGAAATTGCCGAAGAAATGGCCGAAGCGGCACGCGCGGCCATTCTTCCTTTCTTTCGTCAAGCAGATCTGGAAACCGCGAACAAGCTAGCCGATGGGTTTGATCCTGTCACGGTGGCCGACCGCGCGGCTGAACAGGCGATGCGTGAGGTTCTGGCCCGTCAACGCCCGGATGACAGCATTCTGGGCGAAGAGTTCGGCGAACACAAAGGCACCAGTGGTCGAACCTGGGTTCTGGACCCTATCGATGGCACCCGTGGATTTATCAGCGGTACGCCAACCTGGGGAGTTCTGATCGCGCTAAGCGATCAGGATGGACCGTTCATGGGGGTGATCGATCAACCCTATATCGGAGAGCGTTTTGTGGGATCCTCATCTGGGGCTCAACTGACTGGTCCGCACGGGACCACCGCTTTGCAGACACGCAAGACGAAGACGCTGGAACAAGCGACCCTGTTCACAACCTTTCCCGAAGTCGGCACCCCGGAAGACAAGGCAGGGTTTCAGGCCGTGTCCGAGCAGGTGAAACTGACGCGCTATGGAATGGATTGCTACGCTTATGCGCTTCTTGCGGCAGGCCAGGCGGACCTGGTGATCGAGGCGGGCCTGAATTCCTATGATATTCAGGCACCTATTGCCGTTATTCAGGCGGCGGGCGGTATTGTCACCGATTGGCAGGGTGGTCCGGCCCATGAAGGGGGTCGTGCCCTGGCTGCTTCAAATGCGGACCTACACGCCGCGGCCCTTCAGGTATTGCGTCATTTCTGAATTCTGTTGCCGGGCGGGCCAATGACGATTAAACCGGATTTAGCCGGTTCTTGAGCCCGTTTTCCGCCGGCACACGCACTCCTTGCATGAAACGGGCAGATGCAGGAGCGCGATATGACAGAAATCCTACTCAAGAATGCCGATCTGATCCTGACGATGGACGATACCCGGCAAGAGATGCCCGGGGCTGACATTCTTATCTGCGACGGGCAGATCGCCGAAATTGGTCGCGGGTTGCAGACACAGGGCGACGTTCACGACGCGACGGGGTGTCTGATTACACCCGGTCTGGTGAACACCCATCACCACCTTTACCAAACCCTGACCCGTGCTGTTCCGGGCGGGCAGGATGCGTTGTTGTTCGGGTGGCTGCAAACGCTTTACCCGATCTGGGCAAGGTTTGGACCGGACGAAATGTTCACTTCGGCCCAGATTGGATTGGCCGAGCTGGCGCTGTCTGGCTGTTCGCTCAGTTCCGATCACCTTTACCTTTACCCCAATGGCGCGCGGCTGGAGGATACGATTGCTGCCGCGTCGGAGCTGGGGATGCGGTTCCAGCCGACGCGTGGCGCGATGAGCATTGGCGAAAGTGACGGTGGTCTGCCGCCGGACAGTCTAGTGGAAGACGAAGCCGCCATTCTGAACGACATGATCCGTGTCGTTGATGCGTTTCATGACCCGTCGGAAGGGTCGATGTGCCGCGTCGGCCTCGCCCCGTGTTCGCCGTTCTCTGTAAGCCGAGACCTGATGCGCGATGCAGCCGTGCTGGCGCGGGACAAAGGCGTGATGCTGCACACTCATTTGGCCGAGAATGACGAAGATATCGCCTATTCGCAGGCACAATTCGGCTGTCGCCCCGGTCAGTATGCCGAAGATTTGGGCTGGACCGGCGCTGATGTCTGGCACGCCCATTGCGTCAAGCTGGACGGGGCCGAGATCGACCTGTTTTCGCGAACCAAAACAGGCGTGGCCCACTGCCCCTGCTCAAATTGTCGTCTCGGATCTGGCATCGCGCCAGTACGGGCGATGCGGGATGCAGGCGTCATGGTTGGCCTTGGCGCGGATGGATCGGCCAGCAATGACAATGGCAACCTGATGCTGGAGGCCCGGCAGGCGATGCTGTTGCAACGGGTAGCCAATGGCGCAGATGCCATGTCAGCCCGCGAAGCGTTGGAGATTGCGACGCGCGGCGGAGCCGACGTATTGGGACGTCCGGATTGTGGGCGACTCATGCCAGGCAAACGCGCTGATATTGCGGTATGGGATACGCGCAGCATCGAAAGCGCAGGTAGTTGGGATCCGGCGGCTCTGCTTTTGGCGGGGCCGATGACCGTGAAACATCTGTTTGTCGAAGGCCGTCAAATCGTGCGCGACGGGCAGATCGCAACGATTGATCTGCCCCGCGTGATCGAGCGTCAGAATGCGCTTGCTCGGGCGCTGCAGGCTTAAACTGCCTGCTGCCCGCCGATCCAAACCTCTGCCACGGCCCGATCATCACCCATCATGATGGTCGGGAAGATCGCCTCCCAAACATCTTCTGCATGGGCCTCGCGCTGGGCGATGGCCGGGGTCGAGGCGAGGTCGAGCACTACCAGATCCGCCTCCATTCCTGGGGCGACATTGCCAATGCAGTCATCCATCCGCAGGCTCCGCGCGGACCCTACTGTACCCAGCCAAAGCAATTGCGCCGAGTGCAGCGGGCGACCACGCAACTGGCCGATCTCATAGGCGGCAGCCATGGTACGTAGCATCGAGAAGCTGGACCCTCCGCCTGTATCGGTGGCCAGACCGATACGGTGGCCATCATGGACCAGCCCGTTCATGTCGAACAGGCCCGACCCGATGAAGGTGTTGGAAGTGGGGCAGTGGATCAACGACGCATCGACCTCACGCAGCCGATCCCGCTCCCGGTCTTCCAGATGGATGACGTGCCCATACAGGGCATTCTGACCCAGCAGGCCGAACTTCTCGTACGTGTCCAGATAATCCCGCGCATCCGGGAACAGCGACTGGACCCATTCGATTTCATCTGTTTGCTCGCTCAGATGAGTTTGCATCAGGCAGTGCGGATGTTCGGCCCATAGAGCGCCCATCGCCTCAAGTTGCTCGGGAGTTGAGGTAGGGGAAAAGCGTGGAGTGATGGCATAGGACAGTCGGTCGACACGGTGCCACTTTTCCAGAAGAGTTGCCGATTGATCATAGGCGGTTTGAGCCGTGTCGCGCAGACCTTCAGGCGCATTGCGATCCATGCAGGTCTTACCTGCCACTACCCGTTGCCCGCGTTGTTGCGCTGCTGTAAAGAACGCGTCCACGCTTTCGGGATGGATCGTGCAAAAGCTGCACATGGTGGTGGTGCCATGTGCGGCAGTCAGGTCCAGATAGCGATTGGCAATTTCGGTCGCATAGCCCAGATCGCCGAACTTCATCTCTTCCGGGAAGGTGTAAGTGTTCAGCCAGTCGATCAGCCGTTTACCCCAGCTGGCGATCATCGCCGTTTGCGGGTAATGCACGTGTGGGTCCACAAACCCTGCCATGATCAGATGGTTGCCGTGATCCTTGGTGATTGCATCAGGATGAGCCTGCGCCAACGCATCGGCGGTGCCGACATCTGCAATGCGACCGTCTTCGATGACAACCGCTTCGTCCAGCCGGGTGGCCTCGGTCGGCTCTCCGTCAAAGGGTGAGGCCGTGAAACTCAGAACGCGCCCTTTCAAAAGCGTCTTTTGCGCCATTGTCCCTATTCTCCACCTGTTTGGAACCGCGCATCAGCATAGGCAGACGAAAGAAGTGGGTAAATCGGTGCATTGTCATTGTTTTCCGGTAGCTGCTTCTTCTATTTAGAAGTCAATCGCCGAATTAAGGGGGCCGCGCATGACGACAGGCAGTGACGAAGCCGGATACGATCAGCCCCGGGACGAAGACGCCTATGCGCTGGATCCCAAGGCAGTGGCGGGGATCCTCTATGCGGTGGATATCGATGATCGCGACAAGCTGATTGAGCTGATGGAGCCGCTGCATGCGGCCGACATCGCTGACCTTCTGGAACAGATCAATCCGTTTGACCGGGCCCGCCTGATCCGACTGTATGACAAGGAATTTGATGGCGACATCCTGTCTGAACTGGATGAGTCGGTCCGCGAAGAGGTGATCTCGGTCCTAAAGCCGGACGTTCTGGCCGAAGCCGTGCGCGAGATGGAAAGCGACGACGTCGTTGACCTGCTGGAAGACCTTGAGGAACCTCAGCAGGAAACCATTCTGGATGCGCTGGAGGATTCCGAACGGGTAGCAGCCGAACAGGCGCTGTCTTACCCTGAGAACTCGGCCGGTCGTCTCATGCAGCGCGAGGTCGTCATGTCGCCCGAGCATTGGACGGTCGGGCAAGCCATTGATTTCATGCGCGCAAATGATGACCTGCCCGAGCAGTTCTATCACGTGGTGCTGGTCGATCCACGCCTGAAGCCGGTGGCGCAGGTGACATTGGGCAAGTTGATGGCGACGCGGCGCGAGGTGCCGCTGCACGACCTTGCGGAGGAGGAGTTTCACATCATCCCCGTCGATCAGGACGAGGAAGACGTGGCCTATGCCTTCAACCAGTATCACCTGATCTCGTCCCCGGTGGTGGACGAGGATGGGCGTCTGGTTGGCGTTATCACCATCGACGACGCGATGGTGGTTCTGGATGAAGAGCACGAAGAAGACATTCTGCGTCTTGCCGGTGTCAGCAATGAAAGCTCTTTGTCCGACAGCGTGGCGGCAACCAGTCGGCGACGATTGCCATGGCTGGCGGTGAATCTGTGTACGGCGATCTGTGCCTCGCTGGTGATTTCACAGTTTGAGGCGGCGATTGATCAGTTGGTCGCATTGGCCATCCTGATGCCGATTGTGGCCTCGATGGGCGGCAACGCGGGCACGCAATCGCTGACGGTAGCCGTGCGCGCACTGGCGACGCGCGACCTGACCAATGCAAACGTGATGCGGGTGATCCGACGCGAGTTGCTGGTCGGTATGCTCAACGGGCTGTGTTTCGCCATCGTATTGGGAACCGTGGGGATGTTGTGGTTCGATTCTCCGCTCTTGGGTGTCGTGATCGGGTCCGCCTTGGTCGTGAACATGATCATCGCAGGGTTCGCGGGTACGGTAGTACCGGTCGTGCTGGACCGTTTGGGCGTTGACCCGGCGCTGGCGTCTGGAACCTTTGTAACAACCACAACGGATGTCATGGGGTTCTTCATCTTTCTTGGGCTTGCCAGCGTGGTGCTACTGTGACCGATCTGACCGAAATCAAAGCCGCAGCCCGCAAAGCGGCCTTTGCGCGCCGCAAGGCTGCATTTGATGCGTGTTCACCAGGAGCTGCAGGGCGTTTGTCCGAGGTTTTGGCAGGCCATCGCGGAGTGCCGATGTCAGGCTATATGCCGATCCGGACCGAGATCGACCCGCTGCCCGCGATGGCCGAGGCATCAGCTTATGGGCCGGTGGGGGTGCCGGTCATTCAGGCCGCCGGTCGCCCTTTGAAATTCTCTCGCTGGACACCCGAAGGGGCGCTGAAAGATGGCCCGTTCGGAGCCAAAGTGCCCGAGGTGGATGACTATTTCGACCCCGAGATTCTGATCGTGCCGCTGGTCGCGTTTGATGCAAAAGGCGGTCGACTGGGTTATGGTGGCGGGTTCTATGACCGTACTCTGGAAGGTCTGCGCGCCAAACGTCCGACGCTTGCCATCGGCTTTGCCTTTGACGCGCAGGAGGCAGAGGGCCTGCCGCTGGAGCCAACCGACCAACAGCTGGATATGGTCATCACGGAAAGCCGGGTACTGACCTTCTAGCTGTTACTGCTCGAAGTGGCTGCGTAAATAATCCCAGGCATCAACTTCGGTGCCGTCTTTCAAAATGCAGACGCCATAAACGCTGCCATCTTCGTTTTTCCGAAGTTGGTAAGTCCCGTCGTTTTCGATGCAAAATGTTGCCGCCGGATTGGGCATGGATGTTTTGGTGCCTTCCGCCCCCGCAGCCGAAGCGGTCAAAAGGCAGGCGGTCAGAAAAATTAGAGCTTTCACAAAGAATTCCTTCTGTATTCAAACGCTATTTCAAAACATTGCCGCGCTTGAATGTTAATTCAACCCTCAACTCTGCGGCAAATTTCATGCTTCCGCCTTGTTATTGCCCTGCACAGCCCCTACGACCCGGATCATGAGGATTTTATTTCTTGGTGATGTCATGGGGCGCGCGGGCCGCGCAGCCGTTCAGCAGCATTTGCCACGTCTTCGCGACGAATGGCGGCTGGATTTTGTTGTGGTCAACGGTGAAAACGCGTCGAACGGAATGGGGCTAAGCGGTGATCACGCCAAGCTGCTTCTGGATGCTGGTGCGGATTGTCTGACGCTGGGTGATCATGCCTTCGACCAGAAGGATATGTTGCAATACATCGATAAAGAACAGCGTATCGTGCGTCCGGTGAACTTTGCCAAAGGAGCACCGGGGCGGGGGCATCGACTGTTCAACGCGCCGGGCGGGCGCAAGGTTCTGGTGGTGCAGGTGCTGGGGCAGGTCTTCATGAAACGGCCGTTTGACGATCCGTTCTCGGCCATTGAACCGATCCTGAAGTCGCATCCTCGCGGAGGGCAGGCGCAGGCTATCATCGTGGACATGCATTGCGAGGCGACGTCCGAGAAGATGGCGATGGGCCATTATTGCGATAAACGTTCCAGCCTCGTGGTGGGAACACATACCCATGTGCCGACTGCGGATTCTCAAATTTTGCCCGGTGGTACAGCGTATCTGACGGATGCGGGCATGTGCGGCGACTACGACTCGGTCATCGGCATGGACAAGCAGGAACCGATGCGCCGCTTCATCACCGGAATGCCCAAGGCGCGGTTCACCCCTGCCAATGGCGAGGCCACGTTGAGCGGCGTGTTCGTGGAAACCAATGATCGCGACGGTCAGGCTAAATCTGTGCGTATGGTGCGCGTCGGGGGGCGTCTTGAACAGGCTGGGCCTGATTAATCAACGTCAGACTTGCTCTGCTGCGCGCAATGCGTGAAACTGCATGTCATCAGGCGCTTGGGCCCGGGTTCGGACAGAATACCACGAATGAATTTCCTTTCACTGACAGACACAGGCAGCGCAATTCTGGCGCTGCTCATCGTTGCGGGCATGTTCGTCATGTTCCTGCGCGAGGTTTATCCGACCGAGGTCGTGGCCATTGGTGGCGTCTCGCTGATGCTTGTCACAGGCATCCTGCCCTATCAAAGCGCGTTGGCGGTTCTGTCCAACCCTGCGCCCTGGACGATTGGCGCGATGTTCATCATCATGGGGGCTTTGGTGCGAACGGGGGCGTTGGACTCATTCACCTCGACTGCGCAGAAACAGGCTCAGGTCAACCCGCGTTTCGCCATCGGGTTGCTTATGGCGTTTGTCGTGCTGGCTTCGGCGGTGGTGTCGAATACACCTGTTGTTGTGGTGATGATCCCGGTCTTTGTTCAGATCGCCCGCACGCTGAACGTACCTGCGTCGAAACTGTTGATTCCGCTGAGCTATGCCGCCATTCTGGGCGGCACGCTGACGCTGATCGGCACGTCGACCAACCTGCTCGTTGATGGTGTCGCTCGCGCTCAGGGGATGAAAGCCTTCACGATTTTCGAAGTCACGCCACTGGGGATCGCGCTGGTGATCTACGGCATGATCTATTTGCGGTTCATTGCGCCCAAGCTGTTGCCCGAGCGGGACAGCATGGCGTCACTGCTCAGCGATCGGTCCAAGATGAAGTTCTTCACCGAAGCTGTCATTCCGCCGGACAGTAACCTGATCGGGCGCGAAGTAACCGGGGTACAGTTGTTCAAACGCCCTGGTGTGCGTCTGATCGATGTCATTCGGGGGGACGAGTCGCTGCGGCGTAACCTGAAAGGCGTCGAACTGAAAGTTGGCGATCGGGTGGTTTTACGCACCGAGATGACCGAACTGCTGAGCCTTCAGCGCAACAGAGAGCTCAAACGCGTGGATCAGGTGTCCGCCGTTGAAACCAAGACGGTTGAGGTGCTGATCACGCCCGGATGCCGTTTGGTGGGTCGGACCCTTGGAATGATGCGGCTTCGGCGTCGTTATGGCGTCTACGTGTTGGCGGTGCACCGCCGTAACCAGAATATCGGTCGCCAGTTGGATGATTTGGTGGTCAGGGTTGGGGATACTCTGCTTCTGGAAGGTGCCCCGGCGGACATTAAACGGCTTGCAGCCGAAATGGATATGGTAGATGTCACCCAGCCGTCCGCGCGCGCCTTCCGTCGCAGCCACGCGCCAATTGCAATTGGCGCGCTTGTCGGGATCGTCGCTCTTGCCGCGCTGGGCGTCGCGCCGATCCTGCTGTTGTCGATTGTGGCCGTTGCTGTGGTTCTTTTGACCCGCTGCATTGATGCTGATGAAGCGTTTTCCTTTGTTGAAGGTCGGCTGCTGGCGCTGATCTTTGCGATGCTGGCTATAGGTGCGGCGCTGAACAGTTCCGGCGCGGTCTCTCTGATCGTCGAGGCCATAGCGCCGGGGCTCAGTACTTTGCCGCCATTCCTGATTATCTGGGCGATTTACTTGCTGACCTCGGTGCTGACCGAATTGGTTTCCAACAACGCCGTCGCGGTTGTCGTCACCCCGATTGCCATTGGTTTGGCGCAGGCTGTAGGGATTGATCCACGCCCGCTGGTGGTCGCGGTTATGGTGGCGGCATCGGCATCCTTTGCAACACCGATCGGATACCAGACCAACATGATGGTCTACGGTCCCGGTGGCTACAGGTTCACTGACTTCATGAAAGTGGGCGTTCCGCTTAACCTGACGGTTGGACTGCTGGCGTCCCTGCTTATCCCGTTGATCTGGCCACTATAATATCGGCGCAGATTTGCCACTTTGTCGGAGGCAGGCTTGTAAATGGCGGACAATATACAATCTTTTGTGAATAAAACTTGCAAAGGGGATTAGCCATGCTGACGATAGGACGTTCTACATTTGCAGGCGCAGCGTTTGCGACCGTCATAAGCAATGTCGCGATTGCAGGCACCGTTGCAGGGAACGCATCCTACCGAGAGCGTATTGCGGTCCCGCCCGACGCAACTCTTTTTGTCGAACTTCAGGATATCTCACTGGCTGATGCTCCGGCTGTGACACTTGCTGCGCAGAGATACGCGCTGACCGGGGTGCCGGCGCAATTTGAACTGACCTATGATGATGCGTTGATTAAGGACGGGTATAGATACGCGGTGCGCGCTTCAGTCATGCAGGGGCAAAAACTGCTGTTCACGACTGATACTAATTACCCGGTTCTGACCAATGGCGCAGAGAATACCGCCGACCTGTTGATGGTACAGGTTCAGCATCAGGAAGCTGCTATGCTGGAAAACACGGAATGGGTCGCCTCAGGCCTGAACGGCGCGCCTATTGAGACTGAAAAACGTCCCGAGCTTGCTTTCGGGCAAAGCGGTGCGTTTTCGGGAAGCGGCGGTTGTAATCGGTTTAGTGGTCAGGCAGAGATTTCTGCTAATCGGATCGAATTCCCGGACAACATGGCTGCGACACTCATGGCGTGTCCACCCCCGATGGATGAGGTCGAACGGCAGTTTCTGAAAGCGATGCAAAGCGTCACGACGTTCGCAATGCAAGGCAACGCACTGGCCCTTTTGGATGCGGACGGAGAGCCGGTGATTAAGCTGACCCGTAAGTAACGCGATGGGGCCGTCAGGCGACGGCCCTTGACCGCCCTGCGTTGCGCCCCGAAAAGATGCAACCGCCCAGAAACGTACCCTCCAGCGCGTTGTAGCCGTGATAGCCGCCACCGCCGAACCCGGCGACTTCGCCTGCTGCGAACAGGCCGGACACCACCTGCCCATCCGCTCCGATCATCTGGCTGTCCATATTGGTCTGAAGCCCGCCCAACGTCTTGCGTGTCAGGACGTGTAGCTTGACCGCGATCAGCGGGCCGTTGGCCGGGTCGAGGAATTTATGTGGCTTGGCGGTGCGGATCAGCTTGTCGCCGCGGTAGTTTCTAGCCGCCAGGATCGCCATCATCTGCGCGTCTTTTGAGAATGGATTGTCGACCTGAGAATCTCGTGCTTCGATCTGCGCGCGCAGGTGCGCTTCGTCAATCAGACCGCCGCCCAGATGGTTCATCCCGTTGACCAGTTCGGTCAACGTGTTGGCCACGACGAAATCCTCGCCATGTTCCTTGAACGCTTCGACCGGGGCGGTTGCCTTGGACCCCGACAGGACGCGCTGACGGATCACCTCTTTCCAACTGCCCGAGGTGAAATCGGGGTTCTGTTCAGACCCGGACAGGGCGAATTCCTTCTTGATGACCTTCTGGGTCAGAACAAACCAGCTGTATTCGTACCCTGTCTTCAGAATTTCGCGCAGCGTACCCAGCGTATCGAACCCTGGCAGGCAGGGTGGCGCGAGGCGGTTGCCCTTGGCGTCGAACCACATCGAGCTGGGGCCGGGCAGAATGCGAATGCCGTGGTCGGGCCAGATCGGATTCCAGTTGCGCACGCCTTCGGTGTAATGCCACATGCGGTCGCCATTGATGACATGGCCGCCCGCTTTTTCGCTGATCCCGATCATGCGGCCATCGACGTGAAAGGGTACGCCTGCCACCATCTTCTGCGGCGGTTCCCCCAGACGATCCTTGGGCCAGTTCTGCCGCACCATTTCAAAGTTACCACCGATACCGCCAGAGGTGACGATGATCGAGGGCGCATAGACCTCGAACTCGCCCACTTCGTCGCGGTTGGTCTTGCCGCCGCGCTGGGCAGTGTCATCGGCCAGCACTTCACCGGACACGCCCTTGGCGGCGCCATTTTGCATGATGATATGGCTGACCTGGTGGCGGAATTTCATCTGGATCAACCCGGCGCTGGCATGCTCTTTTACACGACGGATAAAGTGCTCCAGCACGCCGGGTCCTGTGCCCCACGTTATGTGAAAACGGGGAACCGAGTTTCCGTGCCCGTTCGCATAGGAACCACCACGCTCGGCCCAACCCACCACCGGAAACCAGCGCAGGCCCATCTCGTGCAACCATGGGCGCATCTCGCCCGCGGCAAACTCGACATAACTTTCGGCCCATTTGCGGGGCCAGGCGTCTTCCGTGCGGTCAAACTGCGCGCTGCCCATCCAGTCAAGTAGGGCAAGATCTTGGCTGTCCTTGATGCCCATCCGGCGTTGTTCCGGCGTGTCGACCATGAACAGTCCACCAAGGCTCCAGAATGCCTGACCACCCAGAAAGCTCTCGGCCTCTTGATCGACAATGATTACCCTTTTTCCCCGATCCCCCAGCTCAGCCGCGGCTGCCAACCCCGCCAGGCCCGCGCCGACGACAATCGCATCTGCTGTATTATTGGTCATGAACTGTCCTTTCAGCGTCTGCGAAACCAAACGAGGAACGGTAGCACGACCGCATACATCGTGATCCCGTAGACAGCGGACGGCAAAGCCAGAGGGCTAAACCCGCTCTCTGTGCCCGTGATAAGTGCCGCCAGCGTTATACCCAGTGTCGAGTTCTGGATGCCTGTGTCAATTGAGATGCTTTTACACTCGGCCCATGACAGATTTGCAGCACGTGCGATCCCCAGCCCGATGAGCAAAAGGGCAACGTTAAGTGAGATCAGACCAGCGCCCATAATGCCCAAGTTATCAACGAAAATCTGCCAGTTTCCGGCCAGGGCGGCCACGACGATCACAACAAACAAAGCAGTTGCTAGCTTTGAAAGTCCGCCGTCGATACGGTTTGCAAACCCGGTTGCAAATCTGCGAACCCCGATGCCGATTGCCACAGGAAGGGTGGTGATCAGGAACATGGCAACGGCCAGACCGCTGATCGAAACGTCCGGGGCATTTTCCCCCATAAAATAGGTGATGGACCATGCCGCCAGAAAGGGCACTGTCAGGATAGACAGAATGCTGATCACCGCAGTCAGGCTAACGGAAAGCGCCACGTCACCCTTTGCCAGTTTGGTCAGAATGTTACTGGTCACACCGCCCGGGCAAAAGCTGAGCAGCATAAAGCCCACCGCTATTTCAGGGGGCAGGCCAAACAGAGTGACAGTAACAAAAGCAGCAATTGGTAGAAGCACCACTTGACAGATCGCACCAATTGCAAACGGGTATTTTCGGTTCAGCACACGCCGGAAATCCGCGATCTCTAGCCCGATGCCAAGGGATAGCATGATAATGGCCAGCGAGATCGGCAGGCCGACATTGATTAGAAAATCCAAGAACAACTCCTCCCAAAGTCGTTTCGGATCAGCCTATGCGAGCATGAAAGCCGCAGGCAACCGCGCCGTTAGGTCACTTGTAACGTTCGACGAACCGGAGCAGGATTTCGCCGGGTTGGGTGACGTCAGCGGCGTTGCAGATATCGATCAAACGTTGGGCGTCTTCGGGCGGGAAATAACCGTGATGTTTGTAGATGTTGATGCGCTGCTCAAAGTCCTTCGCATCCGCTTCGGGGTGAAACTGTGTGGCATAGACGTTCTGGCCAAAGCGGATCATCTGAATCGGGCAGGGGTCTGAGGAGACAAGATGCACGCAGCCCTCCGGCAAAGTCTGGACGGCCTCTTTGTGGCCGACGAAGGCGTCGAATTCGGGGGTCAGCCCAGTGGTCAGCGGGTCTGACACGCCGTCTGCCGTCAGGCGGCAGGCTGACGGGCCGACCGGTTCGCCGTAACGGGTTTTGCTCACGTCGCCACCTAAATGTGCAGCCAGAACGCCTAAACCATAGCAGCAGCCCATGAAGGGATGATCTTGCGCCGTGATCTGCGGCATGAGCCCCATGACCGCATCTTCGATCTTTGCGTCCAAGTCGGATTTTGTTGCGGGGTCATCGCTGACACAACCGGGACCTCCGCCAACGATGACGCCCGCATATTCCGTCACATCCAAGCTGTCAGGCAAATCCTCACAATCCAGCCGGATACGGTGGGTCTGCTCGGGCGTAAGGCGGGTCTTGTCCAGAATCGAGGCGTATTCGGCGTCGGACGCATCCGTTTCCGGGCGCAGTTGCAGGATCAAAAAGCGTTTCATGTGCTGCCTTTACCCGTCACAACGGCCAAAAGACAAGGATGGCGGGGATGGAAACCGCGATGATCAGCACCTCAAGCGGCAGACCCATACGCCAGTAATCTCCGAACCGATAGCCACCAGGTCCCAAAACCAGCGTATTGTTCTTGTGCCCGATAGGCGTGAGGAACGCGGCCGAGGCCGCAACGGCAACCGTCATCAGGAACGGATCGGGCGAAACCTCGAGCGTGCGGGCCATTTGTATCCCAACTGGTGCAGCGACAATGGCGGTGGCTGTGTTGTTCAGGACATCAGACAGAGTCATGGTCACGACCATCAAAACGGTCAGGATGGCCCAGGCGGGAAGGCCATCGGTCAGTTGGATCAGCGCATTCGCGATTAGTTCAGTCCCGCCCGAGGTCTCCAATGCACTGCCCAGCGGGATCATGGAACCTAAAAGGACAACCACCGGCCATTCGATGTGGTTATAGATGTCGGCGATCGGCATGATCTTAGTCAGCACATATGCAATGACCACTAACCCCAGGGCAACAGGCAAGTAGATCAACCCGACACTGGCGGCCAAAACGGCGGCAGCAAACAGGCCGATGGCCAGCCACGCCTTATCATTTGCAGTGACGTTCAGCCCGCGCCCGGCAAGGGGCAGGCAGCCCAGCCACTCCGTTACATCCGCAGCGCGGTCGCGGGGGCAGAGCAGTAACAGGATATCACCGGGCTCAACCTCAGTCTTGCGGACCTGTTGGGTGATCTGCCGACCTTGGCGCGAAATGCCCATCAGGACGGTGCTCTGCCGCCATGCCAGCCCAAGACCTTGTGCAGTGCGGCCAGTGATGCGGGCACTTTCCGGCACAACCACTTCGATCACTTCCAGCCCGTCACCCTCAGCCGTCAGAAGTTCCTGCCGCCGTGTGTCTGAGAAATCCAGATTAAGCGCGGCACGGAATTCATCCAGCGCCTCGGGCCGGGCTTCCAGAACCAATGCGTCGCCTTCTTTCAGTGTGGTATGGGCAGAGCGGCCATAGCGCCGCTTGCCGTCGCGGATGAGGCCAATAATGGCCACGTCGGATTTTTCGGCGGCCTCATAAAGCTCGCTGACCCGTTTGCCGATATGCGCGGATTCGGGAGGAACGGTCAGCTCGGCGATGTATTCTGCCAGCGCTTCAGACGTCTCGGTTTGCGGCCCTCGATTTGGGATCAGACGCCAGCCCACCAGGGCGACAAAAGCAAGACCGGCGATCGCGGCCAGCCCACCGACCGGGGCAAAATCGAACATGTGAAACGGCTCGCCCAGCGTCTCGGCCCGGATCGAGGCGATGATGATGTTCGGAGGGGTGCCGATCAACGTCGCCATCCCCCCCAGAATGGTGGCAAAGCTCAGCGGCATCAGGGTCAGACCCACAGATCGCCCCGCTTTGCGTGCGGTCTGAATGTCGACGGGCATCAGCAGGGCCAATGCTGCCACATTGTTCATGAAGGCCGACAGCACTGCGCCGATCCCGCCCATCAGGGCGATATGCGCGCCCAATCCACGTGAGGCATCGACCAGGGTGCGGGTGATCAAGAACACCGCCCCCGACCGAACCAGACCGGCAGAGACGACCAGAACCAGCGCCACGATGATAGTGGCCGGATGACCGAACCCGGCGAAGGCGTCGTTCACAGGCACGACGCCCAGCACAACGCCGATCATCAGTGCCGCAAAGGCTACAAGGTCGTATCGAAACCGACCCCAAAGCAGCATTCCGAAGACCGTGATGAAAAGTGAAAAAAGAATGATCTGATCTGTCGTCATGTCGTCACCATACAAGTCAGTGATGTCGTCGCAAGCCGCTCTCTTGATCCTGCCCCCCGCAAACGTCTATATGAGCGCCGAACACAAAATCACGAATGACGAGGACGCAACATGGCAGGCCACTCAAAATGGGCCAACATCCAGCACCGCAAGGGACGTCAGGACGCCGCGCGGTCCAAACTGTTTTCCAAACTGTCGAAAGAGATCACCGTTGCCGCCAAGATGGGCGACCCCGATCCCGACAAGAACCCGCGCCTGCGCCTGGCCGTGAAAGAGGCCAAGTCGAATTCGGTCCCAAAGGACGTGATCGACCGGGCCATCAAGAAGTCGCAGGCGGGCGACGGCGACGATTACGAAGAAATCCGCTATGAGGGCTACGGCCCCAACGGCGTGGCCGTGATTGTTGAAACAATGACCGACAACCGCAACCGCACCGCGTCGACCGTACGTTCGACCTTTTCCAAGAACGGTGGCAATCTGGGCGAGACGGGCTCGGTTGGGTTCATGTTCGAACGCAAGGGCGAAGTTCTCTATCCGGCGACTGCGGGTGATGCGGACACCATTTTCGAAGCGGCCATCGAAGCAGGCGCCGAAGATGTCGAAAGCTCAGAAGATGGTCACATCATCTGGTGTGCGGATACGGATCTGAACGACGTTTCGAACGCTCTGGAAACTGCTTTGGGTGAAACGGAGTCCACCAAACTGGTCTGGAAGCCCACCACCACGACCGAGCTGGGTCTGGAAGACATGCAAAAGCTGATGAAGCTGGTTGATGCGCTGGAAGACGATGATGACGTGCAGCGCGTCACGACGAATTTTGAGGCCACTGACGAAGTGATGGCTCAGCTCTAAAAAAGCAAAATATGCAATTGCGGAACCCGGCCAATCTGGCCGGGTTTTTTAGTTTCAGGACAATTCGTATGGGTTATTGGCTGTAACCCAAGATGCGCTTAGGCTGGGTGGGTGTTGAACTGTGGAAAGACGCGACCCCAAGATCCATGACGTCCAAGAAACCTGATACTGCCAAACGCAATGTGCCGGTTCTGACCGGGCAGAGTATTGTGTCTCAGGTTGCGTGGACCTTGGGCAGCCCTTCGGTGGTATTGCCGTTTCTGGCCGTGTCTTTCGAACTGCCGATGTTCGTGGCAGGCGCGCTGGTTTCGGTGCGGATGGTCGGCAGCATGATTTCCGATTTTTTTCTGGCGCAACCTGTCGCGGCAAAATCGCAGAAAAAACGCGCCATTGCTCTGACCGAAGCTGTTATCGGCGTCTGTCTGGTACTGGCGATGGCCGCAGCTGCGACCGGGGTCGTTCCGTTGATTGCGGTGATCTTCGTTTCGGTGTTTTTTGTGATTGGTCTGGTGGACGAGGTTCAAAACCTGATGTTCACTGATCTGCTGGGCGATCATGTCCATTCACGATCACGCATGGCGATGCAGTACCTGCAACTCGGATGCGGTGGGCTATGCGCCATCGGCCTTGCCTTGCTTGTGCATCAGATCACCAAGGAAAACCCGCCGTTTTCGCGCCATTCCACAATGATCGGCGTGTCAGTTGCGTTTTTTATGCTCTCGGGGCTTTTGATGCTGGCGATGACTGAGAATGCGCGCTCTGTCGAACCAGTAAAGAGGGCTGAAACCAAGCCGAGGTTGTCGTTTAAGGCCAATGTTCAGGGTATTCTGAACATGTTCGATTACCCTTGGTTTCGGCGTTACATGGCTATGCGTATGCCTTTGGTAGCTGTCTCGCTCTCTGTACCGTTCTTCGCCCTGATCGCGGCAGAGGCGCATCACAGTTCGGCAAAAGGTCTGACCGCGATGATCGTGTCTTCTGCTTCAGGTTATCTTGTTTCAGGGCCTTTGTGGCAATTCGTGAACATGAAGTCCCATCGCGCTGTCATGATGGTTGGAACCCTGATGGTGGCCGCCACCGGAAGCGTCCTTTTGGCGTTCCACTATTTGGGCATCGATCACGATGTGCATCTGCATGCCATCGCTTTGTTTGTTGTCACCGTGGCGGTGACGGGGATCAGCAGTTCGCGCAAACTGTATTTTCTGGACATCGCGCCCAAGGATCTCCGCGTGCAGGGGTCAGCTGCGGTCAAATCAATTGCCCGTTTGTCAGCGGTGCTTCTCTCGGCGGCATTGGCCGCAGTTGCCCATATGCATGAGGTCGCATTGGCAGTCGCCTTCATTGTCGCCGTCAGCCTGGCGTCCTGCGTAACATGCTATCTAATGATGCAGCCTGTCCGGAAAGACGCATCCCAGCCGCAGGAGTAAAGCGCGTGTTCTCAGAAGAACGACGAGATCTCGTCCAGCGGTTTCTTCAGCTTTGCCACTGCAGGCACTGTCGCGGTTTCCGAAGAATGCCCAACTGCGATGATCATCGTCGGTTTTTCTGATGCGGGCCGGTCCAGCGCGTCGTTCAGAAACCGCATCGGATTCGGGGTATGGGTCAAAGTGCTGAGCCCCGCGTGGTGCAGAGCAGCCAGCAGAAAGCCGGTGGCAATGTTTACGCTTTCCGGCACGTAGTAATTCTTATATCGCGTCCCATCGTCGAACTGTCCCCAGCGCTGGGCGAAAACCACGATCAGCCAGGGGGCGATGGTCAGGTGCTCTTTGATTGCATTGGTGCCGATGGGCTCAAGCGCTTTGATCCATTCATCACCTGCGCCGCCCGCATAGAACCTGCGTTCTTCTTCCTCGGCTTCCTCGCGGATGCGCTGCTTTAGGTCAGGGGCCGAGATCGCGGCAAAGTGCCAAGGTTGATGATTGGCGCCAGAAGGCGCGGTGCCCGCCGTGCGCAAACACATTTCGATCACGGTGCTGTCGACGGGGCGGGGGCTGAAATCCCGCACCGTATGGCGCTGGCGCATCTTGTCGTAAAAGGCCTGTGCCGCGTCTAGCATGTCTGCATCGCTGATCTCGCACCGGTCTGGCAATGGAATTGGATCATAGCTGAGAGCATCGCGTGAGAACATCGGTTCCTCCGAAATTGGGGTGTGCGATCAGTTCGCGCTTGGGGGCAGCAGGACCTGCTTTGCGGCACGTTGAACCGCATTTGTAAGTGGTTTGAGGGCAGGCGCAAGTACGCGCCCAACCTGCCAGCTGAGGGAAATGTCCAGCGGAGCATTTGCAGCGATGGGACGCAACAGCCCCTGATCCAAGGCGTCTTGGGCAAGGGCCGCAGGGTTCATGCCCCATCCGAGCCCGGCAATCGCCGCATCCACGAATCCGTGCGAGGACGGCAGGAAATGAAACGGGGGCGACAGGTGAGGGGCGATATATTGGGACAGCCACGCCTTTTGCAGACCATCCTTTTGGTTGAAGACAAGGCAGGGTGCTTTGCCGAGCGTGCCCTCGGTCACGCCGTCCTTGAACCACGTGTCGATGAAGGCCGGACTGGCTGTGGGTAAGTATCGCAGGACACCCAGCGCTGTCACGTTACACCCCGTAACGGGGTGCCCGCCAACGGTGACAGCGGCGCTGACCTCACCTCGTTTCAGCCAGTCTGCCGAATGATCCTGATCGTCGATGACGAGATCGAACAGCATATTGGGCACTTGCGCCATTGCATCGACAAACCACGTGGCCAGTACATCGGCGGGCACAGCAATGCGAACACGCGCCGATCCCGGATCCGTTTCCAATGCCAATTCGCGGGCCAGTTGCGCCTCAAGCAGTCCGACATCCTCAGCATAGCGGGCAATGCGCAGCCCTGCCGGCGTTCCGGTGCATGGCGTACCCCGATGGATCAGTGATGCCCCAATCCGGTCCTCCAGTGCCTTTATCCGTTGGGAGATGGCTGAAGGCGTCACAGCCAATTCCGCCGCTGCTGCGTCAAAACTGCCATGACGTAGAATGGCTGACAAAGCAGACAGGTGGTGAGGGTCCAGAAACATTAGTGGAACTTAATTGAGGGTAACATCTTTAATTTGATAGATCGTGCCATGGGGCTTAGTCAACGTTGGGAATTCGCAGGAGGTCCCATGCCCACATCCATGATCGCCGGTTTCGCACTGGGTTTCAGCCTGATCCTCGCGATCGGGGCGCAAAACGCCTTTATTCTGCGGCAGGGGTTGCGGCGAGAGCATGTTTTCATTCTGTGCCTGACCTGCGCGGTATCTGATGCTTTGCTGATTGGTGCGGGCGTGGCTGGATTTGGCACTCTGGCGCAGGCGATACCATGGTTCGAAACCGTGATGCGCTATGGCGGAGCCGCATTCCTGACTTGGTATGGGCTGCGTAGTCTGCAGTCGGCTTGGCAGGGTGGCGCGGTGATGGAGATCGGCAATGGCCAGCGCACCAGCCTGAAAGCCGCGCTTCTTACGGTGCTCGCGTTCACTTGGCTGAACCCGCATGTCTATTTGGACACTGTAGTCCTGATCGGTTCAATCTCGGCGCAGTATGACGACCGTCTTGGGTTCGCTCTGGGTGCGATGTTCTCCAGCTTTGTGTTCTTTTTTTCGCTTGGGTATGGCGCGGGCATTTTGTCGCCCGTTTTTACACGACCACGGGCGTGGCAGGTGCTGGATGTGGGGATTGGCGTTGTCATGCTGGGTATCGCACTGAAACTTGTTATCATGTGAAGGGTTGTCCCGGGTCTGGTTTCAGTGTTCAACCTATGGCATGACCTCACACACCGCTTCGTCACGTCCCCTAGCAGGCATGTTCTGGATGTTTTCCGCCGGGCTGTCCTTTGTTGTGATGACGGCATTGGTGAAGTCCCTGGGCACGACCATGAACCCGATCCAGGCCGCGTTCCTGCGATACGTTCTGGGGCTGGTGTTCTTACTCCCGGCTTTGCGGTCGATCATGGCAACCAAACTGACACCCCGGTTGTTGACCCTGTTCGGAGTGCGTGGGGTCGTTCATGCGGTTGCGGTAATGCTGTGGTTCTTTGCCATGACCCAGATCCCGTTGGCTGAAGTCACTGCCATGAACTACATGACGCCGGTTTACGTGACTTTGGGGGCAGCCCTGTTTCTGGGTGAAAAACTGGCCTTTCGGCGGATAGCCGCAATTCTGGTAGCTTTGGTCGGGGTACTGATCATCCTGCGGCCAGGATTTCGAGAAGTGTCAGCAGGCCATTTGGCTATGCTGGGGACGGCCCTGACACTGGGTGGCTCTTATCTTTTGGCCAAGCTGCTGGTGCGGGATGTGCCACCTTCGGTCGTCGTGGCGCATCTGTCGATTTGGGTGACGCTTGCGCTGATCCCATTTGCTGTGGCCGTCTGGACTCAACCCAGCTTGCATGATCTCGGGGTTCTGTTTCTGGTGGCCTGTTTTGCGACAGCCGGGCACTATCTCATGACCCTCGCCTTGCAGGCCGCGCCGGTGGCGGTCACGCAGCCGATCACGTTTCTTCAACTGATCTGGGCCACATTGCTGGGCGCTGTTGTGTTCCACGAAAGCGTCGATGTTTGGGTCGTTGCCGGTGGCACATTGATCCTGTGTGCCGTCAGCTTCATCTCATGGCGCGAAGCAGTCCTGAACCGTCGAGACTTGACGCCTCCGAGTATTGCGCCGAAGCTGTGAGGTCGGCACGCTTCGGATTTTCATTAATTGACGAGTCAATAAAAATCCCTTAGCTTGGCATCGTGATGCTTGCTCAGGGGGAAGTGATGCCGAAAGTCGGAATGGAACCAATTCGCAGGGATGCGATTGTCCGTGCGACGATTGCAGAATTGGGCGTGCAGAAATCCCTTGATGTGACTGTCAGCCAGATTGCAAAGCGCGCGGGCATGTCCAGTGCACTGGCGCATCACTATTTCGGTGGCAAGGATCAGATATTTTTGGCTGCCATGCGTCAGATCCTTTCGGATTTTGGTGATGAAGCGCGGGCCAAACTGAAGGCGTCTGCTCCGGAAGGTCGGGCACAGGCGATCATTGAGGCGTGTTTTGCCCCCTCGTGTTTCACACCCGACGTGATCGCTGCATGGATGACCTTCTATGTTCTGGCGCAAACCAATGAGGATGCACTGCGTTTGTGGCAGATCTATCAGGCACGCATCCGTTCAAACCTGATATACGCTTTGCGCTCCAAGATGCAGGATCCCGTTGAAGCCGCCGAAAACATGATCGCCCTTATTGACGGGTTGTATATCCGCGCGGCTCTCAGCGCGCCGGAAGAACCACAACTGGCCGTGACACACGCGATACGCGTGCTCAACACTCTGCTCGAGGCTGAAAAGTGACTAAACCAAACATTCTTATCCTGATGGTGGATCAGCTCAACGGGACCCTCTTCCCCGACGGTCCCGCTGATTGGCTTCATGCCCCGAACCTGAAGAAGCTAGCGGAACGGTCGACCCGGTTTGCCAATGCTTACACGGCGTCGCCACTCTGCGCGCCGGGGCGGGCCAGCTTCATGTCCGGTCAATTGCCTTCGCGCACCGGCGTCTATGACAACGCAGCCGAGTTTCGCAGCGACATCCCCACCTACGCACACCATCTGCGCCGGTCAGGATATTACACATGCCTTTCGGGCAAGATGCATTTTGTAGGTCCGGATCAGATGCACGGGTTCGAGGATCGCCTGACCACTGATATCTATCCGGCTGATTTCGGCTGGACCCCGGATTATCGCAAACCGGGCGAGCGGATCGACTGGTGGTATCACAACATGGGGTCTGTCACCGGTGCTGGCGTTGCCGAGATTTCCAACCAGATGGAATACGACGACGAGGTTGCCTATCACGCCAAGGCCAAGCTTTATGATCTGGCGCGCGGCAAGGGTGATCGCCCATGGTGTGTGACCGTCAGCTTCACCCATCCGCATGATCCTTACGTCGCCCGTCGCAAATACTGGGATCTGTACGAGGATTGCGAGCATCTACAGCCCGAGGTCGCTGATATCGGCTACGGCAATCAGGACCCGCACGCCCAACGTATCTTCGACGCCAATGACTGGCGCAGTTTTGACATTACCGAAGAAGATATCCGCAAATCCCGTCGCGCCTATTTTGCCAATATCTCCTATCTGGACGACAAGATCGGCGAAATCCTAGAAGTGTTGGAAACGACCCGGCAAGAGGCGATCATTCTGTTTGTCTCGGATCACGGCGACATGCTGGGCGAACGCGGCTTGTGGTTCAAAATGAACTTCTACGAAGCCTCGGCGCGCGTGCCGCTGATGATTTCGTCCCCGGATATGCCTGCTGGGCGGATCGATACACCGGTTTCGACCATCGACGTAACACCAACCCTTGGGGCATTGGCAGGTGTAGACATGGATGAAATCGCGCCGTGGACGGATGGTGAAAACCTCGTGCCGCTAGCGAAAGGCGTCGAACGCACAGCGCCAGTAGCCATGGAGTACGCGGCCGAGGCGTCTTACGCGCCGCTGGTTTCGCTGCGCTATGGCAAGTGGAAATACAACCGCTGCGCGTTGGACCCTGATCAGCTGTTTGATCTTGAGGCCGACCCGCACGAAATGACCAATCTGGCAGACAGCCCCGAACATGCGGGTACACTGCAAACCTTGCGCGCAAAGTCCGAAGCCCGCTGGGATTTGGATCGTTTCGACGCTGATGTCCGCGCCAGCCAGGCAAAACGCTGGGTCGTGTACGAAGCGCTGCGGCAAGGCGGATATTACCCATGGGATTATCAGCCGCTGCAAAAAGCGTCTGAACGCTACATGCGCAATCATATGGATCTGAACATCGTAGAGGAAGACGCCCGGTTCCCGCGCGGCGAATAACCTCTTCACCTTTGTGAAAATACCCCCGCCGGAGGCGTCCAACCTTCTTGGCGGGGCAGGAGTTATGGAAATGGAAGCAGATTTTGTCATCGTTGGCGCAGGGTCCGCAGGCTGCGCAATGGCGTATCGCCTAAGCGAAGCCGGGGCCTCGGTTCTGGTGATTGAACACGGTGGCACCGACGCAGGTCCGTTCATTCAGATGCCGGCGGCTCTCAGCTACCCCATGAACATGTCGCGCTATGATTGGGGCTATCAGTCCGAACCTGAGCCGCACCTGAAGAACCGTCGTCTGGCTTGTCCGCGCGGCAAGGTGATCGGCGGCTCGTCCTCAATCAATGGTATGGTCTACGTTCGCGGTCACGCGCGTGATTTTGACACATGGGCCGAGATGGGGGCAGATGGCTGGTCTTATGCGGATGTGCTGCCTTACTACAAGCGCATGGAAAGCTGGCACGACGGAGGTCACGGCGGTGATCCGACATGGCGGGGTACTGATGGTCCGCTTCACGTCTCGCGTGGCCCTCGTGACAACCCTTTGTTCAAGGCGTTTGTCGATGCAGGCCAGCAAGCTGGTTACGAGGTGACAGGCGACTATAACGGTGAAAAGCAGGAAGGCTTTGGCCCGATGGAGCAGACCGTCTGGAAAGGACGGCGCTGGTCGGCGGCAAATGCCTATCTGAAGCCCGCTCTCAAACGCGACAATTGCGATATCGTACGGGGCCTTGCGTCTCGGGTCGTGATGGAAAACGGTCGCGCCACCGGTGTCGAACTGATCCGCGGCGGCAAGAAAGAGGTGATCAAAGCCCGACGCGAAGTGGTATTGGCGGCGTCGTCGATCAACTCGCCCAAGTTGCTGATGTTGTCCGGCATCGGCCCCGCCGCGCATCTGGCCGAGCATGGGATCGATGTTGTGGCGGATCGTCCGGGGGTTGGCGCAAACCTGCAGGACCATCTGGAGCTTTACATCCAGCAGGCCTCGCTGCAGCCAATCACGCTGTATAAACACTGGAACTTGGTCAGCAAGGGTTTGATCGGGGCGCAATGGCTGTTTACGAAAACCGGCTTGGGGGCATCGAACCAGTTCGAAAGTGCGGCTTTCATCCGGTCGAAACTGGGGGTCGAGTATCCGGACATTCAGTACCATTTCCTGCCCATCGCCGTGCGTTATGACGGGCAGGCGGCTGCAGAAGGGCACGGGTTCCAGGCGCATGTTGGCCCGATGCGGTCCCCGTCGCGCGGGGCAGTTACGCTGCGATCGGCAAAAGCCACGGATGCGCCGGTGATCAGGTTCAACTACATGAGCCATGAACAGGATTGGGAAGATTTCCGCACCTGTATACGTCTGACCCGCGAAATCTTTGGCCAGGACGCGTTCAAACCCTATGCAGGCAAAGAAATCCAGCCGGGTTCTGCTGTGCAAACGGATGAAGAGCTGAACGCCTTTATCTCGGAACATGCCGAAAGCGCCTATCACCCTTGCGGCACCTGCCGAATGGGGCGTGCGGATGACAAAAACGCCGTGGTCGATCCCGAAGGCCGTGTCATCGGTGTGGATGGGCTGCGCGTTGCAGACAGTTCGATCTTTCCTCAGATCACCAACGGCAACCTCAACGCGCCGTCAATCATGGTGGGCGAGAAATTATCGGATTCCCTGTTGGGCAAGGACCCGCTGCCCAAAGCCAATGATCGGCCCTGGATTCACCCAAACTGGGCATCTGCGCAGCGTTAACCTTTTGGCGTGCCTCCGGTTGAATATGCGTGATTTCAAGCGCATATCGGGGGCATGTTAAGGATTTGTTTAGCTTTTGTTCTTCTTTTGCCGTGCGTAGCGCTGGCTGCAGAACGACTCACGGGTCGGGTTCATGTGATTGATGCCGATACCTGGGATGTGGGCGGCGTTCGGGTTCGATTGCATGGAATCGATGCCCCTGAGTTGGACCAAACCTGTCAGGATGCCAAAGGCTCACACTGGCCGTGCGGTGCCTGGGTTACGCAGGAGGTTCGGCAGCAGTTTCAGGGAAAAACAGCGCCCTTCATACCGTTAGATCGCGATCGCTATGATCGTATCGTCGCAAATTGCACGGTTAGGGCTCAGGATGCGGCGGATCAACTCGTGCGGCAGGGATTGGCCTTTGCTTATCGCAAGTATTCCTCTACCTATGCGGGTGCTGAAAAGGACGCAAAGGCGCGACGTGTCGGACTGCATCAGCAGAAGGTTCAGGTGCCTTGGGTGCATCGGACGGCAGGAAAGTCCAGATCGTCCGATGCGTGCCGGATCAAAGGGAACATCTCTGCCAAAGGTGACAGGATATATCACCGGCCGGGCTAGAACTTCTATGCCAAAACCCGGATTGATACGTCCAAAGGCGAGCGTTGGTTTTGTTCCGCCGCTGAGGCACGCGCTGCCGGGTGGCCCGCTTCGAGACGTTGAAATCTGCATGAAATTGATCCGCGTCAAAGCGAGTGCAGCCAGACGCATCTACGACTGATGTGCAACGACTTATTATGGAGCGAACAGATATGTCCCACACCCCGCATGAACTGGCCGAAGAGTTTCCGGACAAGGTCGAACTGATGAGCCAGCTCAAGCAATCGGACGCGCATTTTGCCCGGCTGGCCGACGAGTACCACGAAGTCAATCGTGTGGTGCACCGGGCGGAAACCAATGTCGAGCCTATGGAAGAACTGGCCGAAGTTGATTTGCGCAAGAAGCGGGCAGCGCTGAAAGACGAAATCTGGGCGATTTTGTCCAAAGCCTGATCACAGTGCCGGGGGCAGCGCCCCCGGAATACGCCTTGCCTGGTCAAGATCAGGTAACTTCGTAGGGCAGGGTGCCACGAGTATGGGTGTCAATGCTTAGACGACGCTCAAGCGGAGGAACCGAACGCTGGTGGCAATTCTGCCGTTCGCAGATGCGGCAGGAGATACCGATAGGCTCGTAGGCGCTTGCGTTGTTGATATCGAGGTTGTCGGCATAAACCAGCGCGGGCGCATGGCGCACCTCACACCCCAATGCGATTGCATACCGCCTGACGGGCGCACCGAATGATCCCCCGGATTTCGACACATCCCGCGCCAGCGAGATATAGCGCACCCCATCCGGCGTTTCCGCCAGTTGCCGAAGGAAATGACCGGGCGTTTCAAAGGCCCGATGTACGTTCCACAGGGGGCACGCGCCACCAAACCGTGCAAATTGCAGACGGGTGGCCGAGTGCCGTTTGGTAATCGTTCCGGCCTGATCAACCCGGACGAAAAAGAAAGGGATACCCTTTGCTCCGGGGCGTTGAAGCGTCGACAATCGATGAGCAACCTGCTCGATCGAAGCGCCGAACCGATTGCTGAGCAGTTCCAGATCGTGGCGCTCTTCCTGCGCGGCGGTCAGGAAGGTGGAATAGGGCATCAATGATGCGCCGGCAAAATAGTTGGCCAGGCCGATCTTTGCAATTGACCGGGCCTCGTCGCTTTGGAACTTCGCAAAATCCAGCGTCGCTTCCAACAGTTTGTCCTGGCTGATCAAGGCAACCTGCAACAGCAATTGGAACACTTGTGTTTGCGGCGCGGCGCGTGACGATAGACGCAGTATCTTGCTTTCGGCGTCATACGTGCGCAGGGGTGCAATGTCTGAAAATATCACCTGTATGCCGCGTTCCGTCAGGCTGTTCAAAGCGGCCTGGCGGATGTTCCCAGGCCCGTCTGCCCGGTTGGCAAACAGTTCCGCCGCCCTGTCCACAGCGTCGATATAGTTGTCGCAGTAGTGAAAGAAATCCCGCACTTCCTCCCATGGGCTGGCCTGAATGCGGGCGTCTTCGCGACCCAGTGCTTCGTCCAGTGACGCAAGGCGTTCGTGGGTTTGGCGGTAGGTTTTGTGTAACTCGATGAATGCGCGTGCCAGGGCGGGTGCATTGGACGCCGTCAGGCGCAAATCAGCCAGTGGAGGTTGGATATCGGCAAACACCGGATCGGCCAATGCCTCGCGCATGTCGGACACAAGTCGTTCGCTGTCACCGGTGCTCAGCTCGGTCACGTCCATGCCGAATTCCTGCGCCAGAGCCAACACAACCGTTGTTGAAATCGGTCTGTTGTTGTTCTCCATCTGGTTCAGGTAAGGCAGGGAAACACCCAGCTTGGCTGCGAATTCCCGTTGCGTCAGGGTCAGGCGTGTGCGCATCTCGCGCAGCTTTGCACCCGCATAGAGTTTTTGAGTCGCCATTGGGGGCCTTTGCAAGTATTCTAAATCCGAAGACTAACTTTGCAAACTGGTCTGCGCAAGCTGTCAGAGCCCCAATTGCCGTTCCCGTCGGATGACGGCCGCGATGGCGCAAATGGCCAGAAGGGCGGTGGTCAGCATCAGCCACAACAGCGGCATTGCGCCGGTTTCGTGGGTCAGCAGTGCGCCTGCCAATGCGCTGAGTCCCGCGCCGCCGCCCAACATGATGGCGCCACTCAGGCCCGACGCTGTTGCCGCCAGATGGGGGCGAACTGATAGAGCGCCCGATGTTGCATTGGGAATGACCATGCCGTTGCCCACACCGACAAAGGTCATAAGTCCAAAAAAGCTGAGCGCGGTGCCGCTGCCTGCAAGAAAAAACAGGGCTGACAGGGCGACACCGAAGGCGTTCAACAGGCTGCCCCAAAGCACCATGCGATTTACCCCGACTCGCACGGAGTAGCGCCCGCTGATAAAGTTTCCCGCAAAATATCCGACGGCTGGCGCGCCAAAATAAATGCCGACCTGAGCGGCGCTTAACCCGAACAATTCAGTGCCGATGAAGGGTGCGCCGCCCAGATAGGCAAAGAACGCCCCTGACGAGAAGGCACAGGCTAGCGAATACCCCCAAAAGCGGGGCGAAGTCAGCAACTCGGGGTATTCTTTGAATTGCTGTACAAGGGATTTCCCGCTTTTAGCGGCCGTTTCGCCGAAATCCGTGAATGTCAGGAACAAAGTTAATGCGCCGATGGCAAAAGGCAGCCAGAAATTGGCTTTCCAGCCAAGCGTCTCTTCCAAAATGCCGCCGATAGCGGGGCCGATCATGGGGACCACGGCCATGCCCATGGTCACATAGCCGATCATCGAAGCCGCCTGATCTTGGTCATACATGTCACGTACTGCGGCACGGCTGAGAACCATGCCCACGACCACAACCGCCTGGCACATCCTGAAGATCAGAAAAATTTCGGCGTTGGGCGCATAGATACACCCCAGGGTTGCCAGCAGGAACAGCGCGAGCCCCCAAAGCAGAACGGGTCTGCGACCTGCCTTGTCTGCGAGCGGTCCAATCACGATTTGCAGAACGGCGTTGATCAGCAGGTACAAGGCAATCGACAGCTGCATGACCTTGTAATCGGTTTCGAAATACAGGGCCATATTGGGCAAGCTGGGCAGGAACAGGTTCATGCTCAGGGCGGACAGGCCCGAAAGCAAGACAAGCGTTGCCAATGTAGGTGGTGTGCGCGAAACGGCGCCAGAGCTGAACTGCATGGTTCACATGTATAGCCATGGATTTTTGGAAAGCCAGCCATCCGGAGAATTCAATGTGATACTTAGCTAATTTGCAGTTATCCAAAAGGCTGTTGCTTAAAATTTGCAAATTTGCCGAAAAGAACTTTGGCTGAGGAAGGCGAACGGGTAGAGTCGCGTCAAATTTTATAGGGGATACTCGCCATGAAAGACATCCTTTCTGAGTTGGAAGACCGCCGCGGCGATGCACGGCTGGGCGGAGGGCAAAGACGGATCGATGCCCAGCATTCACGCGGCAAACTGACCGCGCGCGAGCGGGTCGAGCTGTTGCTGGATGAAGGCAGCTTTGAAGAATTCGACATGTTTGTCAGCCATCGCTGTACTGAATTTGGGATGGAAAACCAAAAGCCTGCGGGGGATGGTGTCGTCACCGGCTGGGGCACGATCAACGGCCGTATGGTCTATGTGTTCAGCCAGGATTTCACTGTTTTTGGCGGGTCGCTTTCGGAAACTCATGCGCAGAAGATTTGCAAGATCATGGATATGGCAGTGCAGAACGGCGCGCCGATCATCGGGATCAACGACTCGGGTGGGGCGCGAATCCAGGAAGGTGTTGCTTCGCTGGCTGGCTATGCCGAAGTGTTCCAGCGCAACATCACGGCCTCCGGTGTTGTTCCGCAGATCAGTGTAATCATGGGCCCTTGTGCCGGTGGCGCGGTTTATAGCCCGGCGATGACCGACTTTATCTTCATGGTAAAAGATTCGTCTTACATGTTTGTGACCGGCCCTGACGTGGTCAAAACCGTTACCAACGAGGTTGTCACGGCCGAGGAACTGGGTGGTGCTTCGACGCATACCAAAAAGTCTTCGGTTGCGGATGCGGCGTTTGAAAACGATGTCGAGGCACTGGCGGAAGTACGTCGACTGGTGGATTTCCTGCCCCTCAACAATCGCGAGAAACCACCAGTCCGTCCGTTCTTTGACGAACCTGGCCGGCTTGAGCCATCGCTGGACACACTGATTCCGGATAACCCAAACTCACCTTATGACATGAAGGAGCTCATCACCAAAGTGGCGGATGAGGGTGACTTTTACGAAATCCAGGAAGATTTTGCCAAGAACATCATCACCGGCTTCATCCGGCTTGAAGGGCAAACCGTGGGCGTCGTCGCCAACCAGCCGATGGTTCTGGCAGGATGTCTGGACATTGACAGCTCGCGCAAGGCGGCACGCTTTGTGCGTTTCTGCGATTGCTTTGAAATTCCGATCCTGACCTTTGTGGATGTTCCTGGCTTTTTGCCAGGCACGCAGCAGGAATATAGCGGTGTGATCAAACACGGTGCGAAGCTGCTTTATGCTTATGGTGAGGCCACAGTTCCCAAAGTGACTGTGATCACGCGGAAAGCCTATGGTGGTGCTTATGTGGTTATGGCGTCCAAGCACCTGCGCGGCGATTTCAACTATGCCTGGCCCACGGCCGAGATCGCGGTGATGGGGGCAAAAGGTGCAACCGAAATCATCCACCGAGCGGATCTTGGGGATGCGGAAAAGACCGCACAGCACGTCGCGGATTACGAAGATCGGTTTGCCAATCCCTTTGTGGCAGCCGAACGCGGCTTTGTGGACGAGGTGATCATGCCGCAATCAACCCGCCGCCGCGTGTCCAAGGCGTTTGCCAGCCTGCGGGGCAAGCAGCTGAAGAACCCGTGGAAAAAACACGACAATATCCCGCTGTGACCGATCCGGGGCGGTGAGGCTGCCCCGGTACTCTTCCCTGCTGTCAGGCTTAGATTTGGGCAAAAACTGCTCAAAATTGAGGCGGAATTGACAAGAATCGGCAAATAGTTGAATGATCCGACCCATCAGACATAGAACAGCGCAGTTCAACAGCACTGCGCGCGCGATCCCGGAAGGAGGAGCTCGCCTTCGGCGAGTCCGGGATCGCGCCATTTGTCTGGTGTTTTGTGCGCTTTGTACGCCTGTTTTTGCTCAATCGGATGCCCCGCTGCCAGTGCCCTCCGGCCAGCCGGTGCACTTGGACGACGTCTTGCTCGACAACAATCCGGGCGAGCTTTGGCTGCGTTTTCGGTTCATCGCCCCAAAGATCGGCGCGACGGTTGGGCGGATCACCTATGATGTGGCGTCGAAGGACATGGAGCATCTGTGCCAAATTCTGGCGGTTCCCTATGTGACGCAACATAACTTGCAGCCGACGCGTGTTGTCATTTCGTTGTCGGACAGACCGGTGGAATTCGGCGATGCCGCCCCGGACGCGACGCAGTTTTTTGAAGCCTACCGGCTGGAGCAATCCCGGTGTATCTGGGAGGGGCTTTGATCATGAATTTTTCCCTTCATGACATCAGAGCATCTCAGACCAACGGTGCGGCTTTGGAGGTGCGCAACATGATCCCATCCCTTTTCGGGCTCGATTTGTCTTTGTCTGTAACTGTTAAGCCGGAGGTGCTGACATGCTGAAGCATCGCGGGTTTCCCGGTCGTCTGACTGGTACAGATTTTCAGTTCACCATTCGCCGCGCCAACCCAAAAGGCGTGACACCGCTGACCCGCAGGGAAAGGTTTCGCGACCGCAAACCTGCGGACAAGCGCGCGGACACCGCGTTCTTGGAGGCGCTATGGACGCATTTCGGCGATCAGCCGTTCGAGCGGGGCAATCTGGATGCAGGCCGCCTGAGCTGGTTGTACGGGCGCGAGGTCATTCCGGCAGAGGATCCGTTTGATCCGGCCAGTTATGATGCGCTTTTGGTTATTGATGTGGATGCGGCCCGCGCATCCTTTCCCGAAATCATCGACGGGATGGGCTGACTGTGACACTGGCTGCCGCATATCAGTTTGCCGAACCCGGTTTTGCGGCGATCCTGCCCAAATCCGGGCAGGATCTGTGTGTGGCATCAGAAGTTCAGCTGAGCAGCAAGTTGAACGCGGCTGCCGTCAAATGTGCGACCGGTGGGCGCGTCGTTTCGCTCACCATAGATATACTCGGCGCTGAGGGTCAGATTGTCGGTCGCCTTGTAGAAGGCGTTGACGTGGATCGTTTCCAGCTCGGTAAAGGACAATGTGCCGGTCGAGGTGGGAAGATCATAGTCCTCACGACCATAGGCTATGCCGACATTCCATTTCGGACCCAGATCTTGTCTGAATTCGACGGTATAGCCATCCACGTCGTTCGCCTGTCCACCGACAATGGCATCCCCGAGGCCGATCAAGTACGGGCCAAGGGCCTCACCTGTCACATAGTTGACCTGGAACAGTCCGCCTTCCCACGGACGGACCGAGGCAGAGGCGGTGAAGCCTGTTTGATCAACCTCGACATTGCCGGAATTGGCTTTGCCATACAGCACAGCACCACGTGCGATATACGTGCCATCGTTGTACTCCGCCGAAGCGGTCAGGACCGGGTCTTCGGAATTGGAACCGCTGACGTTTTCTTCCACCGAAACGGCAAACTGAGCATTGCTTCCCAACTGCCCAGTGTAACGCAACTGTGGAACACGGGCGAAGGCGATGCCGACCGGTCCGTTGAATTCAACCGAGGTCGGATAGGTGTCCAGCGGCTGGAAGTTAGTCCAGTACTGACCGATCAGGAATTGGTCGCCGATCGTGATGTTCGCATGACGCACGCGCAGCTCGGCGGTGCCACCGGAGCCGAACAGGTCAAGCTCCAGCTGACCTCCGATGTCTCCGATCCCGCTGGGTGTTGTGGTGCGCAAGCCGATCCGCGATTGGCGCACAGTGGCGCCAAAGGTGCCATCGGTCGCGGCAGAGGGTTCACCTATGACGTTCACGAAGGCGGTATCGCCCTGATCGAATTCGAAGTCATAGAAGAAGTCGGCCTTGACGTACCCGTATACGTCCAAAGTGGTATTGCCGATCCGAAAGTCGCCGTTGGCCGGGCTGCTTTTGGCAGTTTCCAGCGCTTCAACCCGGGCGCGCAACGCGTCGAGTTCGGCTTGGGTCTGGGCGTCCTGAGCATATGCAAGCGTGCCGGTCACACTAAGCGCGGAGGCAGCAAGCAGGAGTGCCTTCAGTCTTGTCGTCGTCATGTGGGTGTTTCCTTGTGTGCGAGTGTGCACCAACACCGTTTCACGCGGTTTGCGGCGACGGAAATCACGAGAATGGGACAAAAAAGATCAAATATCTCAAGGAATTGTGCAAATTATGCGTCAAATTCTCACACGTGGGTGAACAGGTCTGTCAACCATATGAATCCGAAGGCGTTTTTGCGATGCAGAAAGCTGTCGCTGCGTGATGCTGCGCGTGCAAAAAGCCGCCATCCAAACCGGCATTGTAACGCCAATGTGACAAGGCAAGCCCCTGGTTTTGACGGAATGTCGAAATCTTTGGTCGGCGCTATTTCGCGCGGGTTTGCAAGAGATGGGCAATTTCCAGCCGGAATCTCAGTTGGAAACAATACTTTGTTTGCGCACCTAATTGTGGCGTGCAAACTGACAGGGCCGTGCGGCTCTACTTTGCCTGCGCCGCACATGCACCTACTATTCCGTACCCCTTCCTTGCGCGGGCAGGCTTGTGTTCCCCACAAAGACCTGTCCGCGTTTTTCTTTGGGTGCCTCGCAGGTAAAAAGAGGCAAGAACCTGCACAAAATCTGCCCACTTGCCTATTGATATTGAATAACAGCTCGCCTTTCGCGCATCTGAGCCCAAAAGGACAAGAAAACCAAAAAGGGCAGACACAATGCGATTCTCACGACTCATCCTTGTTGCGGCAACCTGTGCGGGCCTGGCCGCCTGCGGCGACACCACGGGCGAACAGGCAATCCTCGGCGGTGGTGCCGGGGCAGTGGGGGCGGCTGTCCTCAACGCCGATCCGTTGTTTGGCGCGGCCGTCGGCGCGGCAGGCAACGTGCTTTACTGCAAAACGCAGAACACCTGTAACTAACGCATCTTTTTCGGGGCGCGCGTCGTCCCATCCGTCATCGCGCATCACGCCGTCGTGGGGATCGTTCCCTGCGGCGGCGTTTTGCGTTTCCAGAACACCAAGCCAAAGGACGTTCCATGTTCAATAAGATCCTGATCGCCAACCGGGGCGAAATCGCCTGCCGGGTCATCAAGACCGCCCGCAAGATGGGTATCGGCACCGTCGCCATATTCTCGGACGCGGACAAGAACGCGCTGCATGTGTCGATGGCAGATGAGGCCGTTCATATTGGCCCACCGCCCGCCAACCAGTCCTACATCGTGATCGACAAGGTCATGGACGCCATTCGTCAAAGCGGCGCGCAGGCGGTACATCCGGGTTATGGGTTCTTGTCGGAAAACTCGAAGTTTGCTCAAGCACTCGAGGCTGAAGGCGTCGCCTTTGTCGGCCCTCCGGTTGGTGCGATCGAAAGCATGGGCGACAAGATCACCTCGAAAAAGATTGCACAAGAGGCCGGTGTTTCAACTGTTCCCGGTTACATGGGCCTGATCGAAGACGCGGACGAGGCGGTGAAGATCTCGAACGAAATCGGTTATCCTGTCATGATCAAAGCCAGTGCTGGTGGCGGTGGTAAGGGCATGCGAATTGCGTGGACCGACGAAGAAGCCCGCGAAGGGTTCCAATCGTCCAAGAACGAGGCTGCAAACTCGTTTGGTGATGACCGGATTTTTATCGAGAAGTTCGTCACTCAGCCCCGCCACATCGAAATTCAGGTCCTGTGTGACAGCCATGGCAACGGCATCTATCTGGGCGAGCGTGAATGTTCGATCCAGCGCCGGAACCAGAAGGTGGTTGAAGAGGCACCATCACCCTTCCTTGATCCGGAAACCCGCAAGGCGATGGGCGAACAAGCTGTCGCGCTGGCCCAGGCTGTGAACTACGCCAGCGCAGGCACGGTCGAATTCATCGTGGACGGAGACAAGAACTTCTACTTCCTCGAAATGAACACCCGTTTGCAGGTGGAGCACCCCGTTACTGAACTGATCACCGGCGTCGATCTGGTCGAACAGATGATCCGTGTAGCAGCGGGCGAGAAGCTGACGATCACGCAGGATGAGGTCACATTGACTGGCTGGGCCATTGAGAATCGCCTGTATGCTGAAGACCCGTATCGGGGCTTCCTGCCGTCGATTGGTCGCCTTTCGCGTTATCGGCCTCCGCAAGAAACAGCGGCTGGCCCGATGCTGGTTAACGGCAAATGGCAAGGCGATGCGCCGGAAGGTGAGGCCGCGGTGCGTAATGATACCGGCGTTTATGAAGGCGGCGAGATCAGCATGTATTACGACCCGATGATCGCCAAGCTCTGCACTTGGGCGCCAACTCGCGAACAGGCGATCGAGGCGATGCGCGTGGCGCTGGACAGCTTCGAGGTAGAAGGGATCGGTCACAACCTTCCGTTCCTGTCGGCCGTGATGGATCACCCGAAATTTATCAGTGGCGACATGACCACCGCTTTCATTGCCGAAGAATATCCGGACGGGTTCGAAGGTGTAGAGCTGCCTGAACTTGATCTTCGTCGGATAGCAGCTTCTTGCGCAGCGATGCATCGTGTCGAAGAAATTCGTCGCACTCGAGTTTCGGGCCGCATGGACAACCATGAACGCAAAGTCGGTAAGCGCTGGGTCGTTTCGCTGGAAGGTCTCGAGTTTCCGGTTCAGGTTAACGCTGACAAAGAAGGCGCAACGGTCAAGTTCGAAGATGATACAACCATTCGCGTTTCTTCTGATTGGACGCCGGGTGATCAACTGGCGATGTTGGACGTTGACGGCAGCCCGCTGGTTCTGAAAGTCGGCAAGATTTCGGGCGGGTTCCGCATCCGCAACCGCGGTGCCGATATGAAGGTGCGGGTGCGGCGTCCGCGCCAGGCCGAGCTGGCCAAGCTTATGCCGGAAAAACTGCCGCCGGATACTTCGAAAATGCTGCTCTGCCCGATGCCTGGCCTGGTCGTTAAAATCGATGTCGAAGTGGGACAGGAGGTGCAGGAAGGTCAGGCGCTTTGCACCATCGAGGCGATGAAGATGGAAAACATCCTGCGCGCCGAGAAGAAAGGCACGGTTGCCAAGATCAATGCGGGTCCCGGCGACAGCCTCGCCGTGGACGAAGTGATCATCGAGTTCGAGTGATCATGACTGCGCTTTCAACATATCTCCAAAAGTCTCCGGCGTTCTGCGCCGGGGCTACGGGGTGCTGTGAAAGCGCTCAACCGCCTTCGCGTCGGTCGCGGATTTCACGCTCACGCAGGGGGGTCTTGTCGATGGACCGGCCGATCTCTCGCACGCTCCAAGGGCTTGGTTTGCGCAGTTTGACCACACCGTCCTTGTCGACAAACACCATCTGGAACCCGCGCGGGCGTAGTTGCGCCCGGATCGGGGATCGCGCCGACGGGTCGGTATCGGTCAGGACCACCACATCCCGGTCTCGCATGGTCGCCTCCCCGTCCAGAAGCATATCTATCTGTTGCTGGAACCTGGGATCGGCAGGTGTGTCTGCAAAAACGACTATGGGCCGGTGCGTCCACAAAAAATCGCTTAACTCACTGTCGCCTACAGGGCGGACAAATTCATCATCAGCGGGCGCGGACCCATCGGCGGCCATCGCTGCCAGCGGTATTAGTGCCGAGAAAACAAAGGCAAGCGTTTTGTTCATAGGGCCTCCTGTTCCGTTGAATATAACCCTTGCGCGCGCGAATGCGACTGACGAATTGCACAAGCTGCTCAATTTGTCGCGCGTTGCCCCCGTGGACCCGACGCTGATCAACCATACGCACGGATTACAGTTGCCTGCGATCCGAATTGACAAGAGGACCCCTCAATGACCGACACAAAGGACTGGCGTGCGCTGGCAGAGAAAGAGCTGCGCGGACGACCATTGGATGATCTAACGAAAGAAACGCTGGAAGGCATCGACGTTAAACCGCTTTATACGCAGGAAGATACGGCTGATCTGCCGCACATGGGCTCTCTGCCCGGGTTTGGTCCGTTTACGCGCGGGGTGAAGGCAACGATGTATGCCGGTCGCCCTTGGACGATCCGTCAATATGCAGGCTTTTCGACTGCCGAGGAATCGAACGCCTTCTACCGCCGCAACCTCGCTGCGGGTCAGCAAGGTGTCTCGGTCGCCTTCGATCTGGCCACGCATCGCGGATATGACAGCGACCATCCTCGCGTTGTCGGCGACGTGGGCAAGGCGGGTGTGGCCATCGACAGCGTCGAGGACATGAAAATCCTGTTCGATGGTATCCCGCTGGACAAGGTCTCGGTTTCGATGACCATGAACGGGGCGGTGGTCCCGATCCTTGCCAGCTTCATTGTAGCAGGCGAAGAGCAGGGTCATGACAAATCCGTGCTGTCCGGCACCATTCAGAACGACATTCTGAAAGAGTTCATGGTGCGCAACACCTATATCTATCCGCCCGAGCCATCGATGCGGATCATCTCGGACATTATCGAGTACACCTCGAACGAAATGCCCAAGTTCAACTCGATCTCGATCTCAGGCTATCACATGCAAGAGGCCGGGGCGAACCTGGTGCAGGAACTGGCCTATACCCTGGCCGACGGGCGCGAATATGTACGCGCCGCGACACAGTCTGGTATGGACGTGGATAAGTTTGCGGGCCGTCTGTCGTTCTTCTTTGCCATCGGCATGAACTTCTTCATGGAGATTGCCAAACTGCGCGCCGCGCGGACCCTGTGGCATCGCGTGATGACCGAGTTCGGCGCTAAATCCGACCGTTCAAAGATGCTGCGCACGCACTGCCAGACGTCTGGCGTGTCGCTGCAAGAGCAGGACCCCTATAACAACGTGATCCGCACAGCCTATGAGGCGATGAGCGCGGTATTGGGCGGCACCCAGTCGCTGCACACCAACGCTTTGGACGAGGCGATTGCGCTGCCGACTGACTTTTCGGCCCGCATTGCGCGCAACACCCAATTGGTTTTGCAGGAAGAGACCGGCGTGACCGATGTGGTCGACCCTCTGGCCGGTTCTTATTACATCGAAAGCCTGACCAACGAGCTGGTCGAAAAGGCCTGGGCCCTGATGGAAGAGGTCGAGGAGATGGGCGGCATGACCAAGGCCGTCGCTTCAGGTATGCCCAAGCTACGGATCGAGGAAAGCGCCGCGCGCCGTCAGGCCATGATCGACCGTGGTGATGAGGTGATCGTCGGTGTCAACAAGTACCGCAAGGAACAGGAAGACCCAATCGACATTCTGGACGTCGACAACGTCGCCGTGCGCGAAGCGCAGGTCGCGCGACTGGAACGTATCCGTGCAACCCGTGACGAGGGTGCGTGCCAAGCGGCACTGGACAATCTGACCCAAACCGCCCGCGAAGGTGGCAACCTGCTGGCTGCCGCGGTTGAGGCCGCCCGTGCCCGCGCATCCGTAGGAGAGATCAGCATGGCAATGGAGAAAGAATTCGGCCGTCACCGCGCCGAAGTGAAAACGCTGGCCGGTGTTTATGGCGCGGCTTATGAAGGTGACGAAGGCTTTGCCGCGATCCAGAAATCCATTGAAGACTTTGCCGAAGCTGAAGGACGACGCCCCCGCCTGTTGGTGGTGAAAATGGGCCAGGATGGTCACGACCGGGGTGCCAAGGTTATTGCGACGGCCTTTGCGGACATTGGATTTGACGTCGATGTCGGGCCTTTGTTCCAGACACCTGCCGAAGCCGCGCAGGACGCAGTGGACAATGACGTGCATGTGGTCGGGATTTCTTCGCAGGCTGCGGGGCACAAGACGCTGGCCCCGCAGTTGGTGGAAGAACTGAAAAAGGCCGGGGCCGAGGACATTATCGTGATCTGCGGCGGCGTGATCCCGCAGCAGGATTACCAGTTCTTGTACGACCACGGTGTGAAAGCGATCTTTGGTCCGGGCACCAATATCCCCGAAGCGGCCCAGGACATCCTGCGCCTGATCAGCGAAGCTCGCGACTAACCATTGGCCAAGATTTTCCGTCGAAAAATCTTGTGATCCTGCGCTAATGTCGGAAACATGCGACCAGACCTGCTTGGGTCTGGTCGTAATTTTTTCAGGAGGGGCGCATGTTGCTCGATCATCTGGCTGTCGCTGGCGAAACGCTGGAGGAAGCGTCCGCGCATATCGAACAGGCATTGGGCGTGGCGCTGCAGGCGGGCGGCAAGCACGAGAAGTTTGGCACCTATAACCGATTATTGGGCCTCAAAGATGGATTGTATCTTGAGGCGATTGCAATTGACCCCGACGCGCCGACACCGGAACGGACCCGCTGGTTCGATCTGGACCGGTTTACAGGCAACCCTCGCTTGACCAACTGGATTTGCCGCGTGCCCGATATCGAAGCTTCGCTGTCAGTATTTCCCGATGGTGTCGGAACGCCTGTCGATCTGAACCGCGGGGCCCTGAGTTGGCGCATGGCCGTGCCACCGACTGGTCGTCTTCCTTTTGATAACCTGTTTCCTGCACTGATCCAGTGGCAGGGTGATCTGCACCCAGCACAGATGTTGCAAGACAGCGGTTGCCGCCTGCGCAGGTTGGTTGTGTACCACCCGGATGCGCTGACATTGGCCACGCATCTTGGCGCGCTCGACGGGGTGGTTTTTGACACTGGCCCAGCCGCCCTGCGGGCCGAGGTTGAAACCCCGCACGGTCTGCGCGTGTTGGAATGAAGGTTCGCCCTGCTCAGCCAGCAGATGCGCCCGCGATTGCCGAGATTACCAATCAGATCATTCGCGAGACGCTGGTGACGTTTACAACCGATACCCGCAGCGCTGAGAGTATCGCCCAAGATATCCACGCCCGAGGTCCGGGGTTTCTGGTTGCAGAAGTTGACAATCACGTGGTCGGGTTTGCAACCTTTGGACCTTTCCGCTCTGGCCCCGGTTATGCCCACAGTTGCGAACACTCGATCCAATTGGCACGCGACGCGCGCGGCAAAGGCGCGGGCCGCGCCTTAATGACCGCGCTTGAGCAGGCAGCGCGGGCCAAGGGCATCCACGTGCTGGTTGCGGGTATCTCGTCCGCAAACCCTGCTGCTGTTGCATTCCACGCGGCGCTGGGCTTCGAACAGGTCGGGCATTTGCCTCAGGTTGGTTACAAATGGGGGCAATGGCTGGATCTTGTGCTGATGCAGAAAATTCTTTCACCGGGATGATCTATCGCACCTGACAGTCCCTTATTGTGGCGCTAGGGTACGCCCATGTCGATTTGGACTCGCATATCCGACGCGCTCAGCGCCCTTGCCCAAGGCGAAAGCCTGACCGCCGTTTTTGAAAAACTGCGCTCACCACCTGAACGCTCGGTGGCGTTCACGATTGCCGTGATTGCACTGGGTGCAAAAATGGCCAAGGCCGATGGGCAAGTGACGCGGGATGAGGTCACGGCCTTCCGCGACGTGTTCCAGATCGCCCGCGAGGATGAAGAGGGCGCGGCGCGGGTTTTCAATATGGCGCGCACGGATGTCGCCGGGTATCAGGACTATGCCCGCAAGATCGCGCGGATGTTTTCCGAAGACAGCACCACGCTTTGCGACCTGATGGAGGGGTTGTTCCACATTGCGATGGCCGACGGTTTCTATCATCCCAACGAAAATGAGTTTTTGGAAGACGTCAGTCGCATTTTTGGCCAGACAGATGCGCAGTTTCTGGCCTTGCGCGCACGGTTTGTAACGGATGCGCCCAACGACCCATATGTGGTGCTGGGTGTGTCTCGGGATATGCCCATGGCTGAGATTCGCAAAGTCTGGCGTCAGTTGGTTCGTGAGACTCACCCGGACGCCATGATGGCGCGCGGGGTCCCGGAAGAAGCGATCCGGTTGGCAGAAAAGAAGATGATCGACATCAATCGCGCCTGGGACGAGATCAACGGCGCGGCGGCCTAAGGAGATGCGGCTGGCGACCTACAATATCGAATGGTTTGCCAATCTCTTCGACAAAAATGACGCCCTCATTGTCGATGGCAGTTGGTCGGGCCGGCACGACGTCACCAAAGCTCAGCAAGTCGAGGCTATTGCCAAGGTTTTGACCGCGATGGATGCCGATGCGGTGCTGATTGTCGAGGCCCCGAACACCGGCAAACGCCAGAACACGGTTCGTGCGTTGCAGGCCTTTGCCGAGGCATTTGATCTGCGCACCACTGACGCAGTGATGGGCTTTGCCAATGACACGCATCAGGAACTCGCGTTGCTATATGACAGATCTGTTCTGAGCACGCGTCACGATCCGCAAGGGGACATCGCAGACAGGTCTGCCCCCCGGTTCGATGGCGAATTCAGAATCGACCTGGATGTTGATGCGACCGAGGACATCGTTCGGTTTTCTAAACCGCCATTGGAATTGGCGCTGACAACACAAGCTGGCAAGGACATCAGGCTTATTGGGGCGCATCTAAAGTCCAAAGCGCCGCATGGGGCAGGGTCCAGGGACGAGGCGATCCGCATTTCGATTGCCAATCGCCGCAAGCAGCTTGCGCAGGCGGTCTGGTTGGCCCGAAGGGTCGAGGGGCATTTGGCGCAGGACGAGTCTGTCATTTTGCTGGGGGATCTGAATGACGGTCCGGGGCTGGATGAGTTCGAACACCTCTTTGGCCGCTCGTCGGTTGAGATCTTGCTGCAAGCGGGGCTGTTTGATCCGCACGCGGTCAGGGCTCATGAATTCCGGCCGGGATCTCTACCTGCTACCGCGCGATTTGCGCGCCCAGACGAAGGCCGGTATCTTGAGGCGCTATTGGATTACATCATGATATCCGACGATCTGCGTACCTATGATCCCACCTGGCGCATATGGCACCCGTTTCGGGATGTCGCCTGCTGGTCTGAACCCGAATTGCGGCAGGCGCTGTTGACAGCTTCGGATCATTTTCCGGTCACTTTGGATATTGACCTGTGACCTTTGCAGCCTGTGCTCGAGAGGTTATATCAAGGCTATGAAACAGATTGTTCTGATCAGCATCTTATCGGCGTCTATTGCGATGCCATCTTCGGCGCAAGAAGACACGGACAAATCCCTGATGGAGCAGGGGGCCGAGCTGTTTTTCGAAGGGCTGCGCAAGGAAATGGAACCGGCGCTGGATGACTTGCTGGGGCTGGCGGATGAGTTTGGTCCCGCCATGCAGTCCTTTTTGCAGGAAATGGGCCCTGCGTTGGCGGAGCTGGCGGCTCAGGTCAAGGATTGGAGCGCCTATGAAGCGCCTGAAGTCCTGCCCAATGGCGACATCATCATCCGCAAAAAGCCGGTTGAAGAGCTGCCTCAACCTGAAGACAAGGACGACGAAGAGATCCCCGAGGGCACAACCGACATCTGAGCCCGCCTCAGCTCTTGATGATCACCTGCGCCTCGGATTTCAGCGCGCTTGCCAGCGAATTCAGGCGGGCTTCGGCCACTTCGCTGAACAAAGGGGCCGCAGCCTGGGGCAGATACAGCTCAAGTTCGCGCTTTTTGGGATAGAATTTCAGACGTCCCATACTGGCGTCGTTATGCATCCACAGCATCGCGCCAAAACGCATGGCCTTGCCAAGAATCTCGGCTTGTTTCTGGTCTTTTTCGTCCAGCAACGCATATAGGGGTGCAAACCTGTTGCCCTCGCGCTTGTTCTTGTAGCGATGTTGCAGTGCCAGCCCGATAAAGACACGTTCCGAGTGTTTCAGACCCCCAAGGTTGGCGCGGGTGACATTGTCAAAGCAGACCTCGGCCCGATAGTCGGGATGGGCGCGCCAACTGACGTCATGCAACAGGCACGCCGCCTGGATCAAGCGCACTCGACTTGGGGGGGCTGAATTGAACAGCGGCATTACAAAGTCATACAAACTGCGGCCAAAACCGGGTATACGCGCGTCTTTGGCTTCGGAAAAACGGCTGGCTTCGATCAACGGGTCGCGGTCGCGCAGTTCCTGCGGCATCTGTTCATACAGCAACCCCTCGCGGATGCCGTAGCTTGAGATCGCGATATCCTTTGGTTTGAACGTACGGATCAGCCGGGCCAGAACATCCATCGCATAAGGGATCAGCGACATACGCGAGCTTGAGACCCCGGCCTCGCTGCGCAGTTTTTCATAGTCGCTCTTTTCTATGAACTTGATCGTCTCGCGCACCTGTTTGGTGGTCATGCGGTATTCGTGCAGCACGTTCAGCGGATAACCCCGTCGCAGCATGTCCAGCCGGGCAAAGGCACGCCAGCTGCCTCCGACCAGAAACAGGCGATCGCGCTGCGGACCCATCTGATCGCGCAGGTCTTCCATAGTTGACTTGATGTGCGCTTTGCGCGCGCGCCGCCCGCCCTTGATGTCGCGCAGCTTCAGTGGCCCGAGGGCTGATGTCACGCGACGACCGACCTGACCATCGCCGATTTCCGCCAACTCCATGGATGAGCCGCCAATGTCGCAGATCAGGCCATAAGCGCCGGGCCAGCCCAACAACACGCCTTGCGCTGACAGACGCGCCTCTTCGGCCCCGTCGATCACAGCCACATGCAATCCGGTTTCTGCCTTGACCTGCGCGCAGAAATCCGGGCCGTCTTCGGCCTCGCGCACCGCAGCCGTGGCCACCACGTGCAGCCCGGGCAAATCCAGGTCCATTGCCAAATGCTGGAACCGCTGCAGCGCCGCCAGCGCGCGGTCGCGCCCGCGCGGGTTCAGCCGACCTGTCTCGGACAGGCCCGCGCCCAGTTCGCACATCACCTTTTCGTTGTAGAAATAAGCGGGCGACCGAGCCGCCCCGTCGAAGATCACCATCCGAACCGAGTTCGACCCCACATCGACCACCCCGACCCGCGACAGGGCCCGTGTGCCAGGGTCGTCGAACAGAGGTTTTCCGAAAGGTCCCCAGTCCGGGATGTCGGTTTCGACGGTCTGATCCATGTGTCTTCCAGATACTGCAGTCAGAGGATGCGAAATTGGGGCTTGCGGGTCAATCATCCGTCTCGATCTCATCCGGGTGTGTGTTCAAGACCCGGACCGCCAAGGCGCGTGTGATGTCACGCTTTTCTGCCAACGCCAAATGGTCAAGTTGCGCGACAACGTTTGCGGCGGTTTCAAACCGTCGATCCATGTGCTTGACGAGATAGGCGATGACCTCGGGGCCGGGATTCAGCTGCCGGTCCACAAACAGTTTGGCCAGCACCGCGCCCAGCAACGCGTCATCAGGTGGATCCAACGCGACGTGATGGGCCCCTTCCACGCGGCTTTGCAGATCCGCCAGCGGCAGTTCCCAGAACTTCGGCGCAAGCCTGCCGGTCATAAGCAGGGCATGCCCTTCGGCCAGAACCAGATTGTGCAGGTGAAACAGTGTTTTCTGCTGTTCCAAGTCCCCCGCAACCATGGGCACGTCTTCAACAGCGATCGGCTTGCGCGCCAGATCAGGCACGTCGTCATAATGCAGGTCTGCCGCCTGAATGATCCGACCGCCGGTTTCGGCGGCCCATACATGCGCCAGATGAGTTTTGCCCGCGCCCGCCGGGCCACTCAGCACCAGCTTGTTGCCGGGCCAGGACGTGGCCGAGATCATTGCAACGGCCAGAGCATTAGAAGGCGAGACAAAGAAATCCTCACGCCCAAGCGCAGTTTTGGCGGGCAGGTCAAAGCTGAGTTGTTGGGCCATTTAGTCGGTTTCCTGATCCTGGCTTTCAAGACCGGTGTAAAGTCTGCTGTCCAGATACAGTGATGTACCAAACCGGGCCAGCACACCCAACGCGGCGGCGACCGGAACGGCGATCAGCATACCGACAAAGCCGAAAAGCGCACCAAAGACCGATAACGCCAGCAGCAGCCAGACCGGGTGCAGCCCAACAGAGTTGCCTACCAGCTTGGGCGTCAGGAAATTGCCTTCGGTGACTTGGCCAATAGCAAAGATGCCCGCGATCAAGCCGATATGTGCCCAATCGCCCCAAAATTGAAACAGCGCCAGCCCAATGGCCAGCGAGCCACCGATCAAAGCACCCAGATAGGGAATGAACGTGACCAGTCCGGCGATGAAACCCACGATCAGCCCGAATTGCAGACCGGCCAGCATGAGGGCAACCGCGTAGTAGGTGCCGAGGATCAAACAGACGGTTCCCATCCCACGCACAAAAGAGGCTAGCACCACGTTGATCTCGCCCGCCAGTCGCTTGATGGCGGGGGCATGGTCGCGCGGCAGCAACTCTCCGATGCGGGCGATCATGCGATCCCAATCCAGCAGCAGGTAGACAGCCACAACTGGTACGATCACCAGAAGCACCACGATGTTGAGTGCTGAACCCAATGAGGTCAGCACCGTTTGCAAGACATCCCCAGTCTTGGATTTCAGCGTTTCACCGAAAGACACCAGCATTTGGTGTGTGCTTGATTCCCGGTCCAATAGGGAGGGAAACTGTTTTTCGATAAAGCCGCGCAATTGTTTGAACAGGTCGGGTAGGACATCAATTAGGTCCAGCAACTGAGTGATCAGAGCGGGTACTACCATCAGAATTGCCAGCACAAATCCCAGCACGCCCACCACCGTGATGATGGCCGTGGCCGCCATGCGCGACAGGCCAATCCGCTCAAGTCGGTCTGCAACAGGATCAAGGAAATAGGCAATGGCCCCACCAATGACGAAGGGCAGCAGGACATCCCCCAAAGCCCAGAGGATCAGCACAAAAACCGCAGCGGCGACGCTCCAGTATCTCAGTTGATCCTTAACCGGCAAAGCCATGGCGATCCCCTTGTTCAGGCCGTTGCTGGTGTTCTTGGCGTATCAAAGCCCATGATGCAAGCGCTTCATTTGACCGGGCTTTGCAGCGTTCAGACGTGCAGTGTCCCGAGTTCCGGAGTGTTCACGTCTGCGGCTTCATCTGGCCAGTTGGTACGCCAGATTTCCGCTGACCAATGGCCGCAATGGACGGCAGGGCGGTCAAAACCGGGCAGGGCAGGCAACATCGGTTCAACAATGACGTCATGGCGGGGGACGGCGAAGTAAGGGAAGGAGTATCGTTCCTTGCCTGACCGGTTGACCACACGATGTGGTGTGGACTTCAATCGTCCACCGGACCAAAGCTCCAGCATGTCGCCGATATTGACCACAAAGCCGCCGGGCGGGCAGTCCGGTGTGATCCATCCGCCGGTGCGGGTTTGCACCTCAAGCCCGCCAACCGGATCGGGGGCGATGATGGTCAGCGCGTCCGTGTCCTTGTGCGGGTGGATGCCATAGCCTGCCTCATCCTCCTCCTGCGGAGGGTAGTGCAGCAGGGTCATGTTGGTCATCGGGTCCCGAAAGGCACTGTGCAGCGTGTCAGGTTTCAGGTTCAGGCCAGCCTCTAAGGCGCCCAGCAAAAGATCGGCTACGCGATCCAGTTGGGCCCAATAGCCCAGAATGATCTCTTTGGCGCCGGGCACCTCATCTGGCCACAGGTTCGGTCCGTACAAAGTACAATCTGCGCGTACCGGCGCGTCTTCCGCGACCTCGTGATGCAGTTTGTAGCCTTCATACTTGTCGGCCTTGCCTGACCCATCATTGGGCGTGAAGAACCCCATGGGAATATAACCGCGATAGTTCTCACGGGTGATGGCCTGTTCCCATTTGCGGGTCTCTTCGATGGCAAAAATCTCTCGGGTCGCCTGCCGGACCATATCAACGGTTTGCCGAGGCACGCCTGTCCCGGTGATGGACATGAACCCGATCCCGGTACAAGCCTCAATGATGCGCTGTACAGTCGCATCGTACGCCGCAGTATTCGGCTCAGCCAATGGCGAGATGTCGATGGTCGGAATGCTGTCCATCAGTGAATCCTGACCCCCTGACGCCGTAGTTCCGTGTGAACAGGTGTCAGATTCAACTGGTCCAGGTCCTGATTGCTTTTCAAAGACAGGGCTGCCGCAACGCCTGCGCCCTGACCCATGACGGCGCAGCAGGCCATGTTGCGCGTGGCGGCATGGGCCACGCGGTCCGCGCCATGGGACCGACCTGCGACCAGCAGGCCCTTGATCCCCTTCGGCAGCATCGAGCGATAGGGAACCTGCATGTATCGCCCCGTGGTGGGCAGGATCAGAATGCCATAGCCGTCGATGAATTCGGGGTAGATGCCGATCGTATCCTCGAACCGGCCCTGATGGCGGGCGTCGTTTTCGGTCATGGTGTACACGGCATCGATCTTGCGGGTGTCACGAATACCGATGGTCATCCCGAAATTCCGCAACCGCGCGTTCTCGCATCCGGGCATGAACCTTCGTAGGGCATCGATGGCCAACATCGACTGGCGCCGCCCCTCGATTTCACCGCGCGTCAGGCTGTCAGGATCGGTCCCGTCGATCTCGGCCAGGTGGATGAGGTTCATATAGGTCAGCTCACCCGTGTCATGCATCGCGCCCCAAGTGCCCGCGATCGTGTTCAGATGCGGGGGGATCAGACCTTCGTCTATCGCTTGCTGGAACGGCTTTTTTACGAAGGGCGAGAACATGTTGTCCTCTTTTCCGCTGGTTTCGATGTTCCACTCACCGCCACCGCCCCAATCCTTGTAGGTCTGCGGGTCTGCTTTCACGCCTTCCATAAAGGCGCGTTTGTCGACACCTGCCAGATGGAACATGACCGAGGCGGCCATCATGTCTTCACGTGGGGTTTTGTAGGTCGGCGCCCCCGCGCGATGGGCCACATCCGCATCACCGGTGGCGTCGATCACAACCTTGGCAAGGATTGCCTCGCGCCCCGCCTTGGATTCGGTGATGATGCCGGTGATCCGATCGCCCTCCATGATGGGGGCAACGAATTGACGGTGCAGCATGGGATGCACGCCCGCCTCTTCGACCAGTTTGTCGGCGACCAGTTTGAACCCTTCGCTGTCCAGCTCATAACTCAGGGATTGACTCTCCGGGACAGCAGCCCCCATGTCTTTGGCCCGGGTTTCGAACTCCATCCCGATACCGCCTGCTTCAACGGTTTTCTCGTGCCGGTACCAGGCGAATCCTTCGACGCCGACCGCTGTGATGTTGCCGCCCATGCAGCCGAACCGGTCAACCAGAGACACCTCGGCCCCGGCTCGTGCAGCGGCCAGTGCAGCGGCCAGCCCGGCGGGGCCGGAACCCACAACCAAAACATCGGTCTGATGGATCACAGGGACTTGGCGGGCTGGTTCCTGAATCGTTTGCATTGGCGCCTCTTGGATTTAGCAATTCTGTTACAATTGAAACTCTCGATTGGCGGGTCAATCAAAAAACCGACTGACGTGAAGTCGTAAAATCACCAATGTCCGATTGCCCCCGGCGGGGCTTTGGAATAATCACCTGTGCAGTCGAATTCTTACCTTTGAAGGTCCACCCATGCGCCTCAGCCGTTACTTTCTGCCCGTTCTCAAGGAAAACCCCTCCGAGGCCCAGATCGTCAGCCACCGGCTGATGCTGCGCGCGGGCATGATCAAACAAGCCGCCGCCGGGATTTATTCATGGCTGCCGCTGGGCTTCAAAGTGCTGCGCAAGTTGGAAAACATTGTGCATGAGGAGCAGGCGCGCGCGGGACACATCGCAATCCAGATGCCCATAATCCAATCGGCGGATCTGTGGCGCGAATCCGGTCGTTATGATGATTATGGTCAGGAAATGCTGCGCATGAAGGACCGGCATGACCGGGACATGTTGTTTACGCCGACGGCAGAAGAACTGGTGACTGATATCTTCCGTGGTCACGTGAACAGCTACAAAGATCTGCCGCTGACGCTGTATCAGATCCAGTGGAAGTTTCGCGATGAAATCCGCCCCCGCTTCGGCGTGATGCGGGGACGCGAGTTCTATATGAAGGATGGCTACAATTTCGACCTGACCAAGGAAGATGCGTTGCACGCGTATAACCGCCATCTGGTCAGCTACTTGCGCACCTACGAACGCATGGGTTTGCAGGCGATTCCGATGCGCGCCGATTCAGGCCCCATCGGCGGCGATGATACCCATGAGTTCCTGGTGCTGGCTGATACTGGTGAATCCGAGGTCTTCTATGACAGTGCCGTCACTGATCTTACCTTCGGTGACCGTGAGATCGACTATGACAGCCACGGACAGTGTCAGGCTATTCTGGAAGAGTTTACTTCGAAATACGCGCGGACTGACGAAACTCATGACGAAGTGCTGTTCAACCAGATCCCGGATGAGCGCCGTCGCGTGGCACGTGGTATCGAAGTTGGGCAGATTTTCTATTTCGGCACCAAGTACTCCGAACCATTGGGCGCGACTGTACAGGGCCCCGACGGCAAACCGGTTCCGGTTCACATGGGCAGCCACGGTATCGGTGTCAGCCGCCTGATTGGCGCGATCATCGAGGCCAGCCATGACGACAAAGGCATCATCTGGCCAGAGGGCGTGACACCGTTCCATTGCGGTATCGTGAACCTGAAGCAGGGTGATGAGGAAGCCGATGCGGCCTGTGACAAGATCTATGCGGCGTTGACCGCCTTGGGTCTGGAGCCGCTATATGATGATCGCAACGAACGTGCAGGGGGCAAGTTTGCAACCATGGACCTGATCGGTCTGCCCTGGCGCATCACCGTGGGCCCGCGTGGTTTGAAGAACGGTGTTGTTGAACTGACTTGCCGCCGCACTGGTGAAAGCGATGAGCTGAGCCCGGAAGCGGCTGTCACCAAAGTTGCTGAAATCTATGAGCAGATCGCCTGATCACGATTGTCGGGTGCCGCGCTGACCGGCACCTGAAACTGATCTGAACGAGTTTGACGGACAGAATCTTGAACTGGCCGCCGTCTGCGGCCGGAGCAAGGCGCTTGGCTTAGCCTTTAGTTTCGGTCTGGCGTCGGGCGCTCGGCCAAAATATCGCCATTGGCGTCGTCGCCGCGTGCGACCACGATCGGTCGGCCCAGACGGCTGACCAGTTCACGAAACTCAAGACCCAGAAACCGCAGCCCGCAAACACGTGCGTCGGTTGTCCGATCCGTGATGCACAAACGGCCCTGACGGAACACCAGCCGGTATCCTTTTTCTTTCAGGATATCTGTCAGGTTGCTCCAGCTTGCTGCGCTGGCAAAGATCGGTCGAATGGCCGCGCGCAGCAGTGCCGCTGTTTCGCAATCCAGTTCTGTTGATGCTTGGCGGGACGGAATAACCCCCGCTCCATTGGTTGAGATTTGAAAATTCATTGAGCGACCCCCGCTCTTTAAATGTGTTCCCCCACAGTCAGGGTGACAAAGTTTCTGAAAATAATCAAAAAGAGTAATAATATTTCGCACTTATTGTTGCCTTTTGGATTCAGGACATCACGAAGCGCGATGATTAACTTCATAGATGAAACAATCCGGCTTTGTCTGTGATGCGGTTCACAACTCATGGTGTAGCGCTTGATATCCAAGTCATCTGTTTGGCCGTAACGCTACAGTTGTCCGCCGTATTGATTCGGCTCATTCGGGCTGAGGAACCGGGTCAAAGTGACAACCGGCTTGACCATTGGGTGAAATGCCGAAACTGTCCCCGCAAACAAGAACACCCCGGAGCAGGCATGGCCAAAACACCCCCGCCCTTTGCCCAATTTGAATGGAAAATCGCCTGGCGTTACCTGCGGGCCCGCCGGGCCGAAGGTGGTGTCAGTGTGATGACGTGGATTTCCTTGATCGGGATCACCCTGGCAGTGTTTGCACTGATTGCGACACTGGCGGTCCGGTCCGGCTTCCGCTCGGAATTTGTGGGCACCATTCTGGGTGCCAACGCACATGTGACGGTCTATTCGTCGGGGGAAATTGATGATCAGGGTCGGGTCGACCGAACGATAGCTGATTATGAAGATCGTGCGGCCCGGATCGCGCAGGTCGCCGGAGTTGAGCGAGCTGCGCCTTTGGTCAAAGGGCAGGTTTTGATCACAAATCGCGACCGCAGCAGCGGAGTTGAGGTGTTCGGCATCCACCCCTATGATCTTTTTGATTTGCCGGGTGTTGCGCATGCGGAGCAGGCCGCAGGCGACCTGACAGAGTTTCAAACCGGTGAAGATGTCATCGCCATCGGATCTGGCGTTGCACGCAGTATCGGGGCCACCGTGGGCGATGTCGTCAAGTTGACGTCGCCCAATGGGGTCAAAACCGCCTTTGGTACCTCGCCGCGTGTAAACGCGTATCGTGTCGTCTATGTGTTCTCGGCGGGTCGCTATGACATCGACCGAACCCGCGTCTATATGCCGTTTTCGCAGGCCCAGAGTTTTTTCAACCGCGAAGGTGTGGCGGATGAGATCGAAGTGATGGTGCAGCAACCCGAAAGTCTGGGTCCAATCCTGATTTCGATCATTGAGGCCTCGGGTGAACGCAGCCAGATCTGGACATGGCAGGACGCATCCGGTGGCTTTCTGCGGGCCTTGGAGGTTGAGGACAACGTGATGTTTATCATCCTCTCGATCCTGGTTCTCATTGCCGCCATGAATATCGTTTCCGGCCTGATCATGCTGGTTAAAAACAAGGGGCGCGATATCGGCATCCTGCGCACCATCGGGCTGAGCGAGGGGTCAGTTCTGCGTATCTTTTTCATATGCGGGGCTTTCACCGGCCTGATCGGAACGGCGATGGGTGTTATTCTGGGATGCCTCTTTGCCATCTATATCGATCCGATTTTCTCGTTCGTGAATTACGTGATGGGCGGCGGCGTATGGGACCCGTCGATCCGGGGCATCTATGCTTTGCCGGCCGAATTGCATCTGAGCGATGTACTCAAAGCCATCGGCCTGTCGCTTGGCCTGTCCTTCATCGTCACTTATTTTCCAGCTCGCCGCGCGGCGCGGCTGAACCCGGTCGAGGCGCTGCGCTATGAATGATGTCACATTGCGTCTGAATGGTCTGACAAAGACTTACCTCAAAGGTACGCCAGGCGAAGTACAGGTTCTGCGCGGTGTCGATCTGGACCTGCGCACGGGGGAGGCCGTGGCGATGGTTGCCCCGTCAGGCGCGGGCAAATCAACGCTTCTGCACATTGCCGGTTTGTTGGACAAGCCCGATGAAGGCTCGGTCGAGATTGGCGGGCAGAGCGTGACCGGCAAGGGCGATCGCACCAGAACCGCGCTGCGCCGTCAGGATGTCGGGTTCGTTTATCAGTTCCACCACCTGTTGCCTGAGTTTACGGCACTGGAAAACATCACCCTGCCGCAACTGGCGAACGGCATTTCAGAAAAGGCCGCGCAGGTACGGGCCATGGATTTGTTGGATCGGGTCGGCGTTGCCCCGCGCGCCAGCCACCGGCCCGCAGCATTGTCCGGCGGCGAACAGCAGCGTGTCGCCTTTTGCAGGGCTCTGGCCAACGAACCGCGTGTATTATTGGCGGATGAGCCGACCGGCAATCTGGATCCCGAAACCTCGGATCAGGTGTTTGATGCGCTGATGGCTCTGGTACGCGACGAAGGGCTGTCGGCCTTGATCGCGACCCACAACCTGAATCTTGCGGCGCGTATGGACCGGATGGTCAGGCTTGAGGGCGGGGTGCTCAGGCCAGTTGAGTGATCGCGACACCAATGGCCATCACGGCAATACCACCGGCCCGTATCCAAGTCAGTGGCGTGATCTGAGCGCCAAACAGGCCGAAATGGTCAATAGCCGCCGTGCTGATCAATTGCCCCAGCAATACAAAGAACACGGCGTTGCCAACCCCGAAATGAGGGGCGACGTGGGTGATTGACAGAACGTAGAATGCGATCAGGACACCGGCCAGTAACAGATGTTTCGGCGCTGCGGCCACCTTGGAAAGCGCTTCGAAACCCGGAAATAGCAGCATCACCAGGACCGACGCCGCGAAGGCGATCGCGAACAGAATCACGGCGGCCGTGGTTGGCGATCCGATCAGCTTGCCCAGGGCCGCGTTCAAAGCCGCAAGAATAGGGACGCCGATCCCTGCCGCCAGCATAATGGCTGCGTATTGTGTCATTGCCCGTACCCTCCGCCTGCGTTGATCTGGATCATTGCGCCAAGACGTCGACCGGGCAACCCTGCAAATGTCTATCGTGGCAGGAGGATATGATGTTCAGGGCAACTCTTAGGATGCTGGTGTTTGGGTTTTCGGTCGCCACCTCACAGGCGGTTTCGGCGCAGGATGCCAAGACCGGAGAGGAGCTTTACATGCATTATTGCGCAACCTGTCATGGGATTGATGCAACCGGGCAGGGGCCTATGGCCAGCGTTTTGGTTGTACAGCCAACCGATTTGACCAATTTGACCGATGAGGATGGCCTGTTCCCGACCGCTCGTGTGGTCGCCCGGATCGATGGCAGAGATCCATTGGTCAGCCACGGCAGCCCTATGCCGGTTTATGGACCGTTTTTTGACGGGCAGGACACGTCCATGAAAACACCTCGGGGTCAGCCTATCCTGACCAGCCAGCCTATTGTGGATCTGGTGGCCTATCTGGAAACGCTTCAGGACTGACTGCAAATTCCGTCTACTTCCGCCTCGCTCCAAGGCAAAAGAACCGCCCGTTCACGTCCGTTTTCCGGCAAGGGTGACAAGTCGAAATTTTCGCCCAGCATGGTGTGCAGCCTCTTGGTGCGCTTGGCCTGAGGGTCCAGCGCGCGACAGCACACGTATTCCTCGACAATCGCGCCCTGCTGTTCGAAGCCGTAGGATAAAAAGTCAGGCGAGGTGTCCAGATTGAACAGATACGGATCTCTCCGTCCGCCATGCTCTGCTGCCGCCCGCAGAGGGTGATAGCCGGTGGTTGCGCGATTCTGCCATTGCCAGACATGTGTCAGTTCATGAGCCAACAACATAGCGGCAATCAGGTTCATCTGATCGGGGAAGTCGGTCATATAGTCTTCTAAATACCAGTCGCGCGCGAAATAGACCTTGTTGAAAAGGGCTACGGCCGCGGGCTTGCCTGTCACATGCCCGGCCTCGACTGGCGGCAGAATAAGCTCGCGGCAGGCCAGACGCGGGCGTTCCTCGCGGAAATACGTGACCGTTGCCACCGGGGCACCTTCGACCAATCGCACATTATTCAAGTTCAGTGTGTCGCCTTGAATGCTCTCTGCAAACACGCGTTCCGGTTCGGTCAGTGGGCGACCGCAGGAAGACAGAAACAAGAGTGTAACAAGAAATACACGCAGAACCATGAGTTGAATCCTAGTCCGCTGCGCCTGTTCCGCAAACCGTTTTCACAGGCTCATGGCCAGAACCCGGCTGATTTCACTCAGGGATCGCCCGGATTGGTCCATCCAAGTATTAAAGGCATGTTGAACGGCCAGCATAGCTTTCTTGGACGTGGCGGGTTTGTCGACCACACCTTCTGCGATCAGTCGCGCTGTAACGTCTTGGGACAGAATGAAACTGTCCCGTCCGGAAAATCGCATCGCGTATTGGGCTGAAGCGCCACCCAGACGTGACCCACGCTTGGCCAGCAGTGCAAGCAAGTTGATGTAATCCGTCGAGGGCCACCCCCCCAGTACTTTGCCCGCACCACCTTCTTCACGCAGCTCCATCAGAAACGCAGCGTTGTCCCGCACTGCCGCGATCTTGGTTCCATTGCGCACGATTCGCGTATCCTGCAGCAACGCATCGAATTTATCGTCATCCATAAAGGCACATCGACCTACATCAAAACTATCAAACGCGACCTCGAAGCCGTCCCATTTGTTTTCGATGACCTTCCAGTTAAACCCGGCCTGAAAAACGCATTTCGTGATAATGGCCAGCCAGCGATCTTCCGGCATTGCGGCCAGTTCCTCAGGGCTCTTGGGTTTGTGCAGCATCGCCTCCAACGCATCCGGCCCGCCATGTCGTGCTGCTGAAATGTCGAAGATTTCGTCAAATGTACGCATAAGCCAAACCTCAAAATCACTCCTCGAATGTTTGTCTTTTGTTCCGGTTTGGCAATGGCAAACTTGAAATAGTGCTTCTTAGCTGTTGTGCTGACATTTCTGACCCGAGTGAAAAAAGGGCAGAAGTGTTAAAGAAATCCTCGACAAACGGGGGCAAAATAGTTTGTGATTGACTCGTCAGTCAACGATCCGCGTTTTGTACAAGGGTTAATGATTGGCCATGCCGGGTGCGTTAGGGGTACTTGAAAGGAAATATCCACGGTTTGCCGTACGATTAACGTCGTCTGTTACAAACTGATTACTTTCCTTTTCCGGCTAAATTTGTGCATGTTGCGACATGGTATTGTCGTCAGACAAGTATGCCGGCGGAAACAAGTCCGCCGGGGTGGGCAAAACAAATAAGACAGGGAGAAAATCCATGAAAAAACTAAGTGTAAGCCTTATGGCCCTAACCGTTGCTGGTGCGGCGCAAGCGGCGGATATGGGTGCCGTGGACGAACCGATCAAGCTGGCGATCAATGAATGGACTGGTCAGCACGTGACCACGCATGTGGCGGGTGAGATGCTCAAGGCCGCAGGCTATAACGTCGAGTTTGTGACTGCGGGCATGATGAACCAGTTCCAGGCGCTGGCCGATGGCGACATCGACGCGACGCTGGAAATCTGGTCGTCCAACGTATCAGACGAATATGCCAAGAAGATCGACGAAGGCACGGTTGTCGAAATCGGCGATCTGGGCCTGGCTGCCAAGGAAGGCATCGCATACCCGGCGCACGTCGCTGATCTGTGCCCGGGCCTTCCCGCCTGGGAGGCGCTGAAAGACTGCGCGCAGGTCTTCGCAACCGCCGAAACTCTGCCCGGTGGCCGTCTGGTTGACTATCCGGCCGACTGGGGGACGCCTGGCGCAGATCGTATGACCGGTCTGGAACTGCCGTTCAAAGCTGTGCCTGCGGGTTCCGAAGGTGCTCTGATCGCTGAACTGCGCGCCTCGACTGAGCGTAAGTCGCCGCTGCTGATCACCTTCTGGCAGCCGCACTGGGCGATGTCGGCCTATGACGTCCAGTTCGTCGACCTGCCAGCGGGTGAAGAGGCGTGCTTCAACGATCCGGCATGGGGTCCGAACCCCAATGCGATCAACGATTGCGACTTCTCGCCGTCGCGCATCTTCAAAGCCAGCTGGAGCGGCATGGAAGACAAGTGGCCCGCTGCCTATGAGATCCTGTCGAACTACCAATTGGCGGTCGAAGACCAGCAGCCGATGATGGGCGCGATCGATGTTGATGGCGGACAGGTCGAAGAGGTCGTTGCCGCATGGATGGCCGAAAACGAAGGCAAGTGGCGTCCGGTTGTTGACGCAGCAACGCAGTGAGCGCGCGTAAGTGACTGACGCGACTATGCCAGCCATCGCCTGCCGGAATCTCTGGCAGGTGTTTGGCCCCGGCGCTGACAAAGCCCTGACCGACGCGCTGTCTCGGTCAGGGAATGACGCTGACAAAGCCGCCACCGACCTGCGGGAAAACGGGTTCATCCCGGCGGTGCAAGACGCCAATTTCGAGGTCAAAGAGGGCGAGCTGTTCGTCATTATGGGCCTGTCAGGCTCGGGTAAATCCACGTTGATCCGCTGTATCTCGCAACTGCTGCCCGGCACGGGCGGCGAGATTCGTGTGGATGATCAAAACGTCATTGGTGCTTCGAAGAAGGTGATGACGGACCTGCGCCGCAAAAAGCTGGGTATGGTGTTCCAGCATTTCGGTCTGTTCCCGCATATGACCGTGGCCGAAAACGTGGCCTATCCGTTGCGTGTTCAAGGCGTGAGCAAAAGGGAACGGCTGGACCGCGCGCAGGAAGTAATCTCACTGGTCGGTCTTGACGGGCGCGAAGACAGCTTTCCTCGTCAGCTTTCTGGTGGTCAGCGTCAGCGTGTGGGCATCGCACGCAGCCTCGCCGTGAACCCCGATATCTGGTTTCTGGATGAACCGTTCTCGGCCCTTGATCCACTGATCCGCCGACAGCTGCAGGACGAGTTTCTGCGCATTCAGGCGACGCTGAAGAAATCAATCGTGTTTATTACCCACGATATCCAAGAAGCACTGAAACTGGCCGACCGCATCGCCATCATGCGCGATGGCAAGATCGTCCAGATCGGAACGCCGACAGATATCGTATTGCGCCCCGTAGATGACTACGTTCGCGAATTTTCGAAAGACGTGGCCAAGGGTCAGCACGCCAAGGTCGCCTCGGTTATGCGGAGCGAGGCGGACTGTGGTCCGGACGATCCTGGCCTGACCACTTCGATGACGTTGGACGCGGCCCTTGCGCATTGCATGGAGTTGTATGAGCCCGTGCCGGTGCGGGATGCCGACGGCAATGTCGTCGGTACGGTGCATCCATCTGATCTTGCTGCCGCGTTGCAGGTGGACGAATCATGACGGCTGTAACCGACCTGCCGACGCAAAACAGCGCGCAGTTGACGGCGGGGGCAAAGGCCGCCCTTATCACGGTCATCGTCGGCGCCGTTTGCCTTGTGCTTGAAGGTATCGCCCCATGGCTGGTGAAATGGCCAACTGCGTGGGAATTGCCTGCAACCCAATGGGTTGGCGCGTTTCTGGACTGGTTTCTGAACCTGATCAAACCGGCGATGCGGTTGTTTTCAGACCTGATGACCTATCCGATGGACTGGGCCAATTACGTGCTGGGCAATACGCCATGGCCCATCCTGATTGGAATCGTGACCGCACTAGGCTGGTACCTTGGCGGCTTGCCGATGGCAGCACTGGGTTTTTTGGGTCTCAGCTTTGTACTGGCGTCGGGCTATTGGGCCGAGAGCATGAACACCTTGGCTCTTGTTGCCGTTTCCGTCCCTGTGGCGTTGATCATGGGCGGCGGTATCGGCATTCTCGCTAATGAGGTGCCCAAGGTAAAATCCTTGGTACAGGCTGTTCTGGATGTCATGCAGACAGTGCCAACCTTCGCTTATCTAACGCCTCTGTTGCTGCTTTTTGGCTTTGGACCCGTTGTCGGCCTGATCGCCTCGGCCATCTACGCAGCGCCACCTATGGCGCGCAACGTGATGCTGGGGTTGGAGCGCGTGGAGCCCGAGATCAAAGAGGCCGCTATCATGTCTGGCGGCACACGGTTCCAGCAACTGTTTCAGGTCGAAATCCCCGCCGCCACAACGCAGATCATGGTCGGTGTAAACCAATGCCTTATGGCCGCCTTGTCGATGGTGATCATCGCCGCCGTTATCGGTGGCTTCAACGATATCGGCTGGGAGGTTTTGCTGACCATGCGCAAAGCTCAGTTCGGTGAATCGCTGATGGCCGGTCTGGTCATCGTGGTCTTTGCCGTGGTGATCGACCGAATGAGTGGCACCCTTGCAACCGAACGCAAACGTTATGACAGCCGTGTTGTCTGGGCGATGCTGGGCTTTGCCGTGTTGTTTACTTTGGCATTCCGCAATTGGTTGCCGAATCCGTCCGAACTGACCCTGTTGGACCCGATGGCCGAGGCTGTCGACAGCGGCTTGACCGCGTTCACACAAGCCAACGGCCCTTGGCTGGATGCGTTCAAGAACAACTCGTTGTTCTATGTGCTGCTGCCGTTACGGATCGGTCTGGATCAGGCGGTGCTGCCCTTCACTTGGGGCTTTCAGTGGACGTCGACCATGAGCGCTGGCTTGTTCGCCGCTGGTGCCGCGATTGCCCTGCTGATGGCTTGGCGCGGACGGTTGACGGGTGGCTTGATCGTTCTGATCCTGATTGGAATGCTGGAAACTGGCGTCGCCAACCTGCCGTGGCCTTTTGTCCTGACCAGTGTTGCCGCGCTGAGCTGGGTCGCGGGCGGTTGGCGTCTGGCCGCGCTCTGTGTGGGTCTGCTGTGCACCATCCTTGTTTCGGGCCTTTGGGAAAGAGCGCTTCTGTCACTCTACCTCAGCGGCGCGGCAGTGTTTTCCTGCGCCGTGCTTGGCGGCCTGATCGGTCTTGCCAGCGCGGTATGGGAACCAGTGTGGAAAGTGGTCCGCCCGATCTGCGATATGCTGCAGACGATCCCGCTGTTCGTGTTCCTGATCCCGGTCCTGATGGTGTTTCAAATCGGCGAATTCTCGGCCTTCCTAGCAATATGCGCCTACGCGATCGTCCCAATGATCCGCTACACCCGGCACGGGCTGGTCAACACGCCAGAGGAAATGATGGAGGCCGCGATCTCCAGCGGTGCGACCGAGTGGCAGATCATGCGGGACGTGCGAGCACCCTATGCAGCGCCGACCATACTGCTGGGGCTGAACCAGACCATCCTTTATGCCTTCGCAATGTTGGTGATTGCCGCCCTGATCGGGACCACAGGTCTGGGTCAGTCGATCTATCTGGCGTTGGGTCAGGCGGATGTGGGGCTTGGTATCTCGGCGGGCGCGGCGATGGCGATTCTGGCACTGATTGCTGATCGCATCGTGCAAGGTTTTGCCGAAGAACGCCGCGCTGCACTTGGGTTATAAAACAGGGCAGGGGCATTTCATCTGCCCCTGTTCCAAACTTGATTTCGGACAAGGAAGCCGCCGCCGTCCTGAACTAGACCGATCCTAATACATTCGGAGATCACCATGACCGGTTGGGGCCTATTCCTTGCAGCGCTTATCACATTCCTCCTCAGCCACGTGATTCCCGTGCGGCCCGCAGTGCGCGGGTGGCTGATCGGAACGCTGGGGCATCGCGGGTATTTTGCAGGGTATTCCATCCTGTCGCTGGCTGTGCTGGCCTGGCTGATCATTGCTGCCGCAAACGCACCGTATGTGGAGGTCATTCCACCGTTTGCGGTTCTGCGCTGGGTTCCGATCCTGATCATGCCGGTTGTCTGCTGGCTGGCAGTTGTGGGGCTGGCCATCCAAAACCCGTTCTCGTTTGGTGGGCTGGGCAACCGACGGTTTGATCCAGAACAGCCCGGTATTCTACGCACAACCCGCCATCCCATTCTTGCCGCGCTTATGCTGTGGGCGGTGGCGCATTTGCTGGCCAATGGCAGCCTTTCTCATGTGATCCTGTTCGGTCTTTTTGCCGGGTTCGCGGCAATGGGCATGGGCCTGATCGACCGGCGCAAATCCCGCGAAATGGGTTTTGAGTGGGTCCGCTTGTCTCGAAACACTGCACGGTTTTCACTCCGCGCGCCGCGTCCCTGGCCGCGTCCCGGGGCCTGGCTGACGGCGATTGCCGTATACGCAGTACTTCTTCACCTGCACGCACCTGTGATCGGCCTGTCTACGCTTCCGTAGCTAGGGGAGTGGTCGGATGCGCCTTGGCGTGCTATTTGAAATGTCGCAATGAAAAACAAGAGGTCCAAGATGAATCTGGCCTACGTCACCACCACCGATCGCGGCGCCACCGACCGCCTGCTGAGCGCTGTCGCAGAACGTCTACTGGCCTCGGGCGTTAAATTGGCGGGCGTTGTTCAGACCAACACCGAATGCGCCGACAGCAGCAAATGCGATATGGATGTACGCGTGCTGCCAGAGGGTGAAACCATCCGCATCTCGCAATCGCTGGGAACCCAGTCGCGCGGCTGCCGTCTGGATCCGGCGGCGCTGGAACAGGCCGTGGGATATGTGACAGCCTCGCTTGAAGATGCGCCCCAACTGTTGATCATCAACAAATTCGGAAAGCATGAATCCGATGGGCGCGGATTCCGCCCTGTGATCGGTGAAGCACTGACGATGGACATCCCGGTTCTGGTCGGTGTGAACGGATTGAACGAGGAGAAGTTCCAGGCCTTCGCAGACGGTGCTGCCGAGGTCTTGCCTGCCGATCTGGATGCGATTGAGGCCTGGTTCGAAAGGGTCTCAGAGCTGCGTACGGCGGCGGAATAGGCGCGTCAAATCGCAAGACACACAGTGGCAAACGCAAACAAGATCGTGCTGATAATCAATCAGCGCGGCCTTTTTGGGTATTGGTTGCAACTACGATGCCCTAAGTCTGCAATATCCGCCAAGTGCCATCACGGCACCCAACAACAACTGGCCGCTGGCGGGCAAGGGAACAGGTGCCAGGGTGACGTTCAGGTTGTCTATCCGATAACCAGGGCCCCAATCTTTACGCCAAACCGTGTTGGGGCCAAACGGGTGATAAAGGTCGTTCCAGAACGTTTGCCCTTGTAGTGGATTGTTGACGGTCAGAACCAACTGGTGCGATAGCACTGAACCCGCTTGAAAGTGCCCGGGTTTGCGACGAGCTCTGAATGGAAATCTCTGAAAAAAAGGATTTTCAACATGATTTCAGATACTTTGGAAGATGGTGGGCGACCCTGGAATCGAACCAGGCGTGCGTCTCCGCGAGGGAGTTACAGTCCCCTGCCACACCTTGCGGCCTGTCGCCCACTGTCAGGCGTTGCACCTGACGTGGAGGCGTGATTACTAGCGCACCAAAGGAGCGTCAACAGGAAAATTTCGCTTTGACGCAGGAAACCGAAATCTCGGCCCGGAGGCCCTTAAAATGAAGAAACCCAAATGGGTCGTCGAAAAGGAACAGGCGCGCAAAGCTGCTGCGGCCGAAACCGTCTGGCTGTTTGGCCTGCACGCGGTGCGCGACGCTCTGATGAACCCAAATCGTCAGAAACTGCACCTGATCGTGACACGCAACGCGCGTGACAAACTGGCCGAAGCGATTGAATTTGCAGGGATCGAGGTCGACATGGTTGATCCGCGCAAATTTACCGCTCCCATCGATGCGGGATCGGTTCACCAGGGTGCTGCGCTTGAGGTCAAGCCGTTGGATTGGGGTGGTTTGGCCGAAAACTGTATTGGACGGGAAAACCCGAGAGTCATTCTGTTGGACCGTGTGACCGATCCGCATAACGTCGGGGCGATTCTGCGCTCGGCCGAAGTTCTTGGGACCAGCGCCGTGATTGGTACGCGCCATCATTCTGCACCCGAAACGGGAGCGCTGGCCAAAACTGCCAGCGGCGCGCTAGAGCGCCAACCATATCTGCGGGTGCGCAACCTTGCGGACGCGATCATTGAACTTCAGGGCATGGGCTTTCTGGTTCTTGGACTGGACGGCGAAGCCGAGGTGACAATCGAAGGCGCGCTGGGCGAGGGACGTGCTCGCCCCGTGGCGCTTGTGCTTGGTGCGGAAGGCCCGGGTTTGCGGCAGAAGACCAAGGAAACCGTGGATCAGTTGGTGAAAATTGACGCAGCAGGTGGGTTTGGGTCACTGAATGTCTCAAACGCGGCGGCAATCGCCTTATATGCATCTCGCCCCTGAGCAAAGGAGAGCGCCATTTCCGGTCCATCCAAAATCGCCACCTGCTGTTATTGCGGGACTCGCGCGGCCCTGGTCCTGAAGGGCAAAGAGCGACACGAGCTCAGCTGTTCAAACTGCGGGGCGCCGTTGCATGATTTGAAGATGCTGCCCAAGCGAAAGACCGGGAAAACCGCAAAAGCACGATCGGCCGGTTCTCATGTGTCACCAACTAAGGCGAAACGCAAAAAGAAGAAGAAAACTATGCTCTCGCGGGTGTTTGACGAAGCCTGGGATGTGATCGAGGACATCTTTGACTAAGGGCAGCGGCGCTGAACCCTGATCACATCCATGTCAACAGGGCTTCCGTTGCCGGAAAAAACTTGCATCTTGATACCTTCAAGATTGCAGATTCTGAAATGACGATGTTGATCCGACGTACCATCCTTGGCGTGCTGAGTGCCGTTTTCCTGACTTCTGCGGCATTCGCGCAGGACAAACCGGTCTATTTTGTCACCGAAGGCGTGGCATTGGCCGGGTACGATCCCGTGACCTATTTTGAAGGTTCGACGCCTGTCATGGGCGCAGCTGAAAATGCGGTGATGTGGAAAGGGGCCAAGTGGCATTTCTCATCTGCGGAAAACCGTGAGCGCTTTGAAAGCAACCCACGCGCCTTTGCCCCGCAGTTTGGCGGGTATTGTTCTTATGCGATGGCCAAGGGGGTCCTGAAAAGCACCGATCCCAATGCGTGGCAGTTGGTCGATGGTCGCCTGTATTTGACGCATTCCCCACAGATCGAGGCGATGTGGCGGCAGGACAGGGCCGAATACATTGAAATGGCAGAAAAAAACTGGCCGATTGTCCTGTATCAGGATTAGGCGGGAATCAGCTGATTGTGAAAAGTCATCACAAAAATGCGCGCCCCCTCTTTTTTTCCCCAAACTTATGCCTAAATGTCACAGTGACCGCGGAACGGAACTGCCGCGGGTCATTTCACTGTCCCTCGTTCCAACAACTGGCGCCCAAGGTTTCTTGGGCGCTTTTTTCTTTTTGGAACCCTGTTAAGGATGAGGCATGCCTCAGTATTCTGACCCATATCTGAAAGCCATTCTGCAACGGACCAAGACGGTCGCCGTTGTTGGGGTATCCATGAACCCGGTGCGACCCAGCTATTACGTGGCGCGTTATCTGTCGCTGAAAGGATTCGATGTGATCCCGGTCAATCCGGGACATGCGGGTAAGGAACTGTTTGGCCAGACGGTGCGTGGCAGCTTGTCGGAGTTATCCGAGCCGGTGGACATGGTCGACATTTTCCGGTGGTCCGAAGCTGTGCCGCCCATCGTTGACGAAGCGTTAGCGGCCTTCCCTTCACTCAGTACAATCTGGATGCAAATCGGGGTTGAACATCCCGAAGCAGCCGCAAAGGCTGAAGCGCGAGGTGTGGACGTCGTGATGAACCGCTGTCCCAAGATCGAGTATCAACGCCTGTTTGGCGAGCTGCGCATGGGTGGGTTTTCGACCGGAATCATCTCATCCAAGCTTTAAGGCGTTGTCGGCTGATACGGTTTCAGCCGGGCCACTTGTTCCTGACGCCGCTTCTCCAAAACCACGTCGCGCGGCACCCATTCGTACCGGGTGTCCTCAACCAACGGAGACCAGAACAAAATCCCGCCGTAGCGCCACGGATCCAGTACAACGCCGTCATACAACGATTCCCCCTTACGGCTGATGATTGCAGTGCTGTGGTCGATCCTCAGCGGGTTGTCTGCATTGGCGATGGCGCGGTGCATCTCCAGCGTTTGGAAGTTTTCCTGCTTTAGGCGACGCTCAATGTCTTCGGCCCAGTGCCAGCACAGCCCGCGCGGGCGCAGGCCCTTGTTGACTTTTGCGTTGTGGATCAATGGCGGATCCGTGATCTGGTATTCATCGACAAGCTGCGCGGTGTAGGCATAAGCGACTTGCGCAGCCCGTCGGGCTTCTTCTGGGTCGATATCAGGACCCAGCGCCTGAATTTCGGCTGACAGTCGTTGAACCTCGTCCCCGGTCGAGGCAGGTGGCGCAGAGCAGGCCGCAGCAATGGCAAGCGTTGCCACAAGCATCAAAACTCGGATCATATCGCGCCCTCGGCCTGCCAATCTGACGCCCGAGTATAGCGGTCAAAACAGCGGCGCGGAACCCAGGCGTTACCCGTCGGAGCGGGATGCCTTTTCCGCGATGCCGCTGACGCCCTGACGACGGGCCAGTTCGGCCAAGACATCATCCAGCGCCACGTCCCGTGCGGCCAACATGACCAGAAGGTGATACAGAACATCCGCCGCCTCAGAGGTCAGCTTGGCTTTGTCACCTTTAACAGCCTCGATGATCGCCTCAATGGCTTCCTCGCCGAATTTCTCGGCGCATTTTTCTGGGCCTTTGGCTAGAAGCTTGGCCGTCCAGCTCGCGTCCGGGTCAGAACCCTTCCGAGCCTCAATTGTATTGGCCAGGTCGTGCAGAATGTTCATGTCAGCCTCATCGGGATACCAGCGGCGGACATGTGTTCCTTGGCTTCGCGGATGGTGTATTCGCCGAAGTGGAAAATTGAAGCAGCGAGTACCGCACTCGCCCGGCCTTTCGTGACGCCTTCCACCAGATGGTCCAGATTGCCGACACCGCCGCTGGCGATCACCGGCACGTCCACTGCACCGGAAATTGCGCGGGTCAGGGGCAGGTTGAACCCAGCCTTTGTGCCGTCACGATCCATCGAGGTCAGCAGGATTTCTCCGGCCCCTTTGGCAACGACAGTTTTTGCAAATTCCACAGCATCAATGCCGGTGGGCTTGCGTCCGCCATGGGTAAAGATTTCCCACTTGCCGGGGCTGACCGTCTTGGCGTCGATGGCGCAGACAATGCACTGGCCTCCGAACTGGTCCGCTGCTTGCGCGATCACATCCGGGTTGGCAACGGCGGCCGAGTTGAAGCTGACCTTGTCCGCCCCTGCCAAAAGCAAGGCACGGACATCATCCTTGGTGCGTACGCCACCGCCCACTGTCAGCGGCACAAAGCACTGCTCGGCCGTGCGTCGCACCACATCGAACATGGTCCCTCGGTTCTCATGGGTCGCGTGAATATCCAGAAAACAGATCTCATCTGCACCGGCAGCGTCATAGGCTTTGGCCGATTCCACCGGGTCGCCTGCATCGCGCAGACCGACGAAATTTACACCTTTGACCACGCGGCCATCAGCAACATCAAGACAAGGAATGATCCGGGTTTTTAGCATCTGGGCGTCCTTCGTTGCCGGACCTTTAGCGGCAAAGCCCCGCCGATGCCAGACTTGTGATTGCGATCCATCGTGAAGCCATGGAAATTAGAGGTGAAATTCATGAAAAGGATTATCGAGATGAAACATCTTCTTCTGGCTTCAATTCTAACATTCGGGGGCGCACTATCCGCCATGGCTGACGACATTATCAAAGTTCAAACAAATAAATCCGTGGCTGAGGCGCTGGACGCGTTGGAAGCAGCGGTCGGCAACGCCGGGGCCACCGTGTTTGCACGTATCGACCATGCGGCCGGGGCGGAAAAGGTCGGCACACCCATTCCCGCCAATCAGGTGCTGATTTTCGGCAATCCTGCGCTGGGCACACCAGCCATGCAGATTGATCCACGTTCCGGGCTGTTCCTGCCGCTCAAGGTTCAGGCCTATGAAGATGCCAACGGTCAGGTCTGGCTGGCTTATGAAGACCCCAAAGAGACAATGGATGAGCTGGATGAAGTCGAAAAGTCACCCGTCATCGAAAAGATGCGCGGCGCTTTGGCCAAACTGACCGCCGCTGCCGCGCAGTAACCTATCAAGACAGGGCGCGAATGGCCTCGGCCAGGTCAATCGCGCCATCATACAGCGCCCGACCCGAGATCGCGCCGTCCAGTTCGACACCACAGTCGCGCAGGGCAATCAGGTCTTCTAAAGAGCTGACACCGCCCGAGGCGATGACCGGGATTGATACAGCCTGTGCCAGCGCGGCGGTGGCCTCGATGTTCGGACCCTGCATGGCGCCGTCGCGGTTGATATCGGTATAGATGATTGCGGCGACACCGGCATCCTCAAAGCTGCGGGCAAGGTCGGTGACTTGTACGTCGGTTTCTTCGGCCCAACCTTTGGTGGCAACCATCCCGTTGCGCGCGTCGATACCCACAGCGACCTTACCGGGAAAGGCTTTGGCGGCTTCCCGCACCAGATCGGGGTTTTCGACAGCAACCGTGCCCAGAATGACCCGGGCCAGACCCTTGTCTATCCAGGTCTCGATGGTGGCCATGTCGCGGATGCCACCGCCCAGCTGAGCGGGCACATTGCACGCTTTCAAAATCGCCTCGACGGGGGCTGCGTTGACTGGCTCACCCGCGAATGCGCCGTTCAGATCGACCAGATGCAGCCACTCGCATCCCGCCTCGACAAAGGCGCGGGCCTGTGCGGCGGGGTCTTCGTTGAAAACGGTCGCCTTGTCCATTTCTCCGCGCAGAAGGCGGACGGCGTTGCCGTCTTTGAGGTCGATGGCGGGGTAGAGGATCATTTCGGGCGGCCCTATATCACTGTTACACGCGCGGGATATCGCACAAGCAGGGCAGGGGATGCAACGCGACGCTGGGTCATTCTTGCCCGTCGCCCATTGGCGGGTCAGACTGTCCTCAAAACAGGGAGAAAACCATGAAGAGATTTACTTTTGCAGCGGGTTTGACGCTTCTTGCAACCGGGGCAATGGCCGCTGATCCCGTCGATGGTCTGTGGAAGACCGCACCGGGTGATACAGGCGGATATCTGCACGTAACAATTTCAGAATGCGGCAGCGCGATTTGCGGTACCATCGACAGTGCGTTCGACGCGGATGGCAACCAGCAGCTGGAATATGAAAATCTGGGTAAACAGATCATCTGGGACATGGTGCCCGAGGGTGGCGGCAGTTATGACAGCGGCAAGATCTGGGCCCCGGACCGCGACAAGACCTATAACTCGAAAATGTCGTTGGACGGCCAGAACAATCTGACTGTCAAAGGCTGTGTGGCGGGCGGTTTGATCTGCCGGGGTCAGACCTGGACAAGGGTCCAGTAAGCGTCAGGGTTTCCAGGTCAGGAAATTGCCCAACAGACGCAGGCCAACGTCCTGGCTTTTCTCGGGGTGGAACTGCATCCCAACCATCGTGTCGCGGCCGATCATGGCCGTTACTTCCTGACCATACTCCACATAAGCCAGCCGCTGCGCCGGATCTGTGACGCGGAAGTGATAGGAGTGCACGAAATAGGTGTGATCCCCCGATTTCACCCCGTTGAACACGGGGTGATCGCTTTCCAGAACCAGATTGTTCCAGCCCATATGGGGTACTTTCAGAGTTGAATCCGAAGGCTCGATCCTGACCACATCACCGGCAACCCAGTCCAGACCATCCGTATCAGTATATTCATGGCCTGTTGTTGCCATGAGTTGCATGCCGACGCAGATACCCAGAAACGGGCGGCCTTTCTGCTCGACTGCCTCGACCATCGCATCATAGATACCTTTGTGGCCGCGTAGCTCGGCAGCACAGGCCGGAAATGCCCCGTCACCGGGCAGAACCAGACGATCCGCTCGCGCGACAACATCCGCGTCCGAGGTTACAACAACCTCGCCCGCGTTCACCTCGCGCGCCATGCGCTGAAACGCTTTCTCGGCCGAATGCAGGTTACCGCTTTCGTAATCAATAATTGCGGTCAGCATTTACAGCGCGCCTTTGGTTGACGGAATAGCGTCCGCCTTGCGGGGGTCGGTCTCAACCGCATCCCGCAGGGCGCGTGCAACGGCCTTGAAGGCAGCTTCGGCGATGTGGTGGCTGTTGAAACCGTGCAGTTGATCGATATGCAGCGTGATGCCGCCATGGGTGCTGAGCGCCTGAAAGAACTCGCGCACCAACTCGGTATCGAATGTACCGATCTTCTGTGTCGGCAGATCAACGTTCCAGATCAGGAAGGGACGGCCCGAAAGGTCCAGCGCACAGCGTACCTGTGCGTCGTCCATGGGCAGGTGACATTCGCCATAACGACGGATGCCTTTCTTGTCGCCCAAAGCCTGCGCCAGTGCCTGACCCAGCGCAATACCGGTATCCTCGACCGTGTGGTGGTCGTCGATGTGATAATCGCCCTTGGCGTTGATCGTCATGTCGATCAGCGAATGGCGCGCCAGCTGATCCAGCATATGGTCAAAGAACCCGACGCCGGTCTGGTTGTCATAGGTGCCGGTGCCGTCCAGATTGACCTGAACCGAAATTTCGGTCTCGGCGGTCTTGCGGCTGATCGAAGCGCTGCGCATGGGCGAATTCCTTTTGCTACAGGCGCGCTTATAGACGGGGTTGGGTTGCCTTATCCAGACCATAGGTGGCTTTCACGGCAAACTGTTGCAGGGGATTGCACCCGGCTGTGCCCCGTGTCAGCTTGCAAGCAACACGAACCGATAGGGTTACACCATGTCCACCTGCGTTTTCATCCAGATCCGCTGCAAACCCGGCACCACGTATAAGGTGGCCGAGGAAATCGCTCTGCGCGAAATTCATTCGGAACTTTATTCCACCAGCGGTGAATACGACCTGCTGCTCAAACTCTACATCCCCGAAACCGAGGATGTAGGTCATTTCATCAACGAACATTTGTTGGTGATTCCCAACATCGAACGTTCGCTGACGACGATGACGTTCAAGGCGTTTTAACCGAGTTCGAACGTGGTGACGCCAAAGATGCGGTTCAGATCGATATCCGGCTCGTGGTCGGAATACATCCGGGCCGTTTCAAAGACTTTATCCAGCCCAAGCTCGTCGGCCAATGCGAAGGCTGATGCGTTGGGCTGAGGCATATCTACGAAAACCTCGTGTTCATTGTGGTCCTCGGGGATCGAGGACAAGACAGCGTTCAACAACGCCTTTGCGATATCGGTGGTGTCCGCAAACAGAGGCCCTACTTTATAGCCCGTGAGGCAAGGGCGCAGCGTAGCGTAGCCTCTGATCTCGCCATTCTCAGTATAAACCTTCGAGACATGGCTGTAAGCGCTCAGCCAACTATCCAAAAAAAGGTCACGTGGCGCAGGGAACAGTTTGCGGTCATAAGCCTTCAATGCGACGTATGCGTTGTTCAGATCCGCGATGCGATCATTCGGAGATGTGTCCAGTTTCGCCAACATCCGAGTTTTCGTTCCGGCAAACCGATAGTTGTTATAGGCGAAGGTGAACCCGGACTTGCGATAATTGTCCTGTTGCTCGACCACGCCGTCCAGACCCATGTTGCGCCCGGTGCAATGGGCCAGCGCATGCTGCGCGATCTCAAGCCCGTGGCCATGGTGTCTGAATTCGGGTTTGACGATGTAGAAGCCCAGGAAAGCAAAGTGATCGTCATAATTTACCGCTGAAACTGATGCGATCATCTCTCCGTTCAGAAAACCTCCCAAGAAGCCGTCGGGGTCCGTCGGACGAAAGCACTCGGCATCATGAACCCCCGGGTTCCAGCCCTCGCGCCCGGCCCAATCGACGGCGTGCTGAACTTCGGCGGCAGTGAGCGGGCGGATGATGTAATCAGACATAGGGTAATCCTGCATTGCGTAATGCGGCCAGAATGGCGCAACGCCCAGCAAAGAACCAGCATGTTTGGAGAGTTTGGTATCTGGAGCGGGCGAGGCGATTCGAACGCCCGACCCTAACCTTGGCAAGGTTATGCTCTACCCCTGAGCTACGCCCGCATCAGATACATATGTGGTCCAAAGACCTCTCAATGGAGCGGGCGAGGCGATTCGAACGCCCGACCCTAACCTTGGCAAGGTTATGCTCTACCCCTGAGCTACGCCCGCGCCGTTGAGTGAGGAGGGATGTATAAATTCCCACGCGGGGCTGCAAGCGGAAAAACGCAAAAAAGCGGAAAAATCTTTCGACGGAAATCTAGGGTTGAAGCGTTCTAAATCCAGAGCATCACAAAACAAGAGGGGCTGAGAGAAGAAAATGACAAATACAGCGGACCTGAAAATGGCGGTGTTGGCTGCCTTGATTACGCTTACAACACTGATCTGCGCGCGCGGCGAAGACAGGGTGGCAGAAGTCGAGCCAACCCTGATGCAAGCCCCGCTGATCGAAACGCGGGTTTTGGCGGGTTAAACCCGCAATCGGTCAGAGCGCCAAAACCAGATTCGCAATGGCAGCGACCAATATCGCCGTGAAAGTCAGCCCCATACCAATCTGTCGCAGGATGACGATCTGTGGCGTTCTGCCAAACCCATAAGCGTGCAGCAAACGTCCAGCCAGCAACAACAAGCCCAGCACATGCAAAAGCACGCCACCTGCGCCCTGCAACTCCACCATTGCGATCAGCAATAGGCCGATGGGTGCGTATTCGGCGCAGTTGGAATGCGTCCGTATCGCTTTGATCATCATTTTGCTGCCGCCATCCCCGACTGAGATCTTGTCGCTGCGGCGCTGCAGGATCACTTTGACGCTGAGCGTCACATAAAGCAGTGCGATCAGGGCCGCGTAGATCGGGGTGATTGCAAGCATGGTGTATCTCCGTTCCATTATAGAAAAGGGCCACGCAGTTTCCCGCGCGGCCCTTTGAACTTTAGAAGGTTCTGCAGCTTATTCCAGCTCGACCAGAAGGTCCTTTGCGTCAATCTGGCCGCCGGGCTGCACATGAACGGCTTTGACCGTCGCGTCGCGCTCGGCGTGGATACCGGTTTCCATCTTCATCGCCTCGATGGTCAGCAGCATGTCGCCTTCCTTGACCTGTTGGCCCGCAGTAACGGCGACAGTGGCCACAACACCCGGCATGGGGGCTCCGACATGATCTGGGTTGCCGACCTCGGCCTTGGGCCGAGCCTGCGTGGTCGATGTGACCATCCGGTTCGGAACCCGGATGACACGCGGCTGGCCGTTGAGTTCAAAGAACACTTTAACCTCGCCCTTTTCATCCGTTTCGCCAATGGCCTGGCAGCGTATTTCCAGCGTCTTGCCCGGGTCGATTTCCGCCGTGATCTCTTCGCCCGGCTCCATGCCGTAGAAGAAGGTGCGCGTGGGCAGGGTACGGACCGGGCCATAAACCCGGTGACGGCCGATGTAGTCCAAAAAGACCTTGGGATACATCAGGTATCCGTTCAGGTCCTCGTCATCGACCTCTTTGCCTTCCAATTGCTTGGACAGCTCTTCGCGGGTGGCCTCAAGATCAACCGCAGGAACGTCCTTGCCGGGGCGTTTGGTGTTGGGGGCTTCGTCCTTGAGCACCTTCTTTATGATAGTGTCGGGGAACCCGCCCGGAGGCTGGCCCAGATTGCCGCGCATCATGTCTACGACCGAGTCAGGGAAGGCCACATCGGTGCCCGGGTCCTCGACCTGTTCGCGGGTCATGTTTTGGCTGACCATCATCAGTGCCATGTCGCCAACAACCTTGGACGACGGTGTCACCTTCACGATATCGCCGAACATCCGGTTCACGTCCGCATACATCTGCGCCACCTCATGCCAGCGCTCTTCCAGCCCCAGGCTGCGCGCCTGCGCCTTGAGGTTGGTGAACTGGCCTCCGGGCATCTCGTGCAGATAGACTTCCGATGCCGGAGCCTGGAGACTGGATTCAAAGGCCGCGTACTGGCCGCGTACAACCTCGAAGTAATCGCTGATTTCGCGGATCGCTTTGATGTCCAACCCGGTGTCGCGGTCGGTATGGCGCAGCGCCTCGACTACGGTGCCCAGCGTTGCCTGGCTGGTGTTGCCCGAGAAGCTGTCCATCGCGCAATCCACCGCGTCGACGCCCGCCTCGGACGCCGCCAGAATGGTCGCGCTGGCAATACCTGCAGTGTCATGGGTGTGGAAGTGGATCGGCAGACCGACCTCTTCCTTCAACGCGCGGATCAGGATCTTGGCTGAGGCCGGTTTCAGCAAGCCAGCCATGTCCTTCAGGCCCAGAATATGCGCACCGGCATCGCGCAGCTCTTTCGCCATGCCGACATAATATTTCAGGTCATATTTGGCGCGATCCGGGTCCAGAATGTCACCGGTGTAACAGACGGTACCTTCGCAGATTTTGCCGTTTTCTACCACGGCGTCCATCGCCACACGCATGTTCTCGACCCAGTTCAACGAGTCGAACACACGGAACACGTCGATATTTTTGGACGCCTGATGCACAAATTCCTGCACTACGTTGTCGGGATAGTTGGTGTACCCCACACCGTTCGCGCCGCGCAGCAACATCTGGGTCATCAGGTTCGGCATCGCTTCGCGCAGGTCACGCAAGCGCTGCCACGGGCATTCCTGCAGGAAGCGATAGGCCACGTCGAAGGTCGCGCCACCCCAGCATTCGACCGAGAACAGCTGCGGCAGGTTTGCGGCATAGGTGGGTGCCACCTTGATCATGTCGATCGAGCGCATACGGGTTGCCAGCAGCGACTGGTGCCCGTCGCGCATGGTGGTATCGGTGATCAGCAGCTGACGTTGCGCTTTCATCCAGTCGGCCACGGCCTGCGGGCCCTTCTGCTCCAGCAGGTTGCGAGTGCCCATTTGCGGCTCTGCCTTCTGCGCGGGGGGCTTGGCCTCTTTCAGATCGGCGCGCGGCTCTGGCCGATCCTTTGTTTCGGGGTGACCGTTCACCGTGATGTCGGCGATATAAGTCAGAACCTTGGTGCCCCGATCGCGGCGGCGCTTGAAGGCAAACAGGTCCGGCGTCGTGTCAATGAACTTGGTGGTGTATTCATTCGACAGGAAGGTCGGGTGTTTCAGCAGGTTGATGACGAAGTCGATATTGGTGCTGACGCCACGAATACGGAACTCGCGCAGCGCACGGTCCATGCGGGCAATCGCTGCCTCGGGGGTCGGCGCTTTGGCCGTTACCTTGGTCAGCAGCGAATCATAATAACGCGTAATCACACCGCCTGCATACGCCGTGCCGCCGTCCAGACGAATGCCCATGCCGGTGGCCGAGCGATAGGCGGTGATGCGGCCGTAATCGGGGATGAAGTTGTTCTGCGGGTCTTCGGTCGTGATCCGGGTCTGCAGAGCATGACCGGTCAAATGTACGTCTGCCTGACTTGCTGCACCGGTGGCCTCGGCCAGTGTTTTGCCTTCCGCAATCAGGATCTGCGCCTGCACAATGTCGATGCCGGTGACTTCTTCTGTCACGGTGTGTTCCACCTGTACGCGCGGGTTCACTTCGATGAAGTAGAACTTGCCGGTTTCCATATCCATCAGGAATTCGACCGTGCCAGCGCATTCATAGTTCACATGGGCACAAATCTTGCGGCCCAGCTCGCAGATCTCGGCGCGTTGCTCTTCGCTCAAGTATGGGGCGGGGGCGCGTTCGACCACTTTCTGGTTCCGGCGCTGGACCGAGCAGTCGCGTTCATAGAGGTGATAGATCTCACCATGCTTGTCGCCCAGGATCTGTACCTCGACATGGCGGGCGTGGATGATCATCTTTTCCAGATATCCCTCGCCGTTGCCAAAGGCGGCTTCGGCCTCGCGGCGACCTTCCAGAACTTTTTCTTCCAGCTCATCTTCCGACTGGATCGGGCGCATTCCCCGACCACCACCGCCCCAGCTGGCTTTGAGCATCAGCGGATAGCCGATCTCGGCGGCCTCTTTGCGGATGGTATCCATGTCATCGCCCAGCACTTCGGTTGCCGGAATGACCGGTACACCCGCCGCGATTGCGACACGCCGCGCGCTGGCCTTGTCGCCTAGTGCACGCATGGTTTCCGCCTTGGGGCCGATGAAAGTGATGCCATTCTTGACGCATGCATCTACGAAATCCGGGTTCTCGGACAGCAGGCCATAGCCTGGGTGGATCGCGTCTGCGCCGCATTGCTTGGCAACACGGATTATCTCATCGATCGACAGATAGGCCGCGACCGGCCCCATGCCCTCACCGATCTGATACGCCTCGTCCGCCTTGAACCGGTGCAAGCCCAGTTTGTCCTCTTCGGCGTAAACGGCGACGGTTCGTTTTCCCATCTCATTTGCTGCGCGCATAACGCGGATGGCAATCTCGCCGCGGTTGGCGATCAGGATCTTGGAGAAGTCTGTCATAATAGGTCCCGGTCTTTTGTGGTTGGGCGTCTCTTTGGGCGAACAATACGCGCAGGTATATCCGTTCTTCTGGGTAGAACCGGCATGTTACCGCTCGCAAACGCCCTTGGTCGCTGCGCTCTTATACTTATGCCGCGCCGCAGCATCAAATACTTAGCGTTTTCTCTCAAATTGAGACAAATCTGCCAGGCCCATCTGACCCATATTTGCGTGCAGATCCTGTCTTAGAATATCGATGACATGGGCGGGTCCGCGCGCGCCAAGTGCCGCCAATCCGTACAAGAATGCGCGCCCAAGCATGACGAAATCCGCTCCCAGAGTCAGCGCACGCAGAATATCCAGCCCGCCTTCGACACCGCTGTCAAAGATCAGGGGCAGGCGGGTTGTGTTGCGGATCGAGGGAAGAACCTCAATGCTGGCAGGAGCGGCGTCAAACTGACGCCCACCGTGATTCGAGACCCAAAGGGCGTCCACCCCGATCTGTTCCAGACGCTCTGTGTCTTCGGCGCGCAGGATGCCTTTTATCACAAAAGGTCCGTCCCAATGATCGCGCAGCCAAGAGACATAGTCCAACCCTGGCGAGGTCCTTAACAGGTATCCGACATGGGCTGTCGGAGGCAGATCTCCGGGATTTTCGATGTACTTGTCCAGAGTGCGCATGTGCGGCACGCCGTTGCGCAACATCCCCATAGCCCAGGCGGGTCTTGCCGCAATCTGTGCCAGCAAGCGCGGCGTCAGCTTTGGCGGCTGCCTGAGACCTGAGCGGGTTTGCCGTTCCCTGCGCGAGGCAACAGGGACGTCCACGGTCAGCACCAGAGTTCGAAATCCGGCCCGGCGCGCCCGATCCAGCATATCCTTGCGAATTTCGGGGTCCCGCGGTGGATAAAGCTGAAACCACGCGTTTGGTCCCAAATGCGGGGCCAAATCTTCGGGGCTTTGGCTGGCAACGGTGGACAGGGTATAGGGAATACCCGCCTGCGCGGCGGCCTGCGCCAACAGCCGTTCCGCATCGGGCCAGACCAGTCCAGACATCCCGATGGGGGCGATTCCGAAGGGCAATGGGCAAGCGGTACTCAGACACGTCCTTGATGTGTCGAACTCCAGCTCACCGTGCAGGATCGAGGGGGAAAGGCGGACATCATCCAGCGCTATGCGGTTGCGGTTTAACGTCGTTTCAATACCGGTTCCGCTGTCGATATACTCCCACACGAAATGCGGCAGGCGGCGGCGCGCGCGTCGTTTCAGGTCCGGAATGCCGGGATAGGTGCTGTGCAGATCCATGCAGATTGATCCGATCCGCCACGCGATTCGGCAAGGTTTTTATGCTGCATCTGTCGAGGGATGCTTGCTTTCAGGCCCTGCGCGTTTAGCCGGATCCGTGGTTCCGCAGGCAACCTGAACCTGATTGCGACCCTTATCCTTGGCAACATACAGTGCGTCGTCGGCAGCACGCATCAGGTCCTGTGGAATGGTGCCATGGGCCGGGTAATGCGCGACCCCAACCGACATCGTGATGCGGGGCAGAGCCTTCTCGCCATAGCGTACAGCTACGGCTTCGACCGCCTGACGCAACTGTTCGGCACGAGTTACGGCGTCTTCGGGGCTGTTGTCGGGCAGAATCAGCATGAATTCTTCGCCGCCGATGCGGCAGGCGATTTCGTCCCTGTCGCAGCCTTGCTCCAGCGCGGCGCCGACCGCGCGCAAGACCATGTCACCGGCATCATGCCCATGTGTATCGTTGAACTTCTTGAAGTGATCGACGTCCACCGCAATCAGGCTCAGCGCAGCGCCCGTCTGTTGGCAGCGGCTGATGGATTTGCGCAGCGTTTCGGTCATGTGGCGGCGATTGAACAATCCGGTCAGCGGGTCGCGTACCGATTGGTCATGAAGCTGATCCCGCATGCGGACATTGGCAATCGCCATGCTGATCTGTTCGGCGCATAATTGAGCCAATTTACGGCTTTTGTTGAAACAATCCTCACGCCCTTCGATTGCCCTAAGGTGCAGAAGACCAACTGTTTCGCCATGTGCCAGAATGGGAAAGCAGAAATAGGGTCGGCCGTCATGCGGTTCGGCATGTTCGCAGACAAAATCGATCTCGGATGCGCCGAACTCATAGGTCCTGCCGCGCCGCAAGCCCCAGCATCCTTCAGGATGGATATGCGCCTTGTGCGCGCCGCCATTCCAGCTGGCGCAGCCATCCAGCACATCGCGAGAGTTCGAATAGACATAAACACTGCCTTCCGACTCAGGCAAAATGTGGGTCATAAAGCGTGAGACCATTTCGAAAAGCTCGTCCAGTGATCGACTTGATTGCAACCATTCGTTCAATTCCCCGAGCAGGCGAACCTCTCGAGCCAGGCGCAGTTGTTCATCCATCAGCTCACGTTCTTTTTCGGCACGTTTGCGCAGATCACGCACCTGACGGCGGTTGGTGCGGTGGACAATCAGGATGACGGTGGTCAGTGCCAGCAAGGCGACTCCGCTCAAAAACGCCAGAGAAATGCGGACGCGGGAGATAAACAGGTTCCTCAGGTCTGTAATATCCGAATAGAATTCTATAGCCCCCAGAAACACCGCATCCTTGATGATCGGTGTGTGAACCTCGGCCACGTGACGACTGCTTAGGCCTGTATCTCCGGCATGATCGGGATCAAACGAATCTATTTCCGTGATCGGTTTCTCTTCGTGTTTGTAATAGAGACCGCCGGCCGCGACGACCAACTGGAAGAACGGTTGTGTGTTCACGGTTCCAATATCATTTGTACGTGTCGACCAGAAAACGTGCCCCGAAGCATCAAACAGCTTGAAGCGATAAATGTCCGAGGTTTCGGGCAACAGCTCCAGAAATTCTTCATCATGCTCGGTCAATGCGTGAAAACGGAAAGTAGCATTCAGATCGCTCAGGTGGCTTTCGACCTGACGGCTCATCTGCATTGCCCTTTTTCGCAGGTCGGATTCCAGCATGCGATCAACCACCGGTGCGGGAACGGCATAGATTCCCCAGCCTGCTGCTGCCGTCAGCGCAAGCATCATTACGGTCACACCCACCATTTTCAGCCTTGATGACTGACCTGTCGGTTCCACCTGTTCCATTTTTTCCGCTCCCACAACACTCAGACAAGCATCCGATCCAAGATTTGACAGAGGGTTAACAGGCGCTCAGGGCAGCGGCGTATTTGTTTAGGATTGAATGGAAAAAGAAGTGCGAAAAGCTTGTGAACAAGCCGTGAACAAACTCTTTCCCTTGGCGCGCATCCGGCGTAGTTTGGATTCATGAGCAGTTTTGACGAAATGGACGCCTTCGAAGGCGCATCGCTGTCGGCGCGGGCAATGGCCGTGCGCCCTTCGCCCTACCTGGATGAGTTGAACCCGGCGCAGCGGGACGCAGTTGAGCGTCTGGACGGTCCGGTTCTGATGCTGGCCGGGGCAGGGACGGGCAAGACCAAGGCCCTCACAGCCCGGATCGCGCATTTGCTCAATACGGCGCGGGCCCGTCCGAATGAGATTCTGTCGGTGACGTTTACCAACAAGGCCGCGCGCGAGATGAAAGAACGGGTCGGTCGCCTGCTGGGTCAGCCTGCCGAAGGGATGCCGTGGCTGGGCACGTTTCATTCGATCTGCGTCAAGCTGTTGCGCCGCCATGCGGAGCTGGCTGGCTTGAAGTCGAATTTCACCATTCTGGACACTGATGATCAGCTTCGCCTGCTCAAACAACTGGTACAGGCCGCCAATATCGATGACAAACGTTGGCCAGCGCGGATGCTGCTGGGGATCATCGACGATTGGAAGAACCGCGCGCTGACACCGGAGAAGGTGCCAACCGCAGATGCCGGGGCCTACAACAACAAAGGCATTGAGCTTTATGCTCAATACCAGACCCGTCTGCGTGAGTTGAACGCGGTGGATTTCGGCGACCTGCTGCTGCACGTGGTCACGATCTTCCAGACCCACCCGGACGTGTTGGAGCAATACCAGCGCTGGTTCCGCTACATCCTTGTGGATGAGTATCAGGACACAAACGTCGCCCAATACCTGTGGCTGCGGTTGCTGGCCGGGGGGCACAAAAACATTTGCTGCGTGGGTGATGACGATCAGTCGATCTATGGCTGGCGCGGGGCCGAGGTAGGCAACATCCTGCGGTTCGAAAAGGACTTCCCTGGCGCATATGTGGTGCGGCTGGAGCAGAACTATCGCTCGACCCCGCATATTCTGGCGGCTGCATCGAACGTTATTCGGGGCAATGAAAACCGTCTGGGCAAAGAGCTTTGGACTGATGCGGATGATGGCCACAAGGTCAACCTGATCGGCCATTGGGATGGCGAGGAAGAGGCCCGCTGGATCGGCGAAGAAATCGACGCGATGCAGGGCGGGACACGCGGTATACGCCCTGTGAACCTTGATGAGATGGCTATTCTGGTCCGTGCCTCGCACCAGATGCGCGCTTTCGAGGATCGGTTCCTGACCATCGGTCTGCCCTACAAGGTGATCGGCGGCCCGCGATTCTATGAGCGGATGGAGATCCGCGATGCCATGGCCTATTTCCGGCTGGTCGTCAGCCCTGAGGATGATCTTGCCTTTGAGCGCATCGTAAACACCCCGAAACGCGGCCTTGGCGACAAGGCCCAGCAGACGATTCAGGTTGTGGCCCGGGAGTATGGTGTCTCTTTAGTTAACGGAGCGCGGATTGCTGTAGACAGTGGCCAGATCAAAGGCAAAGGCGCTAAAGCGCTAAGGGAACTGATCGATGGATTGGCGCGCTGGAATGAATTTTCTCGGGGACCAAAAGTCGCTTCAGATGAAGATTTGGTGATTGAGGACATTGGAATGACCTCAATCCAGTCAGAAGTCCCCGAACATACGCATATCGAACTGGCGCAGATCATCCTCGATGAATCCGGCTATACCTCTCATTGGCAGAACGACAAGACCCCCGAAGCGCCGGGGCGTCTGGAAAACCTGAAAGAGCTGGTCAACCAGCTGGACAATTTCGAAAACCTGCAAGGGTTTCTGGAACATGTCAGCCTTGTCATGGACAACGAACAAGACAGCGACGGAGCGAAGGTGTCGATCATGACCCTGCACGCAGCCAAGGGGCTTGAATTCCCAGTTGTCTTCCTGCCGGGGTGGGAGGACGGCTTGTTCCCGTCGCAACGGTCAATGGACGAATCCGGCCTCAAAGGGCTCGAGGAAGAGCGCCGTCTGGCCTATGTCGGCATCACCCGCGCTGAAGAGGTATGTACGATTTCCTTTGCTGCCAATCGGCGGGTGTTCGGGCAATGGCAGAACTCCATGCCTTCGCGCTTCATCGATGAATTGCCGGAAGACCACGTTGAGGTGCTGACGCCCCCTGGTCTTTATGGCGGCGGGCACCGGACCGCGGGAATCGAAACCCGCGCAGCCGAAGCCAATGTCTACAACTCACCAGGCTGGAAACGGTTGCAGGCGCGGCAAGGTCAATATGGCATGTCGCAGCCGAAAGAAAGCCGGAGCACGGTGATTGACGCCACCGCATTGGCCAGTTTCACGCTGGGTGAGCGTGTTTTCCATCAGAAATTCGGCTACGGCGCGGTGATCGGGATCGAGGGCGACAAGGTCGAGGTCGATTTTGACAAGGCGGGAACCAAGAAAGTGGTCTCGCGTTTCCTGACCAACAAGGATGACGTCCCGTTCTGAGGCGTCAGATTCCTTCGACCAGAACTAGGTTGGTCGAGGCGGTGGCTTGCCGGATCTTCGCTAGCTCGATGTAATCGGGGTCGTCTTTCCAGGCTTTCGCCGCAGCAAGGTCTGGAAACTCCATCAGCACAATTCCACCTTCCGGCCAACCGCCTTCAATCTGTTCGACCGATTTCGACGAGACCGTCAGCAAACGGCCTCCGTGGCGGTCAAAGATTGGCATGAAGCCCGCCAGATAATCCTGATACCCGTCAGGGTCGTGGATGTCGATCTGCGCGATGAAATAGGCTGCCATGGCGTCCTCCGGATCAGAAATCAGAAGGCCATCTTACACCAGTGTCGAAAAAACAAAAAACGGCGGTTCCCAGGGAGGAGGAAGGGAACCGCCGTCTTGTCAACATCAGAGCAGGGAGGAGGAGAGCCCTGACGTATGCGAACCCGGGTCTGAGCCCGGTATGAGGAAGACGCGGCGACGCTAGGGAGGAGGAATGCGTCGCCGCGCGCTTTCAACATCAAGGCAGGGAGGAGGAGAGCCCTGATGTATCAGGTTCCGGCATCTTGAGGCCGGTATAAGGTGCGGCAACGTCAGGGAGGAGGAAAGACGTTGCCGCTGATTACAGACCCAAAGGGAGGAGGAAGGGCCTGATCTCTGTATCTGTTTGCGCTTAACGCGCGGTGTGGTCTTCTGCGGCCTGCAACGCGACCCGGCGGATCATCGAGCGGTGCAGGCCCAGATCGGTCAGTTCACGATTTGACAGCCCGGACAGTTCGTTAACTGTCTGGCGATACATGCGATAGCGCACAAAACGGGTCTTGGCGGTCTCAACCAATGCGGCCAATCCAAACGCCGTTGTGCTTTTATGTGCTGTATGTGTGCCTGCGACTGCCATTTTCATCATCCGTCTGTCTTGTGTTACCGATATCACTCGGCCCTTGCTTGAGACTGAAAATAGGCAAATGCTGCGATTGCACAATAGGTCACATCGTCAATGCTGCCATGCAGCAAATGCATAGATTGGTTCGGGTTTTTCGTAGCGGTGAAATACGCCTTTGAAATATAGGTATTGTCTGAGGCGCCCTCAGGGCCTGGAAAAACGCCACGCGGCGGTGTGCCTTTGAATTGAGCATGTTCGGCGTGAATTTGTGCGACGTGAAATGCTGACATCAGATCATTGAAGTGCCGGAGGACACCAACGACTGGCCGTTTGGAGGCGTAGCATCGTCTCGTTGATTCCAGTTTTTCGGGGTGGAGTCAGGTCGGGGACTCGCTTTTGCGGTCGCAAGTGACTGCGTATGGGAAATCGTGGGCGGTGTTGGTGTAGGTGGGGAAATGACACCTATAACCCCCTTTTGCTTTAGTCGATTCTATGGGCCGGTTGCTTGCAGTGGGCCAGAAAATCCAGTCCGAATAAGAAATCTCAAATTTTTTTGGGAAAACGTGGGAAATTTTCGCCGGTACGTTTTTTCTATATGTTGATATTGTTGGGCAGTTCGCTTCTAATTATGGTGTCTTGATGCCGAATTTCTTCCGTTTCAGTATAGATATGCCGTGCTTCAAGCGACACGATCAAAAAATTTCCTATTGATTTCCATGAATTCCCATGGCATCCCTTGTACATCCGATGAGGACGAGGCAGCAGGGGCACCAAACGACCCCGAACCAAAAATACTAATCAGGTTTCATACAGGCATCTCGCTTTCATCAATCAAGAGATCCGGCGCGCGGGCGAGCAGACATCCCCCCAGGTGGCGCGTGCAGCTGGACATCCCGCAAAGCGGGTCAATGCGGCGGGTTGATCAGTGGCAGCAGATCAACCCGCCGTTTTTACCTTCTGGGGACGTGAATTTTAAATGGGGCGCAAGCGAAAGGGACAGTCGTCTTGGCGCGCAGGTTTAGAGGTGAAAGCCACCATAAGGTGGACACGAAGGGCAGGGTCTCGATCCCGGCCTCGTTTCGCCGTGTGCTTGAAGCTTCCGATCCCAACTGGCAGCCTGGTGACAATCCTGAACTCGTGATTGTGTACGGCGATCACCGTCGCAAATACCTTGAATGTTATACCATGCAGGCGATTGACGAGGTCGATGCCAAAATCGACGCGCTTCCGCGTGGCTCGATGGAGCGCAAGATGTTGCAACGCATGTTCCACGGTCAGTCTTTCCCGACAAACGTGGATGAAACCGGGCGTCTGGTTCTGCCCGCCAAGCTACGCACCAAGATCGATCTGGAGAGTGAGGCCTTCTTTATTGCTGCCGGTGACACGTTCCAGATTTGGAAGCCCGAGACCTACGAGGTCGAGGAACTGGCCAAAGCCGAAGAATGGATGGACGATCTGCCCGACGATTTCGACCCGATGGTCTATCTCGATGGCGTCGGGGACGCGTAACGGCATGTCCGGCGCTGTCCCTCCCTCCGATAAACCTCATATTCCTGTTTTGCTGCGTCCATTGCTGGCCGCGGTGTCTCCGGTGTCCGGCGTTTGGTTGGACGGCACCTTTGGGGCAGGCGGGTACACGCGCGGGTTGTTAGATGCGGGGGCTGACAAAGTCATCGGCGTGGACCGTGACCCACTAGCCTTTGAAATGGCCACGGATTGGGCCGGAGAGTATGGCGACAGGCTGGTGATGCAGCCCGGTGTGTTCTCGCGGATGGACGAATACGCACAGGATCTGGACGGCGTTGTGCTGGATCTTGGTGTGTCTTCGATGCAGCTGGATCAGGCCGAACGTGGCTTTTCCTTCATGAAGGACGGCCCATTGGACATGCGGATGAGCCAGGAGGGTGAAAGCGCAGCGGATTTGATCAACGCGGCGAGTGAGGTGCAACTGGCTGATATCCTGTTCCATTTCGGCGAGGAGCGCGCAAGTCGTCGAATCGCCAAAGCCATCGTCAAGGCGCGGGCCGAAGACCCAATCACCACGACCTTGCGCCTGACCGGGATCATCGAATCCTGCTTGCCGCGACCCAAGCCGGGGCAATCTCACCCGGCGACGCGCAGCTTTCAAGGGCTGCGGATCGCTGTGAATGCCGAATATGAAGAGCTGTTTCAGGGATTAATGGCGGCGGAGAGAGCGTTGAAGCCTGGCGGGCAACTGGCCGTGGTGACCTTCCATTCCATCGAGGATCGGATGGTAAAGCGGTTCTTTCAGTCCCGCGCGGGCAAGACAGGGCGTGCGAACCGATATGCGCCCGAAATCGAGCAGGACCAGCCGCAATTCACGCTGAAAACCCGTAAGGCCGTAGGGCCGGATGAGCAGGAACTACAGGAAAACCCCCGCGCGCGCTCGGCCAAGCTGCGCGTGGCGATCCGAACCGAGGCACCATCAGGGGAAATTGAGGCCCGTACGATTGGAATGCCGCAACTGGGGGGAAGGGCAAGATGAAGAGTATTTTGTATGTGTTGACCGCTCTGTCCGTTTTTGGATTGGCGCTTTGGGCCTATCAGGAAAACTACCGCACCCAGCAGGTGGTGAAGGAAACACAGAAACTACAGCGCGAGATCGGTATGGCGCAGGTTCGGTTGGCTGTCCTGAACGCCGAATGGGCCTATCTGAACCGCCCCGACCGGCTGCGTGAATTGGCAGATTTGAACTTTGAACGCCTGGCTCTGCTGCCGCTGCGGGCAGAACAATTCGGGCGTGCCGACCAGATTGCCTATGCCGAAGACCCCGATCTGCCCATCGTGGATCCGATTGAACTGCAGGCCATCACAGACATTCAGGCTTTGGGCGAGGTGCAGATTCCATGACTCGCACGCCGTTGCGCCCGCTGGCCCGAATCCTCGACGCTCGCGCCCGGGGCGAAAACCCCAAGGCGATCGAGCGGGAAAACATCCGTAAACGCCACGAAGACATGAAAGACCGCGCCCGTGCCCGCGCCGAAGGGCGCCTATTGGTGCTGGGGTTATTCTTCTTCTGCGCCTTCTCGGTTGTTGGCGTGCGCATGGGAATGCTGGCCACGTCCGAGGCGCAAGAGCCCGTGGCAAGTGCGCCGGGTGCGGCAATTGCCATGCAGCGTGCCAATATAGTTGACCGCGAAGGGCGTATTCTGGCGACCAATCTGGACACTTATTCGGTCTACGCGCAGCCGCCATTGATGATCGACCCGATTGCCGCTGCAGATCAGCTGGTGGCAATCTTCCCTGATCTGGACAAAAAGCGTTTGGTCAAGGATTTCACCAGTAAGCGCAAGTTTCTCTGGATCAAAAAACGTATCTCGCCCGAGCAGAAGCAGGCCGTCCATGACATCGGCGATCCGGGCATTCTGTTTGGTCCGCGCGAAATGCGTCTTTATCCCAACGGCAGGCTTGCCGCGCATATTCTGGGCGGGTCCGGTTTTGGTCGTGAAGGCGTCAGCGCTGCCGAAGTGATCGGTGTGGCAGGTGTAGAGAAACAGTTCGACGACTATCTGCGTGACCCGGCCAACGGCAACAAGCCGCTGCAATTGTCGCTGGACCTGACAATTCAGGCGGCTGTTGAACAGGTGCTGTATGGCGGCATGAAGATCATGAACGCCAAGGGCGCGTCGGCTGTTTTGATGAACGCGCATACGGGCGAGGTCGTGTCGGCTGCGTCTCTGCCTTCATTTGATCCGAACGACCGCCCGCGCCCGCCGACTTCGGGTTTTGATCCATCAGACAGCCCGCTGTTCAACCGGTACGTGCAAGGTGTGTACGAACTGGGTTCGGTCTTCAAGATTTTCACTGCGGCGCAGGCTGTTCAACTGGGACTGGTGAATTCCAATACCATCATCGACACATCGGGTCCGATGAAGATCGGTCGCTTTCCCATTGGAGAGTTCAACGGCAAGAATTACGGCAAAATCAGCGTTGCGGATGTGATCGTACACAGCTCGAACCGGGGCACGGGCCGTCTTGCATTGCAGATCGGTGCGCAGCGGCAGCAGGAATTCCTGAATACGCTGGGCATGTTCGACCCGACGCCGTTTGAAATTGTCGAGGCCAAGGGTGGGGTGCCGCTCAAGCCCAAGAAATGGGGTGAGCTGAGCACAGTGACCATTTCCTACGGCCATGGTCTATCGACCAGCCCAATGCATCTGGCCGCCGGGTACGCTGCCATTGCCAATGGCGGGCACTATGTCAGCCCGACCATTCTGCGCAAAAACGGCCCGCAATACGGCCCTCGCGTATTGTCGGAAAACACCGCGCGCCAGGCACAGAAAATGCTGCGCAAAGTGGTAACAGACGGCACCGCCAGCTTTGCCGAGGTTAAGGGTTACGATGTGGCCGGCAAAACTGGTACGGCGGACAAGCCCAAGCCGCGCGGCGGGTATTACGATGACAAGGTCATCGCGACCTTTGCGACAATCTTCCCGGCCTATGATCCGAAATACGTTCTGATCGTCACGTTGGACGAGCCTTCGATCGTGGCATATGGCGAAAAGCGCCGCACTGCGGGCTGGACTGCCGTGCCGGTCGCCGCCGAACTTATTAGTCGCGTCGCGCCGTTGCTGGGCCTGCGTCCCCGGCTTGAGCCTGAGGCGGGCGCTGCTATAACGCTGACCTCAAACTAGGCTGTCCGGCAAGAGGTGGGTCATGGGCACAAGGACAAAGAAACTTAACCAACTGGCCCTGACTGCACGCGGGGGCGCAAACCCCGGCATTACAGGTCTGGCCGTCGACAGCCGCGAGGTGAAAGACGGCTTCCTGTTTGCGGCCCTTCCCGGCACGCGCGTTCATGGCGGCGAGTTCATCCAGTTTGCCCTGCGCATGGGGGCCGCTGCGATCCTGACCGATGCCGAAGGGGCCGCGATAGCTGAGGCCGAGCTGGATGAATCAGGCGCGGCACTGGTAGTGGTTGAAGACCCGCGTCAAGCGCTGGCCGGGGCAGCCGCATTGTGGTTTGGCGCACAACCGCGGACCATCGTCGCTGTTACCGGGACCAATGGTAAAACCTCTGTTTCCACGTTTGTGCGCCAAATCTGGGCCGAGCTGGGCCATGCCGCCGTGAATCTTGGCACCACCGGGGTCGAGGGAGCCTGGACCGCGCCGCTGGCCCACACCACACCCGAGCCGATCACCCTGCATCGCTGTCTGGCAGAGGCGGCTGAGAATGGCGTGACCCACGCCGCGATGGAGGCTTCGTCCCATGGTCTGGAACAGCGCCGTCTGGATGGTGTGCACCTGACAGCCGCAGGGTTTTCCAACTTCACTCAAGACCATCTGGACTATCACGAAACCTTCGAGGCGTATTTCGCCGCCAAGGCCGGTCTGTTCGACCGTGTGTTGTCGCAAGATGGTACAGCGGTGATCAATCTGAGCGACCCCAAAGGCGCTCAAGTCCAGCGGGTCGCAAAATCTCGGGGTCAATCGGTTCTGACCGTTGGTTTGGGTGACGCCGATTTATGCCTGATCAATCAACGGTTTGACGCCACCGGGCAGGACCTGCGGTTTTCCTGGCAGGGCCGAACGTTCCAGACCCGCCTGAACCTGATCGGTGGGTTCCAGGCGGAAAACATCCTGCTGGCCTGCGCGCTGGTCATCGCCGCAGGCGACAGCCCAGAGCAGGTTTTTGAAACCCTGCCGCATCTGACGACCGTGCGGGGGCGGATGCAACTGGCCGCAACGCGCGATAATGGTGCAACGGTTTTTGTGGATTACGCCCACACGCCCGACGCCGTGGCCACCGCCCTCAAGGCGCTGCGCCCGCATGTGATGGGGCGACTGATCGCTATAGTCGGGGCAGGCGGGGATCGAGACGCCACGAAACGACCTTTGATGGGCAAGGCGGCGGCCAACCATGCTGATGTGGTGTTTGTCACCGATGACAACCCGCGCAGTGAAGACCCTGCCGCCATCCGTGCGGCCGTCATGGAAGGTGCGCTTGAGGCCGCAGATCAGGCCAGTGTGACTGAGGTTGGCGACCGCGCCGAGGCTATTTTACGCGGCATCGACGCGCTGCAACCGGGCGATGCGCTGCTGATTGCTGGTAAGGGACATGAAACCGGCCAGATCGTCGGGGATCAGGTTCTGCCTTTTGATGACGTTGAACAGGCCAGCATCTCGGTCGCCGCGCTGGACGGGAGGGTCGCATGACGCTCTGGACAGCATCCGAGGCCGCTGAGGCTACTGGCGGTCAGGCTACAAGTGACTGGATTGCCAATGGTGTGTCCATTGATACGCGCACAATCCAGCCCGGCGATTTGTTCGTGGCGCTGAAAGCCGCGCGGGACGGTCATGATTTTGTGGCGCAGGCACTGGAAAAAGGCGCAGGGGCGGCGCTGGTTTCTCACATTCCCAAAGATGTCCCGGATGGGGCGCCTCTGCTGAAGGTTGATGACGTGCAGGCCGGTCTTGAAGCGTTGGGGCAGGCGGCACGAGCTAGAACTGATGCGCGCGTTTTGGGTGTGACGGGCAGCGTCGGCAAGACCTCGACCAAGGAAATGCTGGCGACGATCCTCGAAACACAAAGCAAAACCCACGCCAGCGTGGACAGCTATAACAACCATTGGGGCGTACCGCTGACTTTGGCGCGGATGCCGCGTGATACTGAGTTTGCCGTGATCGAGATCGGCATGAACCACCCAGGCGAGATTGCCCCGCTGGCAAAACAGGCCCGACCGCACGTGGCGCTGGTCACAACCGTGGCTGCGGTGCACTTGGAAGCCTTCGAGTCCGTCGCAGGCATCGCTCATGAGAAAGCGGCGATCTTCGAGGGGTTGGAACCCGGCGGAGCCGCGATCGTCAACGCAGATATAGAACACGCTGACATCCTGCGTCAGACTGCGCAGGATCACGGGGCCGGGATCGTCGATTTCGGCTGCAATGCAGCAGAATACCGGCTGACTGATGTGCAGCAAGGGGCCAACACAGTGAACGCCCAGGCAGTGGTCGGCGATCAACTCATCCGCTTTGAGGTCAACTCTGCCGGTACCCATTTTGCCATGAACGCGCTTGGGGCTCTGGCGGCATGCGTGGAACTGGGTGTCGATCTGGATCAAGCCATCTCGGGTCTGCGTGCGTGGTCGCCGGTCAAGGGTCGCGGTGTGCGCGAAAGCTTGCCGCTGTCCGGGGGTGGTCAGATCGAACTTCTGGATGACAGCTATAACGCCAACCCAACCTCGATGGAGGCCGCGCTGGATGTCTTGGCCGCCTCGCAAGGTACCCGTCGCATCGCATTTCTGGGCGATATGAAAGAACTGGGCCCGCAAGAAGAGGTGATGCACGCCGCGATGGCGGACGCTGCAGCCATGGCACAGGTGGATCAGGTACATTGCATTGGACCGCTGATGCAGGCCCTGCACCAAGCGCTACCCGATGACAAACGCGGGCTCTGGTTCGAAACCAGTGCTGAGATGACCGAACACTTGCCCGCACTGATCCGCGATGGCGACACGGTGCTGGCAAAAGGCTCTCTCAGCATGACATTGGCTGCGATTGTTGACGGTCTGCGCAAAATGGGGCAAGGGAGCGCGCTTGATGGGTGATCGCGCCCAGACGCCGCGTGTGAGAAAGGTATTGTCATGCTGTATTGGTTGACCGCCCTGTCGGACGGTGGGGATTTCTGGAACCTCTTCCGCTATATCACCTTCCGCGCTGGCGGTGCCTTCATGACGGCGCTGATCTTTGGGTTCCTGTTCGGAAAACCCCTGATCAATGTGCTGCGCAAGAAACAAGGCAAAGGACAGCCGATCCGCGACGACGGTCCCGAAGGGCATTTTTCCAAGGCAGGTACGCCAACCATGGGCGGGCTGCTGATTGTCGGCGCGCTGGTGACGTCGACCCTGATCTGGGCGCGGTGGGACAATCCTTATGTCTGGATGGTGCTGTTTGTGACCTTGGCTTATGCGGCTATCGGATTTGCGGATGACTACGCCAAGGTGTCGAAACAGAATACCAAGGGCGTTTCGGGCAAGATGCGCCTGGCGCTGGGCGTCATTATTGCAGTTCTGGCCTCGCTCTGGGCGTCGCTGCATCATCCTGAAGCACTTCAGAACCAGCTGGCGGTACCGGTGTTCAAGGACACTCTGGTCAATCTGGGGCTTTTCTACATCCCGTTCACGGTCGTCGTGATCGTGGGGGCCGCCAATGCGGTGAACCTGACCGACGGTCTGGATGGGCTGGCCATCATGCCCGCGATGATTGCCGCGACGACCCTTGGGATCATCGCTTATGCGGTCGGGCGCGTTGACTTCACCGAATATCTGGACGTGCACTACGTGCCCGGAACCGGCGAAATTCTAATTTTCACGGCTGCCCTGTTCGGAGGCGGTTTGGGCTTTTTGTGGTACAACGCCCCACCCGCGGCGGTGTTCATGGGCGACACCGGATCGCTGGCCTTGGGCGGCGCGCTGGGCGCAATCGCCGTGGCCACCAAGCACGAGCTGGTTCTGGCCGTGGTCGGAGGTCTGTTCGTGGTCGAGGCGCTGAGCGTGATCATTCAGGTCCTCTACTTCAAGCGCACCGGAAAGCGGGTCTTTCTGATGGCCCCGATCCATCACCACTATGAGAAAAAAGGTTGGGCCGAGCCAACTATCGTAATCCGCTTCTGGATCATCTCGCTGATCCTGGCGATGATCGGTCTGGCAACGCTGAAAGTGCGCTAAGAAGGAGCCATTGAATGCACCTCGATTTCACAGATTCCACCAGAGACGAGGGCCGGATTGCGAATTTTTTCCGTGGATTTGGCGGCACGTTCGGTCTTGCCTTGGCGACGCTCTGGTTTTTTGAGAAAGCTGAGTTTTCGAAACTGGGTGCTCTGCACTTTGTTTGCGGTGTCGTATTTGCCATGTGCACGTTGACAGTTGCTGCTTATGCATATGACAGTCTTCTGAAAGCGATCACACAAGGTAAAAGCCTTGAGAACCACTTTATTAATTACTTCGGTCGGAGACTTCTTCTTGTTTCCGTTTTTGTGATTGCGACCTTTGCAATTGTCTGCACCAGATATCACGGGTCTTGAACAAATGATCCCGGTCAAAGGCTTTTCAGGACAAAAAGTGGCCGTTCTGGGGCTGGGCCGGTCCGGCTTGGCCACAGCTCGCGCCTTGCACGCAGGTGGGGCAGAACCGGTCTGCTGGGATGACAACCCAGCGGCCCGTGATACCGCCGAGGAAGAAGGCTTCATCTGCGCTGACCTGCGCAAGCATGGGGCGTTTGACGACATCGCGTCGCTGATCGTCTCACCGGGCATTCCACATCTCTATCCTGAACCGAACCTCGTGGTGGCCGCAGCCTTGGACGCAGGCGTGCCGGTGGACAATGACATCGGCCTGTTCTTCCGTTCGTTCGCGGGGTCGGAATGGAACAACTACGACACGCCTCCGCGCGTGATCGCGGTGACGGGATCGAATGGAAAATCAACCACTGCCGCGCTGATCCATCACATTCTGACCGAGGCGGGGCGCGAGGCGCAGTTGGCAGGCAATATCGGGCGCGGGGTTCTGGATATCGATCCGGGCGGTAACGGGTCGGTCGTGGTGCTGGAACTTTCCAGCTATCAGACGGAACTGGCCCGCGCGCTGACCCCCGATGTGGCGGTGTTTACCAATCTCTCGCCCGACCATCTGGACCGTCATGGTGGGATGGGGGGCTACTTCGCGGCCAAACGGCGCCTCTTTGCCGAAGGCGGACCGGATCGTGCGATCATCGGCATTGACGAAACCGAGGGCGCATTTCTGGCGGGACAACTGGCCGAAGGGCCAGCGGATGACCGGGTGATCCGTGTCTCGGTCGCGCGCAAACTGACCGGTCCGGGTTGGCAGGTTTTTGCCCGCAAGGGCTTCCTGTCGGAATACCGCAAAGGGCGGCAGGCAGGCTCCATCGACCTGCGCATGATCAAGGGCCTGCCGGGTGCGCATAACCATCAGAACGCTTGTGCAGCTTATGCTGCCTGCCGCTCGCTTGGCCTTGCCCCGCGCGTGATCGAGGATGCGCTGCACTCCTATCCGGGCCTGCCACACCGCAGCCAGATCATTGCCGAGGCGGATGGGGTCACTTACGTCAACGACTCCAAGGCGACCAATGTCGACAGCGCTTTGAAAGCGCTGACCGCGTTCAAGAATATCCGTTGGATTTGCGGTGGGCTTGAGAAAGAGGGCGGTATTTCAGCCCTGAACGCGGCAGCGGACCGGGTCATCAAGGCTTATGTGATTGGTCGCGAAGCGGCTGGTTTTGCGATGCAGCTTGATGCTGACGCGCAGGTTTGTACCACGATGGAGGCCGCCGTGTCGCAGGCGATGAAGGATGCCGAAGCGGGTGACACCGTGTTGCTGGCGCCGGCAGCGGCCAGCTTCGATCAGTATGACAACTTCGAACAGCGCGGTGATGACTTTGTCGCCGAGGTTCGAAAAAGGGTGTAGCCGACCTCTGGTTGCAAATGACCGCCGGTTGAGGGAAGCTGGCGGTCTATCAGCTTGACGCGCCATGATTATTGGTTTTTGCCTTGCAGAGTTTCAAAACGAGGTCATGACTATGCCATTTCGTAAACTTTCTATGATCCTGCCTGCCATCCTGGTGGCTGGGGCGTGCACCAACACCGGTGCCAATTACCAACCTATTGTCGATGGTCCAATTGGTCCGAACTACAATGTTGATCTGCAGCAGTGTCAGCAACTGGCCGCGTCGCAGGCGTCCGTTGATGGATCCACGGCTGGGAACGCTGCTATCGGTGCGGCGGGTGCGGCTGCCGTCACCGGAATCGTTCAGGACAGCAGCGACAATCTGGGTCGTGCAGCTGTTGCAGGCGCGCTTGTGGGTGCCGGTGCGGACGTGATCAACAAGAACCAGAACAAAGAAGTCATCGTGCGCAACTGTATGCGCGGTCGCGGGTATAACGTCGTCGGCTAAGGCCGCGCGATCTCAGGTGTCGGCTAAGGCCGCGCTATCGGAAGTGTCGTTTAGCTTTTGGCGGCAATGGCAACACCAGCAGCATGGCCCGAGGACCATGCCCACTGGAAATTGTAGCCGCCCAACCAGCCGGTGACATCCACCGCTTCGCCAATGGCATAGAGGCCAGGGACATCCTTGGCCTCCATCGTTTTTGAGGACAGATCGTCGGTGTCGATCCCGCCCAGTGTCACCTCAGCCGTGCGATACCCTTCGGTTCCTGACGGCACCAACCGCCAGTCCGCTAACGACGCAGCCAATGCAGACAGTTTTGTGTCCGATTGGTCGGCCAGGTTCCCGGACATGGGAATGACCTGACGAAGATGGTCGACTAGACGCGCAGGCAAGTGGCGCGCCAGCTCTGTTGTCAACGCCTTGCGGCCCGCGCTCTGTCGTTGGGCTCGCAGAAGGTCGAACAGCGGCAGTTCGGGGATCAGGTTCACCCGGATCGTTTCGCCTTCGTTCCAGTAAGACGACAGCTGCAACACCGACGGCCCGCTCAGGCCGCGATGCGTGAACAGCAGCGCCTCGTCAAAGCTGGTGCGGTCGTTTGACAGGCGAGCGGCCAGGGAAACACCGGACAGGTCCTTGAACCGACCATCCGAAAAGGTGAACGGTACCAGCGCGGCGCGCGTATCGGTCATGCGCAAGCCGAACTGCCCGGCAATGTCATAGGCCAACCCGGTCGCGCCCATCTTGGGGATTGATTTGCCGCCCGTGGCCAGCACCAGATTGGCACAGGTCAGGTGTTGGCGTTGTCCCTCACGTTCTACCTCCAGCGCAAATCCGCCTTCCTGTTTGCGAAGATCCCTTAGCGAGGTCTGCACCCACAGCTCGGCTCCTGCATTGCCCATCTCGTCCAGCAACATCTGGATGATCTGTTTCGAAGACCCGTCGCAGAACAATTGCCCCAAGGTTTTCTCGTGCCATGCGATGTTATGCCGACCGACCAGATCGATGAAGTCCCATTGGGTATAGCGCGCCAACGCGGATTTGCAGAAATGCGGGTTCTGCGACAGGAAGTTGCCGGGCCCCGCATACATATTGGTAAAGTTGCAGCGCCCACCGCCCGAGATGCGAATTTTCTCACCCGGTGCCTTGGCGTGGTCGATCACCAGCACGCGCCCGCCGCAATGGGCCGCGCACATCATGCCGGCTGCCCCGGCGCCAAGGATGATCGTGTCATAGTTCATGGGCGGGGGATGGCTTGGATTGGTTCGGATGGCAAGAGGCAGCACACTGGCAGACCCGGCGTCAGTTCATCAGAAGCGACAACCTTGTGGTAAACTCGTTTCACGAAGGACCCCAAATCTGTCTATTGCATAGGAGCGTCCCGCAATGATCATGCGCATTTTCCAAGTCACGGTGCGACCCGGTAAAGAGGCCGAATTCTCGAAATTCTTCCGCGAGACCGCGATACCCCTGATGCAAAACACCGAAGGTATCGTGCAGGTTCTGCCGGGCGCGCCGCGCTCGGATTCGCCGCGCGAATTCAGTTTTGTCATGGTTTGGAACAGCCTGGACGCGCTGAAAGCATTCGTCGGCGAGGATTACACAAGCCCGCATATCGATCCCGCTGAAGCTGAACTGGTCGAAGCCAGAACCATCAAGCACTACGATCTTGTTGGTTCGTGATCCAAGACTCTGTTGAAGTTCAAGTGCCAGTTTTCAGATCATTGGTCCTGGGGGTAATTTTGGCAATGGCTCTGTCATCCTACTAGCCCAAACGCAAAATACCCTGTAAACTCTCAATCAGATCCCGAAAACGGGACGTGAACGAGGCAGAGAGTGGCGGTATCTCATGACTGAGATGGTGTATGGCGCGGTCCAGGACCAGCGCGGAGAACCGATTCTACCGAAGTGGTGGCGTACAATTGATCGCTGGACGATGTCCTGCGTTCTGATTCTTTTTACCATCGGGTTGTTGCTGGGGCTGGCCTCATCCCCTCCGCTGGCTGGGCGCAACGGGTTCGATCCTTTCCATTATGTCGAGCGTCAGGCCATCTTCGGCGGATTGGCGCTGATCGCGATGTTGCTGACATCAATGATGTCTCCGACCTTGGTGCGGCGTTTGGCCGTTCTTGGGTTTCTGGCGTCATTTGTGGCGCTGGTCTTTCTGCCGGTCTTCGGGACCGACTTTGGTAAGGGTGCTGTGCGCTGGTATTCGCTGGGCTTCGCCTCGCTGCAGCCGTCCGAGTTCTTGAAGCCCGGTTTCATTGTCGTGGCTGCATGGCTGTTGGCTGCCTCGCAACAAATTAACGGCCCTCCGGGGCGGATTTGGTCCTTTGCACTGTGTATGGCGATTGTCGGGATGCTGGTGATGCAGCCCGATTTCGGTCAGGCCTGCCTGATCCTGTTCGGTTGGGGTGTGATGTATTTTGTGGCGGGGGCCCCAATGCTTCTGCTCGTCGGCATGGCAGGGGCGGTCGTATTGGGCGGCATGTTTGCCTATTCAAACTCCGAACACTTCGCCCGCCGCATCGATGGCTTCCTGAACCAAGAGGTCGATCCGACCACCCAGTTGGGCTATGCCACCAATGCCATCCGCGAAGGCGGGCTGTTCGGCGTTGGCGTGGGCGAGGGGCAGGTGAAATGGTCTCTGCCCGATGCCCATACCGACTTCATCATTGCGGTTGCGGCCGAGGAATATGGCCTGATCCTGGTGCTGATCATCATTGCGGTGTACTCACTGATCGTGGTGCGGTCTCTGCTTCGCCTGATGCGCGAACGCGACATGTTCATCCGTCTGGCAGGCACTGGTCTGGCCTGCATGTTTGGGGTTCAGGCGATGATCAATATGGGTGTCGCCGTGCGCCTGTTGCCCGCCAAGGGCATGACGTTGCCGTTTGTCAGCTATGGCGGGTCGTCCCTGATTGCGGGCGGCATTGCCATCGGCATGTTACTGGCCTTCACCCGAACCCGCCCTCAAGGCGAACTTGGCGATATTTTACGCGGACGAGGATAATGGGGAGCCCTTACCTGTTGATTGCGGCTGGCGGAACCGGGGGCCACATGTTCCCCGCTCAGGCCTTGGCCGAGGCTTTGCTGCAGAAGGGCTGGCGGGTGCGCCTGTCCACCGATCCACGCGGTGCGCGTTATACAGGTGGCTTCCCGGATGCGACCGAGATTACCGAGGTGTCCTCGGCTACCTTCGCGCGCGGCGGTTTGGCAGCCAAGGCGCTGGTCGGCCCAAAGATCGTGGGCGGTGTAACCAGCATGGCGTTCCAGATGATGCGTGATAAGCCCGACGTGGTTGTTGGGTTTGGCGGGTATCCGTCGATCCCTGCGTTGGGCGCGGCAACACTGCTAAAGATCCCACGCATGATCCACGAACAGAACGGTGTGTTGGGCCGTGTGAACAAGCTTTTCGCCACCCGAGTTGCGCAGGTTGCATGCGGTGTCTGGCCAACGGACTTGCCCGAAGGGGCACAGGGCGTCCACACCGGCAACCCGGTGCGCGCCGCCGTACTGGACCGCGCTGCCGCCGGATACATCCCGCCCGGCGACTACCCGATGTCGATTTTGGTCATGGGGGGCTCACAAGGCGCGCGTATCCTGAGCGACGTGGTGCCCGAGGCCATTGCCGCCTTGCCTGAAAACATCCGTAACCACATCCGTGTTTCGCATCAGGCGCGGGATGAGGACAGTGCGCGCGTCACAGCGTTCTACAATGATCATGGCATCCGCGCCGAAGTTCAGACCTTTTTCGCGGACGTGCCTCGCCGGATGTCGGATGCTCAACTGGTGATCTCGCGCTCGGGCGCGTCCAGTGTTGCCGATATCTCTGTCATTGGGCGACCCTCGATCCTGGTCCCGTTTGCCGCCGCCGCCGGAGATCACCAAACCGCCAATGCGCGCGGACTGGTACAGGCTGGCGGTGCGATCATGGTCCCCGAAAACGCCCTTGACGTTCACGCATTGACGCAGCAAATCACCACGGTTCTGACCAACCCCGAAGCCGCACAGAAAATGGCCCATGCCGCCCTTTCGACCGGTGCCCCCGACGCGACCGAGCGTCTGGTGCATCTTGTCGAACAACTGGCGCAGAAGGAGACCGCATGAATCCTGCAACCAAACTGCCGCAAGACGTAGGACCGATTCACTTTGTTGGGATCGGAGGGATCGGGATGTCCGGGATCGCCGAGGTTCTTCTCAATTTGGGGTACCGGGTGCAGGGCTCGGACCTCAAGACTTCCAAGATCACCGACCGCTTAGCAAGTTTGGGCGCAGAGATTTTTGTCGGACAACGGGCCGAAAACCTGGAAAACGCCGCCGTTGTGGTCGTCTCGACCGCGATCAAACCGGGCAACCCGGAACTGGATGAAGCGCGCGCGCAAGGGCTGCCCGTCGTTCGCCGGGCCGACATGCTGGCCGAGTTGATGCGCTTGCGCTCGAACATCGCCATTGCCGGCACGCACGGCAAGACCACCACAACCACGATGATGGCGGAACTCATGGTGGCGGGAGATTTTGACCCGACTGTAATCAATGGTGGCATCATCCACGCCTATGGCTCGAATGCACGCATGGGGCAGGGCGAATGGATGGTGGTTGAGGCGGACGAGTCCGACGGCTCCTTCAACCGTCTGCCCGCTACCATCGCCATCGTCACCAATATCGACCCCGAGCATATGGAGCACTGGGGCGATTTCGACAGATTGCGGGACGGTTTCCACGAGTTTGTTTCGAACCTGCCATTCTATGGCCTCGCTGTCTGCTGCACTGACCATGCCGAGGTTCAGGCTCTGGTTGGTCGTATCGCCGACCGCCGCGTGCGCACCTATGGGTTCAATGCACAGGCCGATGTGCGGGCGGAAAACCTGACATATAAGGGCGGCGTCGCCCATTTCGACATTCACCTGCAATACGAAGACAAGGTGATCGAAGGCTGCACCCTGCCGATGCCCGGTGATCATAATGTCTCGAACGCGCTGTCTGCTGTGGCCGTTGCGCGCCATCTGGGTATGAAAGCGACTGAGATTCGCGAGGCCCTGGCCAATTTTGGCGGGGTCAATCGGCGCTTCACCAAGGTTGGAGAAGTTGACGGTGTCACCATCATCGATGACTACGGCCATCATCCGGTCGAAATCGCTGCTGTCCTAAAGGCTGCGCGCCAAGCGACCGAAGGCCGCGTCATCGCCGTTCACCAACCTCACCGCTACTCACGCCTGTCCAACCTGTTCGACGATTTCTGCACCTGTTTTAACGACGCCGATGTCGTGGCCATCGCTGATATCTTCGCGGCTGGTGAAGAGCCGATCGAAGGGGCCTCCCGCGACGATCTGGTGCAGGGGTTGATCCGCCATGGCCACCGCCACGCACGGGCGCTGTTGGACGAAAACGATCTTGAGCGTTTGGTGCGGGAACAGGCCCGTCCAGGAGACATGGTCGTTTGCCTCGGGGCCGGTACGATCAGCGCCTGGGCCAATGCTCTGCCCGAGAGACTGTTAAGAAAACAAGCTGTTTGACATTCCGGTCCATTGGTGTGCAACCATAGGGTGAACCAACCTGCTACCCGCCATCACCGACCTTCGGAGGGGAAATGGATTATTCCGTAATCTTTGCGGCCCTCTGGGTGATCTGTGCGACCGTTGTGGCGATGCTGCCGATGCGGCTGCAATTCCCTCCTGGGATCGTCCTTTTGATCTGCGCGCCGGTTCTGATCGTTTGGTTGGGATATGGCCACGGCTGGGTTTGGTCTGTTCTCGCCTTTGGTGGCTTCGTGTCGATGTTCCGCAACCCGATCCGCTATTACTGGCGCAAATGGACGGGCCGAGAGGTGGCAGAATGAGCTGGTCCCTCGCTCTGGCCGCTCTTTGGGGCTTGTCTGCCAATATTCTTGCGATGATCCCCAGCAAGGATAACCACTGGACACGGGCTTACATCCTGATCGCCGTGGGAATCCCGATCCTGGGCTATGTCACGTACCAGCACGGCCCGTGGATCGGCCTGTTGGTACTGGGGATGGGCATGTCCATGCTGCGCTGGCCGATGATTTACCTGACCCGTTGGACAAAGACAAAAATGCAGGGCATGAAGGCGGCCAATAAGTAACGGTCGTTTTCAGGAGGCTCCATGGTCGACATCGCCACTTTCGCTTATCTGCCGCTCATTTCTTTGATCCTTGGTGCTGTAGCCGGGTTTGTTGCCGGGCGGTGGATCGGAATCAGGGGTTTGTTATGGCTCATCGGCCTGACCTCGGCTGGTGCCTTGGTGCTGATCGTAATGCTGGCGGGCGTCGGAACAGGTGAAGAAGAACAGGCATTCGGACCCTTCGTCTGGCTGACCGGCTCGGTCCTGCCCTTCCTGCTTGCTGTGATCGCCGGCGGCGTTGGTGGGCGCGGGCTGGCCGCAAAGTCAAACGCATGAGCAACCTGCCTGAAGTTCGGGGGCGCCTGAACTCGGCACGCCCGCTGAACGACCTCACCTGGCTGCGTGTTGGCGGCCCGGCGGACTACCTGTTCCAACCTGCCGACCTCGAAGACCTGCAGGCGTTTCTGCGTGATCTTCCGTCAGATGTTCCTGTCTTCCCAATGGGGGTTGGTTCGAACCTGATCGTGCGGGATGGTGGCCTGCGCGCAGTGGTGATTCGGTTGGGGCGCGGATTCAACAGGATTGAGGTCGACGGAACCACCGTCACTGCCGGGTCTGCCGCGCTGGATGCTCATGTGGCACGCAAGGCGGCGGACGCGGGGGTGGACCTTACGTTTCTGAGGACCATCCCCGGCTCGATCGGTGGGGCAGTGCGGATGAACGCGGGATGCTATGGCAGCTACACGGCGGATGTGCTGCAAAAGGCCACCATTGTCACAAGGTGCGGTGAGGTTCTGAACCTCACGCCGGATGACCTAAATTTCCGCTATCGACAAACAGACCTGCCCGAAGGAGCAGTGTTAGTTTCCGCCACGTTTGAAGGCCCGTCGGGCAGTCCCGAAGACCTCCATGCCCGCATGGAAGCGCAGCTGAAAAAGCGCGACGAAACCCAGCCGACCAAGGACCGTAGCGCAGGGTCGACCTTTCGCAACCCGGCGGGGTTTTCCTCGACGGGTCAGGCGGATGACGTGCATGATCTTAAGGCGTGGAAAGTGATCGACGATGCAGGGATGCGTGGCGCGACGCTTGGCGGTGCGCAGATGAGTTCCAAACACTCGAATTTCCTGATCAATACCGGCACCGCCACCGCTGCTGACCTTGAGGGTTTGGGTGAAGAAGTGCGAAAAAAGGTTTACGAAACAAGCGGCATCACGCTAGAGTGGGAAATCATGCGGGTCGGAGATCCGCTGAAAGAATAAAGCCCCAACCGTCAGACCAATAACAGGCAAATTCAGGCGACGGATCAAAGGCATAAACGCAGTACGGACCAAGACATAAGGTCCGGGGACATTGAGGCGCACGTTGGGTATGTCGAGCAGGACAAACCCCAAAGTGGTGGTATTGATGGGTGGACCCTCGGCGGAACGCGAGGTGTCTCTCAGTTCTGGGCGCGAATGCGCAGCCGCCCTTGTGGGAGAAGGTTTTGAAGTGGTCGAGCTGGACGCAGGTCCCGACCTCTATGCGCGCCTTTTGGACATCAAGCCGGATGTGGTTTTCAATGCCCTGCATGGCCGCTGGGGTGAAGACGGTTGCGTTCAGGGTCTGCTGGAATGGATGCGGATTCCCTATACGCACTCTGGCGTGCTGGCCTCGGCCCTGGCGATGGATAAACAGCGTAGCAAGGAAGTGTATCAGGCCGTAGGGCTGCCCGTAGTTCCCAGTTTGATCGTTCCGAAAACTGCAGTGATCGAAGCGCACGTGCTGGAACCGCCTTACGTGGCCAAGCCGAACAACGAAGGCTCCAGCGTCGGCATCTACATCGTGCACGAAAACGCCAACGGCCCGCCGCAATTGTCTGAAGATATGCCCGATCAGATCATGGTCGAAAAATACGTGGCAGGGCGCGAACTGACCGTGACCGTGATGGGCGACCGCGCCCTGACCGTGACCGAGATCATGATTGATGGCGGTTGGTACGATTATGATGCCAAGTACAAGCCCGGCGGGTCTTGGCATGTGTTGCCCGCCGATATCCCGCAAGACATCTTTGACCGCTGCACGGACTACGCAGGGCGGGCGCATGATGCCTTGGGATGTAGGGGCGTCAGCCGTACCGATTTTCGGTGGGATGACAGCATGGGCGCCGATGGTCTGTTTCTGCTGGAGACCAACACTCAACCCGGCATGACGCCTACATCGCTGGCCCCGGAACAGGCCGCCCATCTGGGCATGACATTCGGCCAGCTTTGCGCCTGGATGGTGGAGGACGCCACATGCGACCGCTGACCGCCAGCCGTTCGTTGGAAATCCATCGGTCCAAACCCCTTTCGGGGCCGGATGCTGATTTCGCCTCGGCGGACACAGAACCGCATGAGACCGAGCCGCTTTTGCGCCTGCGTGGGGCACGGGTGTTTTCACGCACTGCGCGCCGCAGCGATCCGGCGCCTTCGCGTCTCAGCTATCGGCTCCAGCGATGGATGCTGACGCCGGGCATTCGCATGGGCGTCAAAGTGGGTCTGCCACTCTGCGCCGTTGCGGCAGCCGTTGGGCTTTACTTCGCCTCGGAAGAGCGACGCGAGGCTGTCATGGCCTTTGCCGCCGATATCCGCACCTCGATTCAGGACCGCCCCGAATTCATGGTCAATCTGATGGCCATCGATGGGGCGGGGACCAGCCTGTCCGAGGATATTCGCGAGGTTGTGCCTCTGGATTTCCCGATCAGTTCCTGGGATCTGGACGTCGAGCATATGCGCGACACGATCACTGGGCTGGACCCGGTGAAATCCGCAACCGTGCGCATCCGCCCGGGCGGCATCCTGCAAGTGGATGTGGTCGAGCGGCAACCCGTGATCGTCTGGCGCACCCGCGATGGGTTGGAGCTGCTGGATGAAACCGGAGCCCATGTCAAGGAAACCCCCTCGCGCAAGGATCATGTTGACCTGCCGTTGATTGCGGGCAGGGGCGCGGATGCCCATGTGGCTGAAGCGCTCGAGCTATTCCGGACTTCGCGCAGCCTGGGCAATCGAGTGCGCGGGCTTGTACGTGTGGGCGAGCGGCGCTGGGATCTGGTTCTGGACCGCGGTCAGCGCATCATGCTGCCGACCGACCGCCCGGTGCGCGCGCTGGAGCGCGTGCTTGCTGTGAACGAAGTGCAGGACCTTCTGGAACGCGACGTGGCCGTGGTGGATATGCGCCTTGGCCAGCGTCCAACCATCCGAATGACCAAAGCCGCCAGCGAAGACTGGTGGAATACAAAAGTGAATGTGAGTAACGGGCAGTAACGACAATGATGACCGATCTTTATCAGTCCCAACGTGCCATGCGGCAGATGCGGCGGCAGGCTTTGCAACGCGGTGTGATCGCCATTCTGGACGTGGGCAGTTCCAAAATTGCCTGCCTTGTTTTGCGTTTTGACGGCACTGGCCGACTGAGTGAAGACAACACCATCGGCTCGATGGCCGGTCAGACTGGGTTCCGCGTCATCGGAGCGGCGACCACGCGCTCTCGCGGAGTGCAATTTGGCGAAGTCACCGCCATGCAGGAAACCGAACGCGCCATTCGCACCGCGCTGCAGGCGGCGCAGAAAATGGCCGATATCCGTGTTGATCACGTGATTGCCTGTTTCTCGGGGGCCAACCCTCGCTCATACGGGTTGGACGCGCAGGTGGACCTTGACGGTCAGCTTGTGTCCGAGGCCGAGGTTGGACGCGTTTTGAACGCCTGTGACGTGCCCGATTACGGCGAGGGGCGCGAGGTACTGCATGCGCAACCAGTGAACTTTGCGCTGGACAACCGTTCTGGCCTGATTGATCCGCGCGGACAGATGGGCCAAAGCCTTGCGGTCGACATGCATATGCTGACTGTCGATGCGACGGCGATCCAGAACATCGTGCGCTGTATCAAGCGCTGTGACCTTGAGCTGGCAGGCATTGCCAACTCGGCCTATGTCTCGGGCGTTTCAGCGTTGGTCGAAGATGAACAAGAGCTTGGCGCAGCCTGTATTGATATGGGCGGTGGCACCACCAGCGTGTCGATCTTCATGAAAAAACACATGATCTACGCGGATTGCGTCGGCATGGGCGGCGATCATGTGACCAGCGACATCTCGATGGGTCTGGGTGTGCCAGCGGCAGTGGCCGAACGGATCAAAACCTTCAATGGGGGCGTTCACGCAACCGGGGCCGATGACCGGGACATGATCGACATTGGTGGCGACACGGGCGACTGGGAACATGACCGTCGCACTGTCAGCCGGGCCGAGCTGATCGGCATCATGCGTCCGCGCGTCGAAGAAATTCTGGAAGAAGTCCGCGTGCGGCTGGATGCCGCCGGGTTCGAACATATGCCAAGCCAACAGATCGTTCTGACCGGGGGCGGCAGTCAGATCATGGGGCTGGATGGGCTTGCTACCCGCATTCTGGGGCAGCGCGTGCGCCTGGGACGCCCGCTGCGTGTACATGGCTTGCCGCAATCGGCAACGGGTCCCGCGTTTTCCTCTGCCGTGGGTCTCAGCCTGTTTGCGGCCCACCCGCAGGATGAATGGTGGGACTTCGAGATCCCAGTCGACACCTATGCTGCGCGCCCGTTCAAGCGCGCCGTGCGGTGGTTTCGTGATAATTGGTAAACATCTGCGAGGGGCCGCGCTGAGCGTTGCCCTGCTGCCCGGTTGGGCCATGGCCCAGAGCATGATCACGCCGGACGCATTTCTAGATGCGGCTGTTGGCAAATCACTCATGTTTTATGAGATTCGCAGTGGAGAACTGGTCGGGACCGAGCAATTTCTGAACCGCCACGTCTCGGTTTGGCGGGAAGAAGGGCGTGGCTGTGTTTATGGGCAAATTACCACGCAAAACGGTCAGATCTGCTTTCTCTATGACAACGACCCGGATGGAATTCCTGTCTGTTGGTGGCCCTTCTTGCACGAAGACCGCCTGATGGTGCGGCTCGCCTCCTTCGTGGACGGAGAGATTCAAGAAGTGCGCAGCATTACGGAAAGCAGCTTGAACTGCCCAAATGCCCCGACCAGTTGAAAAATCCGGTTGCGGCAGGACGATTTATCCCTCAAGATATCCACAAGGCCCGTCAGAGGTCTCGCGGCAGGACCTGAGCAGTTTTCCGCAGTGTGAATGACGATCTATCAGAGCGTGAAGGGTAGCAAAACCTTCGCGGCCTGTCGGGTGTCTTGTGATGATCGCCAATGTTTCCGCTACATCTGGCAGAGCCTGCAAAATGCCGCCGGTTCGTGCCTTATTTCCTCCATATTTTGTGGTGAAACGCGATTTTTGACGTGACCTTTTCGCATCATCCGGCTAGAATCGTCCAAGGATAGGTAAGAAAAACACCGCTTTGGCGGGACAAAAATACAGGCGGACAGAGCATGACATTGAATCTTTCGATGCCCGGGCACGACGAACTGAAGCCTCGGATTACAGTATTTGGCGTTGGCGGTGCAGGCGGGAACGCTGTCAACAACATGATTGAGAAACAGCTGGACGGTGTCGACTTTGTGGTCGCCAACACCGACGCGCAAGCACTGCAGCAAAGTCAGTCCTCGGCACGTGTGCAACTGGGCGTGAAAGTCACCGAAGGTCTGGGGGCAGGGGCACGTCCGACCGTGGGGGCTGCTGCTGCCGAAGAGAGCATTGAACAGATCGTCGATCATCTGGCTGGGGCTCATATGTGCTTCATCACTGCTGGTATGGGCGGTGGCACCGGCACCGGCGCCGCACCGATCATCGCACAAGCCGCCCGTGAACTGGGCGTTCTGACCGTTGGTGTTGTCACCAAACCTTTCCAGTTCGAAGGGGCCAAGCGGATGCGTCAGGCCGAAGACGGTGTTGAAGCGCTGCAACAGGTTGTCGACACGCTGATCATCATCCCCAACCAGAACCTGTTCCGCCTGGCCAATGAGAAAACCACCTTTACCGAGGCGTTCTCGATGGCGGACGACGTTCTGTACCAAGGGGTTAAGGGGGTGACGGACCTGATGGTGCGTCCGGGCCTGATCAACCTCGACTTTGCCGACGTTCGCGCGGTGATGGACGAAATGGGCAAGGCGATGATGGGCACCGGTGAAGCGACCGGTGAAGATCGCGCTGTTCAGGCGGCGGAAAAAGCCATTGCCAACCCGCTGTTGGACGAAATCAGCCTCAAGGGCGCGAAGGGCGTGCTGATCAACATCACTGGCAGCCACGACCTGACCCTGTTCGAACTGGACGAAGCCGCCAATCGTATTCGCGAGGAAGTGGATCCAGAAGCGAACATCATTGTAGGGTCGACTCTGGACACCGTGATGGAAGGTGGAATGCGCGTATCGGTCGTTGCCACCGGCATCGACGCCAGCGAAAAATCCGCAGATGTGCCGGTTGCGCGCCGCTCGATGTCCGAGCCGCTGACCCGCACCGTTTCGGCGGAAGAGCACGTTCAGGAAGAAGCACCTGTTGCAGCAGAAGTGGCGGACGCGGCGCCTCAGATGGAAGAAACTCGCGAACCTTCGCTGTTTGAGGCCGCAGAAGAGCCTGCGCAACCGCAGTTCCAACCGCGTGACGAGCGTGAGAGCGACGACCTGCCACCGCCGGCTTACCAGCCGCGCGTGGCCGAATTCGAACCTCAGCCCGAGCATATCGAACATGCGCCCGAAAGCTATGTCGCGCCACGCGGGCATCAGGCCGCAGGCACACCGTCGCCCGAAGCGCTCCAACGTTTGCAGGCGGCGGTTCAAAAGGTTCCTTCAGCGCCGCAACGCCCGGCTGAGCCGCGTCAGCCCGAGGTTGGTTCGCAGCCTGAACCTGAAGAACGCTCGCGTTTTGGCTTCAATCGACTGATTGATCGGATGACCGGCCATGCTGCGGATACACCGGCGCAAGCACCACGTCAGCAGCCCGTTTTGCGCCAGTCCGAAGCCACCGCACCGGCCCAGGATGAGGCCGACCCGGAACAGGATCGTATTGAAATTCCCGCCTTCCTGCGCCGTCAAGCCAACTGATCGCGGTAACAAAATCCACTCACAGGGCCGCTTCTCAGCGGCCCTTTATTGTTTGAAAATGGTATCTTACGAAGATGTAAGCAGGGTTTTGCCGATCTGTTACATACATGTTTCATTCGGTTACAAAGAGTGAGTTGAGCCTTGACGCAGGCTTCCTTAACTGAGTGTCCAACACAGCCCTCGCAGGCTGGACACTGCTCACCGAGGCCCATTTTGCAACATACGCTCAAATCTCCGGTCACGTTCAAAGGCGTTGGGCTGCACGGCGGCCAACCCGCCACCATGGTTCTCAAGCCCGCTGCCGCCGGTCACGGAATCTGGTTCAAACGGACGGATATTCATCTGGGCGATGCAATGATCCCTGCTATCTACCATGCGGTCGAGCGTACGCCGCTCTGCACCCGCCTGGTGAATGAGGCGGGTGTATCGGTCTCGACCATCGAACATATCATGGCTGCGCTGGCCGGGTGTGGTGTCCACAACGCGTTGATCGAGATTGACGGTCCCGAAGTTCCGATTATGGATGGGTCGTCGATCGATTTCGTGCGCGGAATCATGTCCAAGGGCGTGCGCCGCCAGGCCAGCCCGGTTCTGGCCTATGAAGTTCTGAAACCCGTGACCGCGTCACGCGAAGGCGCAGACGCCAGCATCGTGCCTGCGGACGGCCTGATCATCGACTTCCACATCGATTTCGAAGACAGCGCCATCGGCAGCCAGACGAAAACGCTGGATATGCGCAACGGTTCTTTTGCACGCGAGCTCAGCGATTGCCGTACGTTCTGCCGTCGCACCGATGTCGAAGCCATGCGTGCCAACGGTCTGGCCTTGGGTGGTACACTGGACAATGCCGTTGTTGTTCAGGGCGACGAGGTGCTGACGCCCGGCGGCTTCCGCCGTGCGGACGAAGCTGTGCGTCACAAGATGCTGGATGCACTGGGCGATCTTTATCTGGCAGGTGGTCCGATTCTGGGCCACTTCACCGGTAACAAGTCGGGCCATTCCCTGACCAACACCTTGTTGTGCAACCTGTTTGAAACGCCGGGTGCCGTGCGTCCGGTTCTGTGCACACCGCAACAGGCCGCGCGTCTGCCGGGGCAAGGGTTGATCGTGAACGAAATTCCCGAAGTTGCCTGAGCCGATCAACTCTGACGACATTTACGCCAGAAGTTGCATAAGGCGTTTTGCACCGGAATTTTCTGTGCTAGACCATGGCTCAATTCGGGGCGAGCCCCATTAAGTAAGACGACAAGGATGGGCGGTATGGTTGGCAGCAAAGCGGCAGTCAGGTTCGCAGGTGCGATTCTTCTGGCAGCAGTTTTGACAGCATGCAGTAACAAAGGCGCTGACCGCGATCAGAATCTGGAAGGGTTCACGCCCGAGCAGATTTTTACGCGTGGTGAATACGAACTGTCGCAGAATCGTTCGGACGATGCAGCGTGGTACTTCTCGGAAGTCGAACGTCTGTATCCTTATTCCGATTGGGCCAAACGCGCGCTGATCATGCAGGCGTTTTCATTCCATTCGGACAAGAACTACGAAGAAAGCCGGGCTGCGGCGCAGCGCTATATCGACTTCTACCCGACGGATGAAGACGCAGCCTACGCGCAATACCTGCTGGCACTCAGCTATTATGACCAGATCGATGAGGTTGGCCGCGATCAGGGCCTGACCTTCCAGGCACTGCAATCGTTGCGCACTGTGATCGAGGTCTACCCTGACAGCGAATACGCCACCTCGGCGGTTCTGAAATTCGATCTGGCTTTCGACCATCTTGCCGGTAAGGAGATGGAGATTGGGCGCTATTACCTGCGTCAGGATCACTACATCGCGGCGATCAACCGATTCCGCGTTGTCGTCGAAGACTTCCAGACCACCTCTCATACCGCCGAAGCGCTGTATCGTCTGGTCGAGGCTTATCTGTCCCTCGGACTGCTGGATGAAGCGCAGTCTGCGGGGGCAATCCTTGGATATAACTATCAATCCACGGAATGGTATGACGATGCCTATAAGCTGCTGACCTCGCGCGGGCTGAAACTCAAGAGCCGTGGAAACAACTGGCTGAACACGATCTATCGTCAAACCATCAAAGGTGAGTGGTTGTAATCGCCATGGCCTTTGGTCTGGGACGCTAACGACCGGATGCTACGCGCCCTTGATATCCGCGACATGCTGATCATCGATCGGTTGGAGCTGACGTTCCAACCGGGGCTGAACGCGTTGACGGGCGAGACCGGTGCGGGCAAGTCGATTCTTCTGGATTCGCTGGGTTTCGTTCTGGGCTGGCGCGGACGGGCCGAATTGGTGCGGCAAGGTTCTGCACAGGGCGAAGTTGTCGCCGAGTTTCAACTCTCCACCGATCACCCAGCGCATTCGATTCTGGCCGAAGCTGGCCTGCCGGGTGGTGAAGAACTGATTCTGCGCCGCGTCAACACCGCCGAGGGGCGCAAGACCGCTTGGGTCAATGACCGCCGCTGCTCGGGCGAGGTATTGCGGGCGCTCTCCGAGACTCTGATCGAACTGCACGGCCAGCATGACGACCGAGGGCTGCTGAACCCGCGCGGTCACCGGGCGATGCTGGACGACTTCGCCGGGGTCTCGGACCAACTGGCCAAGGTCCGCGCGGCCTGGACTGAAATGTCGCGCACCCGCAAAGCCCTGGCAGAGACAGAGGCCGCTCTGGCGGTTGTCCGTAGCGAAGAAGAATTCCTGCGCCACGCTGTGGCCGAACTGGACCAGTTGGATCCACAACCCGGTGAAGACGCCGAACTGGATGCTCGCCGCCGCATGATGCAAGGGGCCGAGCGTATCCGCGACGACGTTGCGCGTGCCTTTGCCTTGCTGTCCGGCGATGGGGCCGAAGGGGCGATGTCCGACGCCATCCGCTGGCTGGAAGGTGCGTCTGACAATGCGGGTGGCCAATTGGAGGATCCGATTGCCGCGTTGGGGCGTGCAATGATCGAACTGGGTGAGGCGCAGGACGGTGTAAACGCCTGCCTTCAGGCGTTGGATTTCAACCCGGTGGAACTGGAACAGGCCGAGGAACGCCTGTTTGCCATCCGTGCGTTGGCCCGCAAGCATGACGTGACTCCGGATGAGCTGGGGGTTTTTGCCGAAACGCTGCGCGACCGCCTGAATCGCTTGGATGCAGGTGATGCCGATCTGGCAGATAAACGTGCAGCCGTGGATACGGCGAAGGCTGCCTATGACACTGTCGCCGCCGCGCTCAGCGCAGCCCGTACTGCCGCAGCAGGGCGGTTGGACACGGCCGTCATGGCCGAACTCGCCCCACTCAAGATGGAACGCGCTGTGTTCGAAACTGAAGTCACCCCGTCTGAGCCGGGCCCCGAGGGCACCGACGCGGTGGCCTTCACCGTGGCTACCAATCCCGGTGCTCCGGCAGGGCCGCTGAACAAGATTGCTTCGGGGGGCGAGCTCAGCCGCTTCCTGCTGGCGCTCAAGGTCTGCCTGACAGGGGATGACAGCGCCCGTACGATGATCTTTGACGAGATCGACCGCGGTGTTGGCGGCGCTACGGCGGATGCGGTTGGACGCAGGCTGGCATCGCTGGCACAGGGCGGACAGGTGCTGGTTGTCACCCATTCCCCCCAAGTGGCCGCCCGCGCCGCGCATCACTGGCGCGTGCAGAAACATGTGACAGAGGGGCAAACCCTGTCCACCGTTATTCCCTTGGCCGAACCGGACCGTGTGGACGAGATCGCGCGCATGGTGGCAGGCGACAGCATAACCGAAGAAGCGCGCGCTGCCGCCCGGGCCTTGCTGCAGACCTGACGTGCCTATGGCGTGAATTGATGCTCACACTGTCGCTATCTCACTTTTATATGGGCGCTCCGTGGCTTACTAAGGTGTAAGTGATGATCCCCGAGGGCCAATGACCCAATCGACCCGCACCGTTCTGCGCAACCAGTTCAATCAGGCTCTGGCCGCGATCAAGGATGCGTGGCGGGTGATGCTGCATCGGGGCCCAAGCCAGATCCAGTTCTGGTTCATCGCACTGGCCATCGGTATCGCGGCAGGGTTCATGGCGCTTGGTTTCCGTAAAGCCATCCGAGCCTTGCAGACTTATCTTTATGACACCGATGATATCCTGCTGCTGCACAGCCATGTCGAAAAACTACCCTGGTTCATGGTCCTGATCATTCCCATCATCGGTGGTCTGGTTGTGGGCGTGATCTTGAACCGGTTCACCAATGACGGGCGTGTACGGTCCGTAGCTGATGTCATCGAAGGCTCTGCGGTCACTGACGGGCGAGTCGAGGTCAAGGCGGGCATCGCTTCGTTTTTTGCTTCGCTGATCACGCTCAGTTCCGGGGGGTCAACTGGGCGCGAAGGCCCTGTGGTGCATATGGCCGGTGTCATCTCCACATGGGTCAGCAACCGCATTCACGCGGATGGGATCACGGGCCGCGACCTGCTGGGCTGTGCGGTCGCAGCCGCCGTATCAGCCAGCTTCAACGCGCCCATCGCCGGGGCTTTATTCGCGCTCGAGGTTGTGCTGCGCCATTTCGCCGTTCATGCCTTTGCACCAATCGTCATCGCCTCGGTTGCCGGAACGGTGATCAACCGGCTGGAATATGGCGACGTTACCGAATTCACACTGGAGACGCCGGGATCGCTGCAATTCTATGTCGAGCTTCCGGCATTCCTGATCCTTGGCCTGATCTGCGGCTTTGTGGCGCTGCTGCTGATGCGGTCAATCTTTTTTGCCGAGGATATCGGCAGCCATATCCAGAATCGTCTGTCCATCCCGGGTTGGCTGCGCCCGGCGGTGTCTGGCGCGATGCTGGGGCTGATGGCAATCTGGTTCCCGCATATCATCGGCGTGGGGTATGAGACGACAATTCGCGCCCTGACCGGTGATTTAGTGCTGACCACGGCCATTCTGTTTGCGGTGACCAAGACAGTTGCGGTGGCGATTACCATGGGCGGGCGCATGGGGGGTGGGGTGTTCTCTCCTTCTCTTATGGTAGGTGCGCTGACGGGACTGGCCTTTGGTCTGATCGCCACAGGGTTGTTGCCGGATGTCTCCGGCACCCACACGCTTTATGCCTTTGCCGGAATGGGTGCTGTAGCTGCGGCGGTTCTGGGCGCCCCTATCTCAACCACACTGATTGTTTTTGAACTGACTGGTGACTGGCAGATCGGTCTTGCCGTGATGGTGACGGTTTCCATGTCCACGGCACTGGCCTCGCGTCTTGTGGACCGGTCTTTTTTCCTGACACAGCTGGAACGGCGTGATGTTCATCTGGCTGCCGGACCGCAGGCTTACCTTTTGGCCATGCTGCGCGCCGGGACGGTGATGCGCCCTATCGGCGATCCGCGTTCGATTACAAAGGAACAGGCCCTGGAATTGATCGAGCAGGGCATGTGCATTCAAGCCAGCGCCACGTTGGAAGCTGCGATGCCCTATTTTGCCCATGATGACATCCCTTGTATCCCGGTTGTCATTATCGAATCGGATGGATCAGAAACGCCTGTAGGGGCGCTCTATCACGTTGACGCGCTCAAGGCGTATAACCGAGCTTTGGCTGCAACGGCGGCAGAGGAGCATTCCTAAGCGTTACCCGCCAAAAACGCTGGCGGCATCTCCCAAGTAATTGTCCCATGCAAACCAGTACGAGATATGACCTGCAACCCGCGACAAGCGCGTGCCATCCGGTCCGATCAACGCGTCTTCGGTCACGGTCCAGCTTTGACCTGCGCCATCTTGCAAACCGCTTTGCGTAGCTTTGAACGTATGGCCCTTACGCTCGTAGGCGCGCACGCTGCGTTCCTTTGGATCGCCGATCAGAACCAGCGGTGTCTGCGCAATGGCGTCATTGATCACCGGCTTGCTTTCAAATGCCTTCAGCGGCCAGGCCCGCGCGGCCCCGAACTGACGCACGGCAAAAATGTAATCTTTCTGCCGATGTCGTGACTCTTCCACTACAGCGGGGAACATCAACTCGCTTGAGGCGAAATAATCCCGGTACACAACCCCCGAGCCATAGTTGCGTCGATGCCCGGTGTTCAGCGACAGGACGCGCGTTTTGGGGTGCGAATTTTTCCAACTGTCCCAAGTTGTGATCACCACCGGGCGCTGTTTCAACGCGATCCCGCTGTTCACCAAGGGCCCCACAACAGGTTTGCCGGTGTATTGATTCCACAGCGAATGTGTCTCGCGATCAAACATCAGCTTGTTCGACCGATAGAGGAAACCTGACGATCCGAAAACGAACGGTTTTCGTCGCCCCGAAACCTGTGTTTCAAACAAGATACCCGATCCACAGAGCGTGCAATAAGCCAGCGCTACGGGCACACCGCCGATCACCTCGTTGAACATCTCGTGCCACCCCATAATCCGAAGCGGATAGGCACGCTCATCCCCGTTGATGGCCACGCCAAAAACAAGATCGTCGCCTTTCAGATATCCGGCATTCGAAGGCGAGATAAGGGTCGGGTTGTCCAGCGAAGGAATGCCATCCTTATGCACCCCGCCCCACGCGATTTCTTCCAGCCGTATCTTCATCCGGTCGCGTTGCAGATATTCTGGCCGCAGGAACACATCGAAGTTCGGATCGATCTGCAGCAGAACTTCGCGTTTGAACGGGATCAGCGAGGGGTGGGGGACAATCTGCGAGTTCCGTTCTTGCCACAGCATCCACTCGAACCAGTCGTTACCATAGCGCTGTCCGGTCAGGGCCTCCATCACCTCGACAATCTCATCCCGTCGGCGATCTGCATAGCGCATCGCGGTCAACAACCCGGGAACAACGTCCGGCTGGTCGCGATCCCTGAGGTAAGCCATCTGGTCCTCAAACGCGGTCCGGCGCCCGTCCAATGTGCTGCGCAATGCCTCTAGAACCGGATCCTGCTGCGCCCACAGCATGCCGGGTGCAAGTGCACCGGCCCCGATCAGCCCTGTAAAACCGCGACGTGTAATCGACATGAGACCCTCCGGTAGTACCCGAAGGAAGTGTGCCGTAAATACCGCTCACTTGCATACCACAGATGTGTGAGGTCGGTTCCGACGTAAGATCCGTGGCCACGTAAATAAGAACCGGCTGGTTGATTGATGAGGCGTTTCTGGAAATGGTTGCTGGCCGACTGAGCTTTCGTGCGACCAAGGTTACCCCAATTCTGCCAGTTAAAGATCAGCCCGGCTTTTTGCCTAACGCGTTATTCAATGCTCCGCTCGATTGATTTTCATTGACGCGAAGAATGCGGACAAGCGAGATTTAAGAAACAGTTCGCATCATCTGAATGTGAGAATTCATGCGTGTACTCATCTTTCTTCTCCTTCCTATCCTGTTTGTCGGGATGATTGCGTTTCTGATTCTTGGATTGAAACCGCCCAGCAGCATAAGGCTTGCGACCGGAGTGAGCGGAGGGGGCTATTGGCAGATCGGGCAACTTTACAAAGCAGAACTGGCCCGAGACGGCATTCACATTGATTTGGTTGAGACCGCAGGTTCTGTAGAGAACATAGAGAAGCTTGTTTCCGGTGACGTCGATGTCGCGTTCGTTCAAGGTGGTCTCGATCTTCCTCAAGATGGTGACTTGCATTCGTTGGGAGCCATTTTTCTTGAACCAATGGTGGTGTTTCGCGGAAAGCCCAACTCCATCGGTGGAAATGCAGGGAAATGGGAGGGCATCCGCCTTGCCGCTGGGGCAGAAGGGTCGGGAACCCGCGCGGCTGCCATTGCCCTGATCGAAGCGGCAGAGCTTGAGGATACGGGAATTACGCTGGTAGATGCGGGTGGCTCAGAAGCCATCGATGCTCTCTATTCAAACGAAGCTGATGCAGCTTTGTTTGTCGCACCTCTGGATGCGCCTTATTTGATGGACGCGATTTTTGATCCTAACATAGACTTCGTCCCTATGGCTTTGGTCGACGCGCTTGCACTGAAGCTCCGAGGGGCGAGTTCGGTGACCGTGCCTGCTGGGTCGATCACTCTTGATCCTCCAAGACCGCCCGAGGATGTAAAGATCCTTGCATTGAGGGCATCAATGATTGCCGGGCCTGATCTGCACCCGGCCGTCGCAGATCGGCTGGTTACCGCAGCTAAGATCATTCATGGACAGCCCGACATTCTGCAGGGTTCAAGGGAATACCCGAAAACGGAGTCTCCGCCCGCTCCATTAAACGAAGTTGCTGAGGAACTGATAAACTCCGGGCCAAACTTGTTGCATTCCATTTTGCCCTATTGGATTGCTGCGCAGTTTGGTCGTGTTCTTTTGTTACTGTTGCCTTTACTTTTCCTCGCACCGCTTTTGCGGATCGTTCCATCTGGGTATGTGTGGTTCCAGAAACGCCGTGTCTGGCGTTTTTATCAGCGGATCGCAGCGCTTGAGGAAGAGTTGGGGCAGGCTCGGACGCTAAGCGACGTGGATGCAGTGGCCGACAGCATCGAAGAACTGGACACCAGCATTGCCAACCTCAAGTTACCGCTTGCCTACCGTCAAGGTGCATATGACGCGCGATTGCATATTGGTTTAATTCGACAAGAGATCACGCGCCGCAGAGCAGCCGAACAAGAGCCCAATCCGGTCGCGGGCTTCTGATTCAAACCAGTTCGCCTCATAACCAACAGGTCAACTGCGGCCCACAATGTGTCTCAGGCTGCGCTAGATCTGCTCCACCTTCACCGAGTCGACCGGGTAAAACGCCAGATGACCTTTGATCTCGGCCACAGCCGGGATCGGGCTCTCATAGCTCCAGACCGCGTTTTGGGTCACGGATGATTTGTTGACGATGGAAAAATGGGTCGCATCGCCCTTGCCGGGGCAGTGGGTCACCTTGTCAGTCTGGTCCAGAAACGCCATCGCGATATCGTTGCGTGGGAAGTAGATCACAGGATCCTTGTCGCCTTCATGCAGTTCCAGCGCATTGTTTGTTTCGCCCAGAATCGCACCGCCCGAGCGGACACTCCATTTGCCTGGCGCTTTTTGGATCGTGATCTCAGTCATTCCATTTCCTTCCGTCGTCGTATTAGGGCCACTCCTCTGCCCGTTCTATGTAACAGGTCGATGTCAGATTGGCGCAGTTGCGGCATCCAACCACAGTTGCGCGTCATGTCCCAGCCTGGGGCGGATTTTTTCCGCGACGTCGCGATGATAGGCATTCAGCCAGTCGCGTTCGTCAGGCGTCAACATATCCACCAGGATCAGCCTGCGGTCAATCGGCACGAAAGTCAGTGTGCGCCAGTTCAGCATGGTGCGCTCTGCGTCGCTGCTGGGCAGGGCGGGGGCTTCTTCCACGACCACAAGGTTTTCGATGCGGATGCCAAACGCTCCCTCGCGGTAGTAACCCGGTTCGTTCGACAGGACCATACCGGGCATTAGCGGTACATGGCTGACTTTTGACAGGCGCTGCGGCCCCTCATGCACGCTCAGATAAGCACCGACCCCGTGGCCAACCCCATGATTGAAATCCTGCCCCGCCGACCACAACGGCACGCGCGCCACGCATTCGATATCGCGCCCCGCCAGCCCGGCGGGCCAACGTAGCATCGACATGGCAATCATGCCCTTTAGCACACGAGTGAAACAGGTTTTTTCTTCTGTGCCGACATCACCGATGGCAACGGTCCGGGTAATGTCGGTGGTGCCGTCAAGATACTGCCCGCCACTGTCCAGAACTAGAATATGACCGTTTTCCAGCCGGTTATCGGTCTCTTCGGTCACGCGGTAATGCATGATGGCACCGTTTGGTCCAGTCCCTGCTATGGTGTCGAACGAAATATCCTGAAGCGCATTGTCCTTGCGCCGGTTCTCTTCCAGTTGTGTGACAACTTGCGTCTCGGTCACACTGCCGGGGGCCTGTTCGTCCAGCCAGCACAAGGTCTCGATCACAGCCACCGCGTCGCGCAAATGTGCCTCGGCGGTGCCTGCGATCTCAGCGGGATTTTTACAGGCCTTGGGCAAGGCGCAAGGATCACCCCTGTCTGTCATGGCGTCGCCCAACGCGTCTGCCACGATCTGAGGCAGCGTGCCGTCGTCTACCTGCACCGGCCCTTCCAATACCGCGATCGCATCCAGAAACGTCCGCGGGTCGTTGACAGCCACACTCGGCCCCAAATGATCCCGTACCTCTGCCAGCTTTTCGGTCGCCATGAACAGATCGACCCGGCCATCGGCGTGCAACACAGCAAACCCATGAGCCACGGGGTTATATGCTATGTCCGATCCGCGAATGTTCAACAGCCACATGATTGAGTCCGGCAGGGTGATCACTGCCGCGCAGCACCCAACCCTTTGCAAACCCTCAGCTAGACGAGCAATCTTGCTGTCTGTCGTTTCCCCGGCGAACTCAATCGGATGCGCCTTGACCGGGCTCATCGGCGGGGCGGGCTGATCCGCCCAGATCCGGTCTACAAGATTGTCACAACGCACCAATTTTATGCCAGTGCCTTTCAAATCCTGTTCTGCATTGGAAATCTGCCCTGCCGCGTGCAGCCAAGGGTCAAACCCAACTTTACCCCCGTCGGGCAGTTGCTCTTTCAACCAGGTACTCAGGCTGACCTCAGGCCAGGGCACCGGTGTGAAATCCTCGGCCACCTGAGCCTTGACCTGAGTGCGATACCGCCCGTCAATGAACACCCCCGCCACATCGCGCAGTGCGACACAAAACCCGGCCGAGCCCGTAAAGCCGGTCAACCAGGCCAGGCGTTCATCACGTGGGGCCACGTATTCCCCTTGATGGGCGTCTGCGCGCGGGATCAGAAACCCGTCCAAACCTGCCTGCGCCATCTCCGCCCGCAATGCGGCCAATCTTGGTGGACCCTGTTCCGGGCGCGCGGTCACTTGAAAGGATTGGAACATAACAGGCCTCTTTCGCTGCGTTTCCGGCAGACCCTGAGGCGCAACTGGGGAAATGTCCAGATCAGGATGCCATGATCTGAACACCCCTCTGGTGCTTCCTCTTTTCCAAAATTCTCCCACCGGAGGTAAGGCCAGCCTCAGCTGGCCTTTTTCATCCCCATTACACGCGCCCGTGCACGTGGATCACTGTCGAACAGGGCCGCCAGTTGCTCGGTCATTGCACCTGCCAGCTGTTCCACATCTGTGATGGTCACGGCGCGGTCATAATACCGGGTCACGTCATGGCCGATCCCGATGGCCAGCAGCTCGACTATCTTGCGCTTTTCCACCATGGCGATCACATCGCGCAGGTGTTTTTCCAGATAGTTGGCCGGGTTCACGCTCAGCGTGGAATCATCGACCGGGGCACCATCTGAAATCACCATCAGGATCTTGCGCTGCTCGCGCCGCGCCAGCATCCGCCGGTGCGCCCATTCCAGCGCCTCACCGTCAATGTTTTCCTTCAGCAGGCCTTCTTTCATCATCAGGCCCAGATTGGGTCGCGCCCGACGCCAGGGCGCATCGGCACCCTTGTAGACGATGTGACGCAGATCGTTCAGGCGCCCGGGTTGCTGTGGTCGTCCATCGTTCAACCAAGCCTCGCGCGCCTGACCGCCTTTCCACGCCCGCGTGGTAAAGCCCAAGATCTCGACCTTCACATTGCAACGTTCCAATGTACGCGCCAGAACATCCGCACAGATGGCGGCAATGGAAATTGGGCGTCCTCGCATCGAGCCCGAATTGTCCAGCAGCAGCGTCACCACTGTATCGCGGAATTCGGTATCTTTCTCGACCTTGAAGCTCAGCGGTGTGGTTGGGTTCGCCACAACGCGTGCCAAACGACCGGCGTCCAGAATACCTTCCTCGCGGTCGAATTCCCAACTACGGTTCTGTTGCGCCTGAAGGCGGCGTTGCAGTTTGTTTGCCAGACGCGAAACCGCCCCCTTCAGAGGCTCCAACTGCTGATCCAAATAAGCCCGCAGACGTTCCAACTCGGCCGGTTCTGCCAGATCCTCTGCCGATATCTCTTCATCATACGTGTCCAGATAAACCCGATAATCCGGGTCCGCCTCGGACGCAGGAGACGGTGCAGGGGGCTCTAGCGGAGCTTCACCTTCGGGCATCTCCGCTTCATCGCCCAACTCATCCTCGGCCATCTCGTCCATCGAGACCTGAGCCTGTGACTGATCCTGCTGCTCTTCCTGAGATTGCTCAGGGGTCGCATCCGCGTCCTGCTCGTCCTGATCATCCTGACCGGTGCTGTCGGGATCGGGCTGCTCCTCTGCGTCTTCCTCGCCCTGATCTTCCTGCTCGTCATCCAGCTCATCGGGGTCATCACCCAGCTGGTCGCCATAGCCAAGATCCTTGATCATCTGGCGCGCGAACTTGGCAAACTCGGCCTGATCCGAGAGAATCTCGTCCAGATTCTCCAATGTCCCACCAGCTTGTTCCTCGATGAACCCACGCCACAGGTTCATGATGTTTTCGGCAGCAGGGGGCAGATCGCGCCCGGTGGCCAGATGCCGGATCAAATACCCCGCGGCCACTGCCAAAGGTGCATCGGCAGGTTGCTTGCATTGGTCATAGCCGCGCCGGATCGCCTCATGCCCGATTTTGACGTCGATATTGCTGGCGGTGCCGGGCATATCCCGCGCGCCCATCGCCTCGCAGCGAGCGGTCTCCATCGCCTCATAGAGATCCCGCGCCATATCACCCGGAGGCGCATAGCGCGCATGGGTCGCGTCATCATGATACCGGCGCTGCAATGCCAGAGCATCCGCCGTGCCGCGCGCCAGAAGCACCTCTTCGCGTGTCATTCGTCGCGACACTTGGGGCAGGCGCATCGACTCGCCGGACATGCCAGAAGGATCAACCGTGTAGGTTACCGACAACTCGGGGTCATCGGCCATGACCTTGGTGGCTTCGGCCAGAGCCTTCTTGAACGGATCAGCGGGGTTGTCGTTCTTTTGTACCATGTCCCCAAGCCTTTCACATTGCAGACCCAATATCCAATAGCAGAGAAACCGGATCCGCCTTCATCTGGCTAAAAATATCCCCGCCGGAGGCATTGCGGCCGCAAGCGGGCGCAATTCAGTGGCTTATCCCAGGCTCACGCTCGCCGCGCTCTCGGGCAATTCCTCGTCAAAACAACGCTGATAGAACTCGGCCACGGTCTGGCGCTCCAGTTCGTCACACTTGTTCAGGAAGGACAGGCGGAAAGCATAGCCAACGTCGCGGAAAATCTCTGCGTTCTGGGCCCAGTTGATCACGGTTCGTGGGCTCATGACGGTGGACAGATCGCCGTTCATGAAGGCGGTCCGGGTCAGGTCGGCGACGGTGACCATCTGGCTGACGGTCTTGCGGCCCTCGGCGGTGTTGTAGTGCGGGGCTTTCGACAGCACGATCATCGTTTCGGCGTCGTGGCTCAGATAGTTCAGTGTCGAAACCAGCGACCAGCGGTCCATCTGGGCCTGGTTGATCTGCTGGGTGCCGTGATAGAGGCCCGTGGTGTCGCCGAGACCTACAGTGTTGGCGGTGGCGAACAGACGGAAATTCGGGTTCGGGGTGATGATCTCGTTCTGGTCCAGCAGGGTCAGCTTGCCGTCATGCTCCAGCACGCGCTGGATCACGAACATCACGTCCGCGCGACCCGCATCGTATTCGTCGAATACGATGGCGACGGGATTGCGCAGCGCCCAGGGCAGGATGCCTTCGTGGAACTCAGTGACCTGCTTGCCGTCACGCAGCTTGATTGCATCCTTGCCTATCAGGTCGATCCGGCTGATGTGGCTGTCCAAGTTTACACGAACGGCAGGCCAGTTCAGTCGCGCCGCGACCTGTTCGATATGGGTCGATTTGCCGGTGCCGTGATAGCCTTGGATCATTACGCGACGGTTGTGCGAAAAACCTGCCAGAATGGCCAGCGTTGTTTCAGGGTCAAACTTGTAGGTCGGGTCGACGACCGGAACGCGGTCTGTGGCCTCGGCAAAGCCTTTGACTTTCATTTCCGTGTCAAAGCCGAATACGTCGCGGACCGAGATGTCTTCGGTGGGTTTTGCGTTTACGTCGTTCGATCCGTCAGCCATTCGCCTTGTCCTTATACCTTGACCCGCCTTGCCGGGTTTGAACCCGTGTGTGGTGCAACATATTGCGGGCAAGGGCAAGGGAAAGAGGCAGCGCGGAAACGCTGAGGGGATGTTTCTTTGAAACTGGCCTTATCGGCATAGCGCGACGAGGCTCGTGACTTTCGGCTCAAACCCAAAAAAGGGATGTTTTGCCTTTGAGACGCGCAGCCTGAAAGCTACCACATATCTCAAAATTGCAATAACAAAATATAATAGGTTAAATTGGCGATATGTTCATGTATAATCTGCTCTCGGTGTTGGTTAACGGAAAAAGTTCGAATGGCTCTAACAATTCTAGGCCCTTCTTCAATCGCAATCCCCAGTGGGTCGTCTTCGGTTATGCAACAATACACCGCGACCAAGGCCGGAGCTTCATGGAGTGTTGTTGTTACGGGGACAGGAGGATTGAACCCTTCAGATTATTCTGTATCGATTTCGTCGAGCGGGGTTTTAACTATCGACCTCACCCCTGGCACCTTCATTCCTACCAACACGCAGCTGACCGTCGAAATATTCGCGTCTACGGGTCCTGGTAATGGGAATAACGACTCTCTTATAGCGACCGTCGCGCTTCCCGCTGGAACTGTGCCGTGTTTCGTTAAAGGCACTATGATAGCGACCGAAAAAGGGTATTGCGCTGTCGAGGATCTGTCAGTTGGGGATAAAGTGCGCCTTTCCAGCGGTGATCTGCTGCCTATTGAATGGATTGGAGAAAAGACCCTGAGCGCGGAGGATTTGAAGCGCAACCCTCAATTGCACCCCGTTTGCATCCAAAAGGGAGCATTGGGAGAAGGCATTCCTCACCGCGATTTGTACGTATCTCCGCAACACAGAATTGTTCTGGAAGGATGGCGCGCAGAACTGTTTTACGGAGAGTCGAGGGTCTTTGCCGCAGCAATCCATCTGGTGAACGACAAAACCATTCGTCAGGTTTATTTCAATGAGCCAGTCACGTACTACCACATTGCTTGCTGTCGCCACGCAATACTGATGTCCAACGGTTTGCCAACTGAAAGTTTATTTCTGGGTGATATAGCGCTGAAATCCTTCCACCGCGAAGACGTAAAAGAGTTGCTAACGCTATTTTCGGAGTTAAGTGGTCACTCGACAGTGTCCCCACAAACTCGCTTAGTTTGCTTGAAGCGCCGGGAAGCAATTGCATTGCGAAGTACGTATCCGGATTAAAGCCTGTCTAGTTGAAATTCTGCCTGACCTTGAACTGATCCTTCGGCCAAACAAAATCGGGTCGCAACTCTTCCTCAGACTGGCCGCTAGATTCTGCATCCGAGCAGTTCACATGGGCTTTGTGTCTTTCGGCTTTGAATCAACAATTTCATGGTCATAGCGAAAACCAAAGCTCATTGTTGCGAAAGCCACCTTTCACAAGGCGGTCCGCTTTCAAAACATCCGGAAACTCGTCCACCCAATCCTTGAACCGATCATTTGTGACAATGCATGCCTTGCTGTCCCGCGATGCCTGCAAAATCAAAGGATCCGCTGGCGTGCCCTTGGGGGCGATCATGACCTGCCTGGCACGCAGGCCCAAAGCGCGGCTCAGCGCCCGGTCGTTCATGTATTCGCCCTCGAGCTTGTAGCCGACATTTGCATCGAACACGACGCCCGGTTTGAACCCGGCTGTCTTCAGGGCCGACAGCACCAGCCGCAATGTGCCCAGATCCGGCTGGCCCTCTTTCCAATGGATCACGTTGGACCCATCCACGATGATCCATGTGTTCGCCTTGCGCCACCTGAGCCACGCGCGCAGCCCCCAGAGCAGGCTGATGACGATAAACAGGAGGCTCAGAGCCCGGGTGAACGCGAATTCAGGTGGAAGAAACGGGGCTGCGAAATAAACGCCCAGCGAAAAAAGCAAGAGGAGGTATGGCATACGCACAGCGGCTGCTCCGTTGAAACCCGTGTTCAAACTCCACCACTATTGCGGGATTTGAACAAGGTTTCCAGCGGGCTTGATTGTAATCGGTCCAAGCTGTGTACACACAAGGCAACAGCTGTCGGATCGTGGATTTATTTGAAGTTCCGGCTGTCCTTGATCTGGTCCCAAGCCCAGACGACTTCCTGCAGCTGTTCTTCCTGGCTGCGGTCGCCACCGTTCATGTCCGGGTGAAGCACTTTGATCAGCTTCTTGTATGCCTTGCGCACCTCGGCCTTGGTCCAGCTGTCATTGGCTTCGAGAATTTCAATCGCACGACGCTCGGTGGGCGGCAAGCGACGTCCGCCACCGCCACCGGTACGGCCTTTGTTCTGGGTGCTGTTGGCGCCCAGCACCTGATGCGGGTCTTCGATCCCCAGGCGGGCCCACGCGCGGGCTTCGGGGTCGCCCATCGGCTTGGTCTCACGCTCCCACACCTTGTCTTTCGACCGCTGCGCGTTCAGTTCGGCCTCGGTGGTGCCGTCGAAGAAGTTCCATTTCTGGTTATATTCGCGCACATGCTGCTGGCAGAACCAGAAGAAGTCATCCAGCACATCCGGCGCTTTGGGCGCGCGAAACTTGCCAGGCTCTTCGCATCCCGGGTGATCACAAATGCGCACCGAGGTTTCGGATGCGCCCGACATGCCCCGGCGCCCGCGCGGATTCTTCTTCTTGGCGCTGGAAACGGACATATCGAATCCGAAGGGGTCTGACTTCGCCATGCTCTAATCCTTACGAACGCATCTTTTCGACTCGGAGGCAGCAGTTTAGTCTAAGCAGCCGAAAGTAGAAGAGGGGAGCGGTAAAATTTTTGCCGCTGAGCTAAAAAATGAGCGTGACCGACGAAATCCGAACCCGCCTGCAAGCCGCCTTTGACCCGCGCGAGCTTGAGGTGATTGATGACAGCGAAAGCCATCGCGGCCACGCGGGCTATCAGGACGGTGGTGAAAGCCACTTTAACGTCCGCATCCGTGCCGCTGTGTTCGAGGGCCAATCTCGCGTCGCCCGCCACCGTGCCGTGCACAAGGCGTTGGGCGACATCGTACCTCGAATCCATGCGCTGGCGTTGGATATCGGCGCCTGAGCCCTTCTGACGTCAGTCGGCGCTCATCTGCGCGGAAGGTGTCGAGGCCGAGATTGCATATTCTTCTTTCGTCATGCCCTCTTCGATTCCATCGAACAAGGGGGTCGAAAGATAACGCTCACCCGTATCCGGCAGCATGACCAGTATGACAGACCCTTCTGGCGCGGTTTCTGCCAGATTCATCGCCACTGCAAATGTTGATCCGCCAGAGATACCAGTGAAAATGCCTTCCTCCGAGGCAAGGCGACGCGACCATTCGATTCCCTCAGGTCCGGAAACAGGGGTCAGTTCATCGTAATAGGAATTGTCGATGGCTTCCTGCAGAACCCAAGGAATAAAGTCGGGCGTCCATCCCTGAATCGGGTGCGGTTCGAAATTGGGGTGGCTTTCGGTGGGCTGATGATCGCCGTTTCGAGTGTTAACGTACCCGGATGACACAATCGCGGCGTTGGCCGGTTCGGTCAGAATGATCTTCGTGTCGGGTCTTTCTTGCCGCAACACACGGGAAACACCGGAAACGGTGCCGCCGGTGCCGTAGCCCGTCACCCAATAATCCAGCCGTTCCCCCTCGAAATCGGCAAGGATTTCCCGCGCCGTCGTGTTTTCATGGATATCGGCATTGGCAGAGGTCTCGAACTGGCTGGCAAGGAACCACCCGTTTTCCTCGGCCAGTTCCTTGGCTTTGGTGTACATGCCAAACCCTTTCTGCGCTTTGGGAGTCAGAACCACCTTTGCGCCCAGAAAACGCATCAGCTTGCGCCGTTCGACCGAAAAGCTTTCAGCCATCGTCACTACCAGCGGATAGCCCTTGGCGGCGCAAACCATGGCAAGGCCGATTCCGGTATTGCCCGAGGTCGCTTCGACAACGGTCTGACCGGGCTTCAATCGTCCGTCGCGTTCCGCCGCTTCGATAATATTCAGCGCCAGCCTGTCCTTGACCGAACCGGCCGGGTTGAAGGCTTCGAACTTCACGTAAACAGTCACATGATCCGGCGCGATCCGGTTGACCCGGATGCACGGCGTGTCACCCACCGTTTCCAGGATGCTGTCATACAGGCGTTCCCGCCCTTGCGTCTGTCGAATAGCCATTTCGATGTCCCTCCAGGTTGTTCGGTTAACATGCCACAGAATTCTTGGGTGAAATTCCTTTTTTCCGATCGTGAGTACTGTGTTCGCTCTAATCGCAGCCAGCTTTTAGGTACTGCTGTGCTGCGTGCTGCGAGCACATGCACGGGGATGTGCCGGTTTCGGTTATGCGTGACCGGCATACATAGAATCACACGCCGGAACACCAAAAATTACTGATGTCGGTAGGCATACAGTGGCAGAAACGGTTGGTATCTATCTAATATCTATTAATTTTCTGGAATGGCAGGGCCAGGTGTGGTGGAGCAGATCCTAAACCCTTCCATAAAATGTCAGGTTTTTGAGGTGTCGTCGGCCTCGGGTGCTTCATCGGACCGTTTCAATGACAAGGGCGGTTCATCCGCCTCGGCCGCAATTGGTTGAGGGGCCTGCACTTCGTCGGGGCCCGGAATCGGTTGGGCCAGAGGGGTGTCATCCATCTCAGGCGCCCCGCCGACCTCTGCAGCATCTATTTCTTCGGCCACGACGCGGCGGAACACCAGAACGTTACGCCAGTTCGTGGTCGACCCGGTCAGGCCCGTGCGCTCTTCGCTGGGTAGCAACTCGGCGCGCTGATATTCCCAGCCGTCCTGACCCATCTGGTTCAGAACCTGCTCGACCGAAACCGCAAAGCGGCCCTCAGCCGTTTTAACGCCCTTTGCTTTGACGCCTTTTTGCGGGGCGGGGATCACCTTGTATTCGTAGCGCTGCATCAACTGTTCCTAAACACCTGTTCGCGCCAACTTAACACGCTGATCCCCGGGTGAAAGAGCCGTTGCCCAACTGGCGGTTTTCAGCCCTGACTATTCCCGTCCGCCTGTGCCGCCTTAGCCACAACCGACAGGCACAGTTCGGTCGCCAGTGCCATGTCCTGCACCGAAATCCACTCCATCGGTCCGTGAATGCACTGCATCCCGGTGAAGATGTTGGGGCAGGGGGTGCCGAACTCGGTCAGGCGCGACCCGTCGGTGCCGCCTCGGATCGGGACAGACAGCGGCTCAATCCCCAACTCGCGGCAGGCATCGCGGGCCAGATCCACCGGCGTCATGTCATTTTCCAGCCAATAGCGCATGTTGCGATACTGATGGCTGATGTCGCAGGTGATGGTCGCGCGTGGTTCGGTGGCCTGCACGGCAGCGCAGACCTGACGTACGATGTTGCGCTGCGACTCGAGGGCCTCCATTTCGAAATCACGCAGGATCAGCTTGATTTCCATCGTGGACGAGCCGCCATTCATGTCGGTGACATGGATAAACCCGTCGCGCCCGTCGGTGGTTTCTGGCGTCATGGTGGCCTGCGGCAACGTCTGCACGATCTTTGCCGCCAAATGTGCCGCGTTCACCATCTTTTCCTTGGCCAGTCCGGGATGGATCGAAACACCTTCGATCCTGATCACCGCGCGGTCAGCCGAGAAGCTTTCATACTCGATCTCACCCACTTCCTGGCCATCCAGAGTATAGGCGAAATCCGCGCCCAGATCCTTGGGCAGCTGTTCGGTCACACCGCGCCCGATTTCTTCATCCGGTGTAAAGGCAATGCGGATCGGTCCGTGCGAAATATCCGGGTTTTCGATCAGGTGCCGCGCCATGGTCATCAGGATTGACACGCCCGCCTTGTCGTCTGCACCCAACAGGGTCGTGCCCGAAGCGGTAATCAGGTCATGGCCAATCTTCTCGGCCAGATAAGGGTTTTCTTCCGGTGACAAAACCAGTTCGGGATCGTCAGGGAATGAGATATCGCCGCCGTTATATCCCTTGATCACCCGCGGTTTGACGCCGGTTGCGTTGAACTGAGGAGCCGTATCGACATGGGCCAGAAAGCCCACCGTCGGCCCCGGAGCGGTTCCGGGAATGGTCGCAACCACCACGCTGTCGCCTGTAATCTCGACATCTTGCGCGCCGATCTGGGTCAGTTCATCGCGCAAAAGGTTCAGCATGTCGAACTGGATATGCGTGCTTGGGGTTGTGGGGGATGTCTCGTCACTCTGACTGTCAATGGCTGCGTAACGCATCAGCCGGTCTTGGAGTTCCTGATCAAATCTGTTCTGCATGATACCTAACCTCTCTGTGGCGGAGGAAAGGGCGCGAACAGTGGGAAGTCAAGCCGATGGCTTGACCCCAAGTCTTAAGATTTCGTGAGAAAACCGTTTGTCCAATTCCGACACTTGACGATGCCTGACCTGCACAAATTGATAGTTTTACGACCCAAGCTTTTTGCTGACCAGTTCGTTCACAGCCTTTGGGTTCGCTTTGCCTCCGGTCGCTTTCATGACCTGACCGACAAACCAGCCCGCCAGTTTCGGGTTCACTTTGGCCTTCTCAACCTGCGCCGGGTTGGCGGCGATGATCTCGTCCAAAGCAGCCTCAATGGCGCCAGTATCGGTCACCTGTTTCATGCCGCGTTCTTCAACGATCTGTGCTGGATCGCCACCTTCGGTATAGACGATCTCGAACAGGTCTTTCGCGATTTTGCCCGAGATATCACCCTCGGCAATCAGCAATATGATTTTAGCCAATTGCTCGGGTGTAACCGGACTTTCAGTGATGTCATGGCCCTCTTTGTTCAGCCGCCCAAACAGTTCGTTGATAATCCAGTTGGCAATACCCTTTGCGTCAATTAGAAAGCCATTTCCGTGTTGTGGCGACTTCACCTTCCACTTTGGATCACGGTTCACTCTTTCAATTGTGGATTCGAAGAAATCAGCGGCCTCGACCTCCGCCGTCAGCACCGAAGCGTCATAGTCGGTCAGGCCGAAGTCATTGATAAAACGCGCCTTTTTCTCGTCGGGCAATTCGGGCAGTTTGGCGGCGATGTCGTCGACCCATGCCTGCTCGATCTCCAGCGGCAACAGGTCCGGGTCAGGGAAATAGCGATAATCATGCGCTTCTTCCTTGGACCGCATCGAGCGGGTCTCGCCCTTGTCCGGGTCATACAGGCGGGTTTCCTGATCGACCTTGCCACCACCTTCGACGATGGCGATCTGTCGGCGGGCTTCGACCTCGATCGCTTGCTGAATAAAGCGCATCGAGTTCATGTTCTTGATTTCGCAGCGGGTGCCGAGATGCGAGAAATCCTGCGTTTCCTGATATTTTTCATAGGCGCCGGGCAAGCAGATCGAGACGTTGACGTCCGCCCGCAGGTTGCCGTTCTGCATGTTGCCATCACAGGTGCCCAGATAGCGCAGGATCTGGCGCAGCTTGACGATATAGGCGGCTGCCTCTTCCGGGCCCCGGATGTCGGGGCGCGACACGATTTCCATCAGGCAGACACCGGTTCGGTTCAGGTCCACGAAGGACATATGCGGGTCCATGTCGTGGATCGACTTGCCGGCATCCTGCTCCATATGGATACGTTCAATACGGACCATACGTGCGGTGCCGTCACCCATCTCAACCAGTACTTCACCTTCACCCACAATCGGATGATACAGCTGGGAGATCTGATACCCCTGCGGCAGGTCGGGGTAGAAATAGTTCTTGCGGTCGAACGCCGATTTCAGGTTGATATCCGCTTTCAGGCCCAGCCCGGTGCGCACAGCCTGTTCCACGCAGTATTCGTTGATCACAGGCAGCATCCCCGGCATCGCCGCGTCCACAAAGGCCACGTTCGAGTTCGGTTCAGCGCCGAATTGGGTGGACGCGCCGGAAAACAGTTTGGCATTGGATGAGACCTGAGCGTGCACCTCCATCCCGATTACCAGTTCCCAGTCGTGCTTGGCCCCGGCAATGGTCTTGGGTTTGGGCATTTCGTATGTCAGATCGAGCATGGCGCGCCTCATTTCCGCAGAAGTCTAAGCCTGCGTATTAGGCCCGGCTGGGCCTAGGGGCAAGGGGGAATCCTGACGCTTTTAGTTCTGGGAAAACTGCAGGCCCGATGGTGTGAACGTCACATCCATACCACTGCGCAGTTCATCCCGGAACAGATCCGAGATGGCCCGCAATGCATCCCGCTGCCCACGCGCCGCAAACCGCTCGGGCGAATTGATGCGCACCGAGTTGTTGAACCCTGCGGTCGCGTGGGCCCAGATCAGGGGGTGCAACTCGGTCAGGTGGTCGCGGATCAGCCAGTTTGCCGTCTCGCGCATTTGCGCGCGGAACTGATCGGCTTGTTCGTTCTGGCTCTGGCCGTTCTGGATGGTGATCGCGCAATAGGCCGACATCATATTGATCATTTGCTGATCGGGTTGCAGCCGCACGATGTCGCGCAAACCGTCCAGGAAATATTCGACATCAACGCGCGCGCAGGCTTCTTCATCCAACGCGATGGCATCGAACTGAACCCAGGTGTAGCCGCCCGCGCCCCATACGTCTTGGGTCCGGGCCGCAGTGCGCAGCGCTTGCAATTCCAGCTCTTCGTAGCTTCCGAACCACCGGGGCAACAGATGGCTGCCCATGGCGCGCATGTGCCGTTGGTTGCGTGGATCCAGCGTGATCAGGCGCTCGTATTCGTCGGACACACGCGCGTTGGATCGGCGTTGACCGGCCAAAAGCGCGCAGCTTGCCGCAGCAATCAACGGGCTGTCCGGGGCGTCGGTACGGCATTTCGGCAAGATCGACGCAGCCCGGTCAAAATGGGCCGCACAGCGCGACCGGTGCAACGGCGGCAGCGCCGCGTCCGAGGCCGTTCCGCGCCACGCCCAGGCCAGATCGATATGGGCAAGGGCCACAACGGCAGCAATCATGGGATCATCCGGATTGTCCGACATCTCGCCTTCAAGCTCAGATATGCCTCCCAGCAGGTCGTAATCCGAAATGGCCTTGCCATCCGTTAGTGCATGTTCCGCAGCCAGAACCACATCTGATCTGGCTCCAAATGCCAGAAGATCGGCAATTGGCATCCCATCCGATACGGCGGCACGATCCTGATCAGCGGCGCGCATCTCCTGTGACAGGTCTTCCCAACGATCCTGTCTGGCCAGGTAACGCCCATGTTCGATTGTGGAATGGCCGATCAGGTTATCACCACCCGTTTGCGCAACCGGAATGTTGAGCTGCCCTTGCTCGGGCAAAGCGGCAGCCAACGCGGATTGTGTCGCGCACACATCTGGTGCGGCGGGGGTTGGGGTGGTTAAGGATGGGGCAAACAATGCCCTGAAAGACCGAAACATGGCGAAACTCAAAAACTGTAAAAACACTGAACGTTTGTTAAATCTGGCGAGATATCGAGCTCAGATCAAGATAAATACTTAACAGATTTCGGTTTTGGTGTCCAATTCCCCGATCAGAGGTTCAGTGTTTCAGAAAACAGTGAAATGATGGCGCTCTATACGGAACCCGGCTTCCGTCAGAATGGATTCCAGATCGTGGTGCGGGGGAAGCGACTCATCAGGTAGACGGATTCGCTTGCCGGATTGCAAAATGATTGAGACGCGCACGGAAAAGTCCCAGCGGGTGTCAAAACGGAAGAAATCGATATCCCGCAGCATGACTTCGCCCTGACGCTTGCCAGTAAACCAGCGTATGGCGTTCTGATCCATCTGAACGCCTGCGCGCGTGTTCTGAACCACATCCCAAACCGCGGGCAGGGTGACCAAAGCCAGTAACCACACGATCCACCATGCGGCATCAAACAACACGACCAGAGCCATCAAACCGGCATAGACGCTGGCCAGAATGACCAGTGTCCGCGTGTTCCGGTTCTGGCGGGCGAAGGTGTACTCCGTCATGCGCCGAGGATACGCGACACCATTTCACTGGTATCACGCGACAGGTTTTGGGTTTCCGCAATACGGGAAAGCTGCGCACGCATCATGTCCTGACGATTGGCATCATACCGTTTCCACGTTTGAAAAGCCGAACACATGCGCGCTGTGGTTTGCGGGTTCAACGGATCCAGCCGGATCAGCCAATCAGCCAGCAGGGCATAGCCGGCTCCGTCAGGCTGATGGAACCCGGCGTGGTTCATCGCCAGCGCACCCATAACGGCACGGAAACGGTTCGGGTTCTTCCAATTGAAATCGGAATGTTGGGTCAAGGCCTGCGCCACGTCGGCGGTCGCCTCGGGTGCAGCCATTGCCACCTGAAGGCCAAACCATTTGTCCATAACAAGGCGGTCATGTTGCCACTGATCATAGAACGCGGTCAGCTCGGCCTCACCCTTGCGTGCGCGCAGCAGGCAGGACAGAGCGGTCAGTTGCAGGGTCATGTTATCTGCTTTGGCATACGCCCCAGCCGCCATTGCCCCGCCATCCAGTCGGGTGGTCAGCGCCAGTGCTGCGCTGCCAAGCGCGCGTTTGCCGGATTGCGCGGCATCTGGCACATAGGGGCCATCCACCAAGGCTTCGCTGTGCAGCCGGGGCAACAGATCCTGTACGTGCTGGGCCGTGGCCTGCCGCAGTGTCTCAACCGAGGTCCAGATCATCATCGGATCGGGGGTGTGGCCGCGCTCATGCAGGGTCGCCGCCAGTTCGGACTGCGTCGGCAGTCCCAGCATCAAGGCCCGATAGGCCGGATCCAGTTCGCCATCGCGCAGCACAGCCAGCAACCCGTCAAGGTAATCGGCATCCGGCGCGGCCTCATCCAGGATCATCCGCAGCAATGCATTTTGCGCCAACGACCGCCCGGCCTGCCAGCGGTTGAAGGGATCGGTGTCATGGGCCAACAGAAAAGCACGCGCGGCGTTGCTGACGTCATGCTCAAGGATCACCGGCGCTGAAAAATCGCGCAGGATCGAGGGCGTGGGTTTTGCAGTCAGTCCGGTGAACTGAAAGCTCTGCTCAGCTTGGGTCAGTTGCAACACTTCGGTTGGACGGACCTCATCACCGTTGGCCCCCAACAGGCCCACGGCAACCGGGATCACCTGAGGATGCTTTTCATTCTGCCCCGGCGTTGGCTCGGTTTGCTGCTTCAACGTCAGAGTATAGGTGTCGTCTGTCCAGTCTTCTGAAACCGTGACGCGCGGCGTTCCCGATTGGCTGTACCAGCGTTTGAATTGAGTCAGATCGCGGCCCGTGGTGTCTTCGAAGACCTTGATCCAGTCCTCGATGGTGCAGGCCTGACCATCATGGCGGTCAAAGTACAGGTCCAGTGCCTTGGTATAGGCATCATCGCCAACCAGCCGTTTCAGCATCCCGATCACCTCGGCGCCTTTCTCATAGACCGTCGCGGTGTAGAAATTGTTGATCTCTTGAAAACTCTCGGGCCGCACCGGGTGCGACAGAGGGCCGTTGTCTTCGGGGAATTGTCGTGCGCGCAGGTCGATGGCGTCATGGATGCGTTTCACCGGGGCCGAGCGCATGTCGGATGTGAACTGAGCATCGCGGAAAACCGTCAGCCCTTCTTTCAGACACAGCTGAAACCAGTCGCGGCAGGTGATGCGGTTGCCCGTCCAATTGTGGAAATACTCGTGCGCGATAATGGCTTCGATGCGTTCGAAATTCGCGTCGGTCGAGGTTTCGGGGCTGGCCAGAACAGCTGATGAGTTGAAGATGTTCAGCCCTTTGTTCTCCATTGCGCCCATGTTGAAATCGTCCACAGCGACAATGTTGAACACGTCCAAATCGTATTCGCGGCCATAGACGTCCTCGTCCCATTTCATCGACTTTTTCAGGGCTTCCATTCCGAAGGCGCATTTGCCCTCATCACCGGGACGGACCCACAGGTTCAACTCGACATCGCGGCCCGACTTGGTGGTGAATTTGCCGGGATGGGCGATCAGGTCACCTGCAACCAGAGCAAATAGATAGGCCGGTTTGGGCCACGGGTCGGTCCATTCGGCCCAGCCTTCGCCCTTGCCAGACGGGTTGCCGTTGGACAGAAGTACGGGAAGGTCGCCGTTGATGCACACGGTGAAGGTGGACATCACGTCCGGGCGATCGGGGTAGTAGGTGATCTTGCGGAAGCCTTCCGCCTCGCACTGGGTGCAGTACATGCCGTTTGACATGTAAAGCCCTTCCAATGCGGTGTTGTTGCCGGGGTCTATCTCAACCTCGGCCTCCCAGATGAACGGCGCATCTGGCACGGCGGCGGTCAGGCCCTTGTCGGTCACGTCCGGCGTGATCTCTGCGCCATTGACCGAGGCGCGGATCAGCGTCAGATCTTCCCCGTGCAGAAAGAACGTCCGGTCTGTGGCATCGGGGTTTGGGCGAAATGCGATGCGCGATGTGACACGGGTGGCGTGGTCTGCAAGGTCAAATGTCAGGTGCACGTTGTCCACCAGATAGCCAAACGGCGTGTAGTCTTTCAGGTAAATTGTTGTGGGGGCAGCGTCGCGCATTTGTGGCCTCGTATCCGTACGGGTTTGGCGCGACGTTAGGGGCTTCGGTCAGGGGCTGCAACTGGCCTGCGCCATTCCTTTGCTGATTTGAAGCAACCTCAAGGGCAGACCAAATGCAGCAAATCAAGCGAACAAGTTGCCTATAGGAAACTTTCGGCCTAAATGCACCAAAGCATACAGTGGCACACAATCGCGGGAGAGCAGGAATATGACGGACAGACACACCCTGAACGGGCTGCAGATCGATCCGATTTTGGCAGAGTTTATCGAGACGCAGGCACTGCCGGGAACGGGAGTGTCGCCGCAGCAGTTCTGGACAGGTTTGGCGCGGCTGGTAAACGAGCTTGGGCCAAAGAACCGCGACCTTCTGGCGAGGCGGTCCGAAATTCAAAGCCGTATCGACGGTTGGCATATGGCCCGCAAGGGGCAGGCGATTGATCCCGCCGAGTATCAAACTTTCCTGAAAGAAATCGGCTATCTGGTCCAGGAAGGGGACAGCTTTGAGGTCGAAACAACTAATGTTGACCCCGAGATCGCGCTGACTCCTGGACCGCAACTTGTGGTGCCGATCACAAACGCGCGCTTTGCATTGAACGCAGCCAACGCGCGCTGGGGCAGCCTGTACGACGCGCTCTATGGGACCGACGCAATGGGGGATCTGCCAACGAGCGGTGGCTATGACACGGCGCGTGGGGCGCGCGTGATCGAATGGGCCAAGGCCTTTTTGGATGAGGCTGTACCACTGGCATCCGGGTCCTGGGCGGACGTGTCCAACCTGACAGTGAAAGATGGAGGGTTGGTCCCGGCGCTGGGCAATCCTGCACAATTTGCAGGGTTTGGTGGTTCGGCTGACGAGCCGGATTTTGTGCTGTTGAAAAACAATGGCCTGCACATCCAGATCATCATCGATGCGTCCAGCAATATTGGCGCAACCGATCCCGCCGGTATCGCAGACGTCCGGTTGGAATCGGCGTTGTCGACGATCATGGATTGCGAGGATTCGGTGGCTTGTGTCGATGCCGCTGACAAAGTTGTCGCCTACGGAAATTGGCTGGGCCTGATGAAGGGCGACCTGACCGAAGAGGTTACTAAAGCCGGTACCACGTTCACCCGTAAGCTTGCGGACGACCTGAGCTTCACCGCGCCGTCGGGGGGGCAGGCCACGCTGAAAGGCCGTTCGCTGATGCTGGTGCGCAATGTAGGTCACCTTATGAGTAACCCGGCTGTGCTGGATGCCGAAGGGCGCGAGATTGGCGAAGGGCTGATGGATGCGCTCTGCACCACGCTGATCGCCATGCACGATCTAAAGCGCGAAGGCGGCAACTCGGTCGAAGGTTCGGTCTATGTGGTCAAGCCCAAGATGCACGGGCCCGAGGAAGTTGCGTTCTCGGTCGAGATATTCGACATGGTGGAAGACATTCTTGGTTTGCCCCGCAACACCGTAAAGCTGGGTATCATGGATGAAGAGCGGCGCACGTCTGCCAATCTCAAGGAATGTATTCGGACGGCTAAGTCACGCGTGGCCTTCATCAACACCGGGTTTTTGGACCGGACCGGCGATGAGATCCATACCTCGATGGAAGCCGGTCCAATGCTGCCTAAGGGCGACATCAAGAATACGCCTTGGATCGCGTCTTACGAGGACCGCAATGTCGATATCGGTCTGGCCTGCGGCCTGAAAGGTAAGGCGCAGATCGGTAAAGGCATGTGGGCGATGCCGGATCGCATGGGCGACATGCTGGAGGCCAAGATCGGGCACCCGATGTCTGGCGCGACCTGCGCCTGGGTACCGTCGCCGACCGCCGCGACCCTGCATGCAACGCATTACCACAAGGTTGATGTGCTGGCCCGACAGGATGAGCTTGCTGCCGTAGGCGCGCGCGGTACTCTGGTTGATCTGTTGACCATTCCACTGTTGGGTGGACGCAATTTGAGTGAAAATGAGATCACTCGCGAGCTTGAGAATAACGCACAGGGCATTCTGGGATATGTAGTGCGCTGGGTCGATCAGGGCGTCGGCTGTTCCAAGGTGCCGGACATTAACGATGTCGGACTTATGGAAGACCGCGCCACCTGCCGGATTTCATCTCAGGCGTTGGCAAACTGGCTGCATCATGGCGTCGTGGACGAGGCGCAAGTGATGGCAGCGATGCAGAAAATGGCGGCCGTCGTGGATCGCCAGAACGAAAACGACCCCAGCTATACGCCTATGGCGCCGGGATTTGATGGCATTGCCTTTCAGGCGGCCTGTGATCTGGTGTTCAAAGGGCGGGTTCAGCCCTCGGGCTATACTGAGCCTGTTTTGCACGCCCGTCGTCTGGAGTTGAAAGCAAGTCAGGCTTAAACGGAACTGGAGGGAGCGAGAGGGTATCCCTTATCGTATCCCAATATTATCTTGGACAGATGAAAGGAATTAAGGATGGCTATTTCTTTGCGCAAGGCGCGCACCATCATTCGTAAGGCGCTGGAAAAAGGGCGCGAGATGGAGCTGAAGCCTCTGTCTGCCGTGGTTCTGGATGCGGGCGGTCATGTCATCGCGTTCGAGCGTGAAGACGGTGCCGCCCCGGGCCGTTTCGCGATTGCGCACGGCAAAGCCTATGGTTCGGTCATGTTGGGCATGGCGGGGACCGCGCAGATGCAGCGCGCCGAGGCGCAGGCATATTTCATGGCCGCAGTGAATGGCGTCTATGGCGGGCAGGTTGTGCCGGTTCCGGGCGGTGTTCTGCTGCGTGACCGGAAAGGCGCTGTTATCGGGGCTGTCGGCGTGACAGGGGACACCTCGGACAATGATGCAATTGCTGCAATGGCGGGCATTGAGACGGCAGGTCTGATTGGTGAGGTCTAATTCTCCGAGTATTTCATCCTGAAGATCGTCGGTAATTGGGATAATTTCCCAAGTCTGTGACATATAGGGGGAAATCCCCCCCCCCTCTTTTGGGAAAATTTCGGAACTGAGCTGTGCGCACCTGAACACGCCCCTGCGCTGTCACGCAGGGCGTGTATTCTTGCACGTCTGAGAGGCTGCCGGTAGCTTCCATGTTAATCGCTGGAACAATAAGGAAAGCAGAATGTCTCGTCCCGTCGTCGGTATCATCGGCAACTCGTATCTCATGAATGACCAATACCCGACACATGCGGGTGGGACGATGAACTCGGATGCGGTGGCCAATGTGTCGGGATGCCTGCCGCTGCTGATCCCTGCTGATCCCCGATATGTGACGGTCGATGAGTTGCTGAAGGTCTGCGACGGCTTTCTGCTGACCGGCGGTCGCCCCAATGTACATCCTGAGGAGTACGGCGAGCCCGAAACCGAAGCACATGGAGATTTCGACCGGGCGCGCGACGCCATCACACTGCCGCTGGTTCGGGCCTGTGTCGAGCGTGGCCAACCGTTCCTAGGCATCTGCCGAGGGTTTCAAGAGGTCAACGTGGCGATGGGTGGAACGCTTTATCCTGAAATTCGGGATCTTCCGGGGCGAATGAACCACCGCATGCCGCCTGAAGGCACGCTGGAAGAGAAGTTTGCGCTTCGACATGTGGTGAAACTGGATGAAGGCGGTGTGTTCCATGACCTGTTTGGCGCAACCGAGGTCATGACCAACACGCTGCACGGGCAGGGCATCAAGACCATTGGTGAACGTGTCGTTATCGACGGTCACGCGCCCGATGGCACGCCCGAGGCGATATATATAAAAGATGCGCCTGGCTTTACACTGTCCGTTCAGTGGCACCCTGAATGGGATGCGATCAATGACCCGGTGTCACGCCCCTTGTTCGAGGCGTTTGGTTCTGCGGTCCAAGCCTGGTCCAGGGGGACGGGCGCGCAGGTGTTCCAGAAAACTGCGTAGTTTTTTACGCCGGCCCGCCGAGGGGAGGACGGACCGGCGATTTGCGATCAAACCAGCAGGTTGAACTGATTGATCAGTGGCAGGCTGCGGGCGCGTTCTCCGGTCAGATCAAACAGGGCATTTCCGAGCGCTGGCATCGAAGGGGGCGTGCCTGGCTCACCTGCGCCACCCATGTGGCGGTTGGTCTCGAGAACGCGCACCTCGACCTGCGGGGCAGTATGCATGCGAAGGGCGTCATAGTCGGGGAAGTTGAACTGTTCAGCTTCACCATCTGAAAAGGTGATCTCGCCATAGCACGCTGCGGACAAACCATACATCATGCCGCCGAACATCTGCGCCTTGACGTTGTCAGGATCCAGCGCCAGCCCTATGTCACAGGCGATCCATGCCTTATTGATGCGGATGGTTCCGTCTTCGTCGACGACTTCGATCACTTGCGCCACGGGTGTGCCAAAGCTGTAGCTGAAGGCAACGCCCCGGCCAACGCCTTCAGGCGTTTTGCCAGTCCAGCCCGACATCTGCTTCACGGCTTCAAGGCATCCGGCGGAGGGGGCATGTTCGGTCTTCATCAGCTCAAGCCGGAAATCCAGTGGGTCGCGCCCTGCGGCGTGGGCCATTTCATCCATGAAGGTCTCATGGAAGAAACCATTGTGGCTGTTACCGACCGAGCGCCAAAAGCCCACCGGAACGGCCAGATCAGCGATATGACCACTCATGCGGTAGTTTGGCACGGCGTAGGGTTGGTTGAAGAACCCTTCGACCAATACTTTGTCGGGGCCACCGCCGGGGAAGCCGGTGTAGCGCTCGACCGCCTGCTGCGTGCAGGACTGCGCCGCCAGCTTGCCGTCAATCAGCACGGCTTTGCCGTCCTGAACCGCGCCGCGCATCCGGGCGATAGCACCGGGGCGGTAATAGTCATGACGCATGTCTTCTTCGCGGCTCCAGGTCGTTTGAACCGGCGTGCCGGGCATTGCCATGGCGACCTTGGTGGCGATCTCACCAAAGTCCAGCTCACCCCGACGGCCAAATCCGCAACCAAGATAGGTGGTGTGAATTTGCACTGCTTCGGTGTCCAGATTGGCGGTGTTCGCAACACGGAACTGGATCAGGGTCGGGGCCTGGTTGCCGCACCACAGCTCAACGGCGTTTCCGGTATAAAGCGCGGTGGCGTTCATAGGCTCCATCGTGGCGTGGGCGAGATAGGGCACTTGGTATTCGGCGGTGATTTCGGTCGCGCCCTCGGGGGTCACGCCGACATCGCCAACGTTTCGCATGGTCGAGTTCGGGGCGTCGTCGAACGCCTCGGCTATCTTGGCAAAGATGCCGTCGGTTTCTGGCGGATAGGGCGCATCGCCCCAATCAACATCGATGGCCTCAACTGCCTGGTTTGCCAGCCAAGTGTTGTTGGCGATCACGGCGACACCTGTGCCCAGATCGACAATCTTCTCGACCCCCGGCATGGATTGGGCAGCACTGTCATCAAAGCCATTCATCGCGCCGCCCAGTTTGGGATTCATGCGCACGCTGGCGAATTTCATGCCCGGCAGGCGAACATCGACGCCGAATTCGGCCGTGCCGGTCACCTTTCCCGTCATGTCCAGACGCGGTTGGGTCCGGCCCAGATAGCGCCATTCGGACGGATCGCGCAAAGGCACGTCCACCGGTTCCAATCCGGCTGCTTCGATGGCCAGATCGGAATAGGCGATCTTGTCGCCGTTAGGGGCAATGACGTGGCCCGAGGCCGTTTGCAGGTCCGAAGGGTCAACGCCCAGACGGTCTGCGGCCGCGCGTTTCAGAGTTTCGCGGGCCGAAGCACCGGCGTGTCGCATCCTCTCGAACCCGTCTTTCATAGACGTCGAACCGCCAGTGACTTGCAGGCTGAGCGCCTTACCCAGAACACCCAATGCCTCACCCAGATTGTGCTGGAAGTTCGAGATGTCATACCCTTTGTTGGGCAGCCCCTCACCCACCAGGGCAGAGTTGTAATAAGCCGCTGCAGCCGGACCATGCAGAACGGTGATCTGGTCCAGATCGACGTCGAGTTCTTCGGCAATCAGAGCGGCCCAAGTGGTTTTCACGCCCTGACCCATTTCAGCGCGCGGGGCAAACAGGGTAACACCATTCTGGTCAATAAGCACAAAAGGGTTCAGTGCCGCTTCACCTTCGCCGGGTTTCAGCGGATTGGCGGCAGGACGGGTGACGTAATAGGCGCCAAAGGCCACACCGCCGACAATCGCGGCAGAGCCAATCAGAAACGTGCGACGGAGGATTTTTCCAACTTTACCCATGACTTATACCTCCTTCAGCTTGCCGGCAGCGTCGTGAATTGCTGCACGAATTCGGGGGTAGGTGCCACAGCGGCAAAGGTTGCCCTGCATTGCGTCATCAATATCGGCATCGGTGGGTGAAGGGTTTTCAGCCAGCAAAGCTACGGCCTGCATGATCTGTCCGGATTGGCAGTAACCGCATTGCGCCACCTGATGATCGACCCAGGCCTGTTGAATCGCGGCCAGCGAGTCTGGCGAGCCGATGCCTTCGATTGTGGTTACGTCACCCCAGACATCCGACAGCGCCACCTGACAAGAACGTACGGCCTCACCGTCGATATGAACAGTACATGCCCCGCAAGCGGCCACGCCACAGCCGAATTTGGTGCCGGTCAAACCGACCTCATCCCGCAGAACCCAGAGCAGGGGGACGTCATCAGGCAGATCCACCTGATGTTGCTTTCCGTTGATCTTCAGGGCCGTCGCCATGGCGCACCTCTTGTTGCTGTGGCTTATTTCTGACATAATGAGTTTAAAGTGTCAGGATGTCAATTGACAATTTAAACAATAAATGTCAGTGCTTTTGATATGAAAGATTCAAGTGACGATGCACGGCAAAAGGCGATCCTGAATTCGGCGTTTCAAGCCTTTTCCACTTATGGGTACCGAAAGACCTCGATGGACGATATCGCGCGTGGGGCGGGGATGTCGCGACCTGCGGTCTATCTGCACTACAAGAACAAAGAGGCGATCGTCAGCAAACTGACCGAGTTATACTATGCCGAAAAAAGCGTCGCGGTGGCGCAGGCGCTGGCGACAAAGGGTTCGGTGCCCGAGGTATTGACCCGAGCGGTTCAGGCGCAGACTGACGGGATGGCTAGAATTCTGGCCTCACCTCACGGGCTTGAGATGCTGGACAACACCAAGTCCCTGTCTTCTGAAATCATCGCGGCGGGCGAGGCTAAACTGGCCGGGCTTTACACGGATTGGCTGACGCAAGAGGAAAAGGCGGGCCGTGTGCATTTGCGGGCCGACGCGTCAGAGACGGGCCGAACGATTACGGCCACGCTCAAAGGGTTAAAGCTGATCGGCGCCGGGGCCGAGGTCTATGAACAACAAGTGGCACAGGTTGCTGCCCTTTTCGGCGCCGGGCTTGAAGTCAGGTAACGCGCTGGCGGACTTTGTATTCCGGCGCGTCCCACAGTTTGTTCTGCATCACATCGGCCAGAATTTCCGTCGCTTGGATCACGTCGCCCTCGTCGATATAGAGCGGTGTAAAGCCAAAGCGCATAATGTCAGGCGCGCGGAAATCGCCAATCATACCCCGGGCGATCAGGGCCTGCATCGCGGCATATCCTTCTTTGAAGCGGAATGAAACCTGGCTGCCGCGGTCCTCTGGCGTTCTAGGACTGGCCAATTGCAAATCGGGGCAGGATGCCTCGACGCGGCTGATGAACAGCTCAGTCAGGTCAATAGACTTCGCGCGAACATCCGCCATCTCTGCCATATCCCAGATATCCATGGCCGCAGACAAGGCCGTCATCTGGATCACGGGGGGTGTGCCCACGCGCATCCGCTCAATCCCGTTGCCGGGGCGATAGTCCAGGTCAAAAGCAAAGGGGGATTCGTGACCCAGCCAGCCAGACAAAGCCGGTCGCACCGTACCAGCCAGTCGCGGTGCGACATAGATAAACGCTGGTGCGCCGGGGCCGCCGTTGAGGTACTTATACGTGCAGCCCACAGCGAAGTCGGCATTGCAGCCTGCAAGATCGACCGGAATTGCCCCGGCGGAATGGGCCAGATCCCAGACCGTCACCACCCCGTTAGCATGGGCCAGTTCGGTCAGCGCTTTCATGTCATGCATTCGACCCGAGCGGTAATCCACCTCGGTCAGCATCAAAACCGCGACCTCTTCTGTGATCGCATCGGCAACGTCTTCGGGGTCTACAACGCGCAATTCACGGTCTTCGCCCAGCGAGCGCAGCAGACCATCCGCCATATACAGGTCCGACGGGAAGTTGCCGTTATCTGACAGGACAACCTTGCGGGTCGGGTTGAGCTCGAGCGCGGCGGCCACGGCCTGATAGACCTTGATCGACAAGGTGTCGCCCGTGACGACGCTGCCTTGTTCGGCACCGATTAGGCGGCCGATGCGGTCACCCAGCCCGGTGGGCAGACCCATCCACCCGGCCTTGTTCCAACCGGTGATCAACATCTGACCCCATTCGTTTGTCAGCATCTCCTGCACCCGCGAGGTTGCGGATTTGGGCAGAGGGCCCAATGAGTTGCCGTCCAGATAGATCACACCCTCGGGCAGGTCGAACATGGCTTTGGTTGCTGCAAAGTCGGTCATGAAGGCTCGCTAATTTGTGAAATTTCATGTGCTTGCTTCTGAGGTAGCCCATCCTCAGATGCGTGTCTATCGATGCGACATACTGGTCTTTTGCCATTTTGGGTCAAAAGCGGTAGGACATGGCCCAGAAGCGACGTGGCCCCGGTCTTGTCGCCACTTATGAGGGCATAACATGCGCTGGATAGATGTACCGCCAGTTTGGTTGATCGCCTTTGCTGTGGCGGCCTGGATGCAGGCAAAGTACCTGTCGTTCGGATTGTCCCTTGAAAGTGGTTTTACCAATCTGCTCAGCGGCGTGCTGATCGGTGGCGGGATCTTGATGGCAGTTCTGGCCGTGGTCGAATTCCGCCGTCACCAGACAACCGTAATTCCCCATGAAACACCATCGTCGATGGTCCAGTCGGGCATCTACAAGCGGAGCCGAAATCCGATCTATGTGGGTGACGTTCTGATTTTGGCCGGTCTTGTGCTGCGGTTTGACGCCGTGTTGTCTTTGGTTCTTGTACCAGTCTTTGTCTGGGTGCTGGAACGCCGGTTCATCCTGCCGGAAGAAAACCGCCTGCGCCGAACATTCCGGGCTGACTTTGCCCGCTATGAGCGTAAGACCCGGCGATGGATCTAGTGATGCTCTTTATGATTTCACATAAAAAATGCTGCACTTGCGAAATAATATTGCGCAGGATACATCTTTGCTTAACAAAGAATACCGACCACCCGCTCAGACAGAGTAAGAATTAGGGGGACTGCCAGTGAAGATAGGCACGCCAAAAGAAAGACTGGACGGTGAGAACCGGGTTGCGATGACACCTGAGTCTGCCGTGCAATTGCAGAAACTGGGCTATGACTGCCTGATCGAAAAAGGGGCAGGTGCTGCTGCGGGCTTTTCGGATGCTACCTATGAAGCCGCAGGTGTCGAGGTCGTAAAGACGGCAGCGTCGCTGTGGAAGGCTGCCGACATCGTCGCCAAGGTGCGCATTCCGACTGAAACTGAGATGAAGCGTCTGACCAAGGGTAAGACACTGATTTCATTCTTCAATCCTGCGGGCAACGAAGAAGGAATGGAGCTGGCAAAGTCCAAGGGTGCCAACGTCATCGCCATGGAAATGGTGCCACGTATTTCACGCGCGCAGAAGATGGACGCGCTTTCTTCGATGGCAAATATCGCGGGCTATCGCGCGGTTATCGAAGCAGGCAACAACTTTGGCCGCTTTTTCACCGGTCAGGTAACGGCTGCCGGTAAAGTGCCGCCTGCCAAGGTGCTGATTGTGGGCGCGGGTGTGGCTGGCTTGGCCGCCATCGGAACCTCGACCTCGCTGGGTGCGATCACCTATGCGTTCGACGTGCGCCCCGAAGTGGCCGAACAGGTCGAATCGATGGGCGCCGAGTTCGTCTATCTGGATTTCGAGGAAGACCAGCAGGACGGAGCGGCCACCGGCGGCTATGCCTCGGTCCAGTCCGAGGAATTCCGCAACGCGCAGCTGGCCAAGTTCCGCGAACTTGCTCCGGAAATAGACATCGTAATCACCACCGCGCTGATCCCGAACCGCGAAGCGCCTGAGCTTTGGACCAAGGATATGGTCGAGAGCATGAAGCCGGGTTCGGTCATCGTTGACCTTGCAGCGGAAAAAGGCGGCAACTGCAAGCTGACTGTCGCGGATGAGAAGATCGTGACCGATAATGGCGTGACCATCATCGGCTATACCGACTTCCCCAGCCGGATGGCAGCGCAATCTTCGTCGCTTTATGCCACCAACATCCGTCACATGATGACCGACCTGACGCCTGAAAAGGACGGTCAGATCAATCACGACATGGAAGATGACGTGATCCGCGGCTCGACCGTGACGCATGAGGGTGAGATCACCTTCCCGCCGCCACCACCCAAGGTGCAGGCGATTGCGGCGCAGAAGAAGCCCGAGGTCAAGGAATTGACCCCGGAAGAGAAAAAAGCGCAAGAGATTGCAGCCTTCAAGGCGCAGACCAAGCAGCAGTTCACCTTGCTGGGGGTGGGCGGTGTGCTGATGCTGCTGGTGGGGCTAATTGCTCCGGCCAGCTTCATGCAGCACTTCATCGTCTTCGTACTGGCCATCTTTGTGGGCTTCCAGGTGATCTGGAACGTCTCACATTCGCTGCACACACCGCTGATGGCGATCACCAATGCGATCTCGTCGATTATCATCGTCGGGGCCTTGATGCAGATCGGGTCGGGATCGTTCCTGGTCATTCTGCTGGCGGCGCTGTCCGTCTTCATGGCCGGGATCAACATCTTCGGCGGCTTCCTCGTAACCCGGCGCATGCTCGCCATGTTCCAGAAATCTTAAGGAGGCCGGGCACATGGATTATGGCTTCACTACTGCCGCATACGTTGTTGCGGCTGTCCTTTTCATCCTTTCGCTCGGCGGTCTGTCGAACCAGGAAAGCGCGAAACGCGCGGTCTGGTACGGCATCGTCGGTATGGCACTGGCGGTCTTCGCCACACTTGTTGGCCCCGGTTCCGGTCTGTGGCTGCTGTCGTTGCTGCTGATCGCGGGCGGCGGCCTGATCGGTCAATATGTGGCGCAGCGCGTCCAGATGACCGAGATGCCGCAACTGGTCGCTGCGATGCACTCGCTGGTTGGTCTGGCGGCTGTGTTTGTGGGTTTCAACGCGCATTTCGAGATCGGCAACGTGGCGCAGGTCATGGCAATCGCGGATTCCGCGAAAGAGGCTGATCTGCATGATCTGGGCGCTTTTGCCAAGCTGATTGCCAAGAAGACACCGGCGGAACTGGCAATCCTGCACGTGGAACTGTTCCTGGGCATTTTCATCGGTGCGATTACCTTTACAGGCTCGGTTGTGGCCTATGGCAAGCTGGCGGGCAAAGTGACGTCGGTGGCGACCAAACTGCCCGGTGGCCATGCGCTGAACGCCACGGCTGCGGGTCTCTCGCTGATCTGCCTGGTCTGGTACACTTCGACCGGCGGCTTCTTCCCGCTTTTCCTGATGACCTTGGCGGCGCTGTTTATTGGCTATCACCTGATCATGGGTATCGGCGGTGCTGACATGCCGGTGGTTGTGTCTATGCTGAACAGCTATTCGGGCTGGGCGGCTGCGGCGATCGGTTTCTCGCTGGGCAACGACCTGCTGATTGTGGTCGGTGCGCTTGTGGGTTCGTCGGGTGCGATCCTGTCCTACATCATGTGTAAGGCGATGAACCGGCATTTCGTCAGCGTGATCCTGGGTGGCTTTGGCGGCCCGCAAGGCGAGCAGATGGCCGTTGAGGGTGAACAGATCGCAATCGAGGCTGATGGCGTCGCTGCGGCTCTGAATGACGCCGACAGCATTGTCATCATCCCCGGCTACGGTATGGCCGTGGCTCAGGCGCAGCAGTCAGTCAGCGAACTGGTCCGCAAGCTGCGCGCCAAGGGCAAGAACGTTCGTTTTGCAATCCACCCTGTTGCCGGTCGTCTTCCAGGACATATGAACGTTCTGCTGGCCGAGGCCAAGGTGCCGTATGACATCGTTCTGGAAATGGACGAGATCAACGAGGACTTCCCGGACACGGATGTGGCCATCGTCATTGGTTCCAACGACATCGTGAACCCAGCGGCGCAGGAAGACCCAAACAGCCCCATTGCTGGAATGCCGGTTCTGGAATGCTGGAAGGCAAAGCAAGTGTTCGTATCGAAACGCGGCCAGGGCACCGGTTATTCAGGCATCGAAAATCCGCTGTTCTTCAAAGAGAACACTCGCATGTTCTATGGCGATGCCAAAGCATCGTTGGACAAGCTTTTGCCGATGATCGATTGAGCCAGTAGCTGTAATCAAATTGCAAAGGGCGCCTGAGGGCGCCCTTTTCTTTTGTACTGGAGGAGGCTTTGCCTCCTGACCTCCAGGATATTTTTAGCCAGATGAAGCCGTAGCACGTGGTATGATTGGGTGATGGATCAGGAGGTCGATGATGCAGAAGGTGAATGGAATAGGCGGTGTGTTCTTTCGGGCAAAGGACCCACAGGCGTTAAGCGCTTGGTATCAGACTCACTTAGGTGTCAATCACTACGATCCCGCACCTTGGAAGCAGCGTGAAGGTTATACGGTATTTGCCCCGTTTGCGCAGGATACCGAGTATTTCGGGCGGGCAGATCAACAGTGGATGATCAATTTCCGTGTTGATGATCTGGCTGCGATGATAGCGCAGTTGCAGGCTTCGGGAATCAGGGTCGAAACCAATCCGGACTGGAACAGTGAGGTTGGGAAATTTGCCCGCATCCATGATCCGGAAGGCAATCCCATTGAGCTGTGGCAGCCAAATCAATGAGATAGCAGATTTGTATACCATTGTATCCCTGTAAGTATATGAAATAAAAAGAGAATTGATGTAAATCCTTTGTGTCGTATAGTGCGCGGGATGAGGCGGAGCACTGAATGACACCGATAGATGACCATCCCCTTCGCTATGCGTTGGCCAATGAGTTGCACGCGCGACCGTTCCCGGTCGCATCAATGCCCTGTACGGTGACCTTTCTGGCGATCAAGAAACCGGAAGCTGCCGTCGCCCGTGATAGGCGTGAGGATTTGGCCCATTTGATCAACCTTCTGGATCGCCATGGTGCACAGCATCCGCAGCCTGATGCCACACATTACGCCGGTCAGATCGGTAGACATTGGCTGAAATGGGAGCAACACACAGAGTTTGTCACCTATACTGCAATCGCGCAGAACGTGAGCGACCGCGCGTTCAACCCGGCCGATTTCGAAGTCTTTCCGCCGGATTGGCTGATGGCCAGCCCGGGGCAAAGGGTCACGTCTGTGATGGTTCGCGTGATAGAACGTGAAAGTGACGATGCGATCAAATCCAAATTGCTGGATTGGTTCGAGCCTGAAAGCCTGGCTGTGGCCAGGGTGTTGGATGATGCCGCCGTGTGCGCGAGCGATTTTCGTATTGATCCGGCAGGTCACATGCGCTTTGCAATGTTTGTGGCCGAGGGGACGGGTCGGCGTCGGACGGGGCGGGTTCTCCAGCGCCTCTGCGAGATTGAGACTTACAAGGCGATGTCCATGTTGGGTTTCGCGCGCGTTAAGCAACTGATGCCGCGTATCGGAGAATTGGACGGGCAGCTGACCCAGTTGATGGGGCAAATGACCGACAACACGGCCCAGCCTGACGCGCTTCTGAACGATCTCTTGTCGACCTCGATTGAACTCGAAACTTTGTCAGCCCGGTGTTCGTTCCGGTTCGGAGCAACGGGTGCATACGAAGCTATCGTTAACCAGCGGATTGAAGTGCTGCGCGAAGAGCGGTTCCAGGGCGGTCAGAACTTTGCCGATTTCATGATGCGGCGCTATGACCCTGCGATCCGTACCGTAAAATCCACCGAACGCCGTCTTCAGGCATTGTCCGACCGGGCCATCCGTGCGGGCGAGTTGTTGCGGACCAGGGTGGACGTGGAGCGCAGTGAGCAGAACCAGGCGCTGTTGGAAAGCATGGACCGTCGGGCCGATCTGGCCTTGCGGCTGCAACATACGGTCGAGGGGCTTTCTGTTGTTGCCATCAGTTACTACGCGGTTTCTCTGGTGAGCTATCTTCTGTATCCGCTGACGGCTTCGGGCATCAGCAAAGGTATGTTGACAGCGGCGGTTACAATCCCCGTTGTGGCCGGAGTATGGTTCGCAATCCGACGGATCCGTAAGCGGCTTGGTTGAGCGTCAATTGCCAAATCTTGCTGGACCTGTAGAACAGGGGCGTTTGGCGAGCGGCATGAGGGTTTTCGGTGACTACCATATTTGCAGCATGGCGGGCTGTTGCCGCCATGTTTATCCTCAACGGAGCTCTGTTCGGTATCTGGGCGTCGCGCATTCCGGCCATGCGCGACCAATTGGATCTGTCGCATGAGGCGTTGGGCTACGGGCTCTTGTTCATGGCGGCAGGTGCAGTCTGTTCGTTCCCCATTACAGGGCGGTTGACGGACAGCTTTGGTGCGGTTTCGATCACCCGCGTCATTGCCGTTCTTTACACGCTGTCGCTGATCTTGCTTGCCTTGGCTGGAGGGTTCTGGGGGCTTGCAGCCTTCTTGTTTGTCTTTGGTGCCTTCCACGGATCCATGGACGTTGCGATGAACGCCTGGGCGGCCGAAGTCGAGCAGGCATACGACAAGCCCGTGATGTCGTCGTTTCATGCGATGTGGAGCCTTGGGGCCGGACTTGGCGCGATCAGCGGATACCTCGCGGTGCAATTGGGGCTGACCGTTCTTGTGCATTTCCTTGTGGCAGGGGGAATCGTTGTCGGTCTCGCTTTGGCAATGTCCAGGGTGCGTTGGACGTCAAAAAGATCGGAAGGAGCACGCGGAAAGGTTTTTGCGCTGCCATCCGGGGTGTTGGTTCTGGTTGGGTTTACAGCCCTGTGCGGCGCGTTGGGCGAAGGGGCCGTTGCAGATTGGAGTGCGATCTTTCTACGTGACATAACGGACGCAACTGAAAGCGTTGCGGCTCTGGGCTACGCAGTCTTTTCTGTGGCCATGGTGGCGTGCCGCCTTGGGGGGGCCATCGTGATTACTCGGTTCGGTCCCGTTTCTACAGCCCGTTTCGGGGGCATTTGCGCCGCGCTGGGTGTATTCGGAGTGGTTTCAGCGGCGACACCGCTGCCTGCACTGGCGGGCTTTGCTCTGATGGGGGCGGGGTATGCCGTGATCATGCCATTGGCGTTCAGCCGTGCGGCGGGCGATCCGGACGTTCCGCCGGGGCGGGCCATCGCAAGTGTCGCAACGCTGGGATATGGGGGGTTGCTGATCGGCCCGCCGTTGATCGGGTTTCTGGCCGAGTTGTTTGGCCTGCGTCTGGCGTTCTCGGTGTTGTTGCCGTTGGCAATTCTGATCGTTTTGTCAGCCGGCGCGCTGAGGCGCGCCGGCTGAGTTTGACTTAACGTCCGCGAATACGCGGATCCAGCGCGTCGCGCAGGCCATCGCCCAGATAGTTGACGCTGAGAACGGTCAACGAGATTGCCAGGCCGGGCCAGAACACGCGCTCGGGGTATTGCTGCAGGTAGTCGACCCCATCGAACAGCAAGCGCCCCCAGGTTGGGAAGTCGGGTGGGAAACCCAGCCCAAGGAAGGACAGCGCGCTTTCGGTGATGATCGCCGTGGCAATCCCCAGCGTCGCCGACACCATGATCGGGGACAGCACGTTGGGTAGAATGTGCCGCGTGATGATCTGCGAGTTACTGGTACCGATGGACCGGGCGGCCAGAACGAATTCACGCTCTTTAATGGCCAATACGTCGCCACGCACGATCCGTGCCGTGGGCATCCACGATGTAATGCCAATGGCGCAGACGATCAGGATGAATATCCCGCGCTCAAGCCCGAATGCTGCGGACAGAGGCTCGCGGAACAGCAGCATCATGACCAGCAGCAGGGGCAGCAGGGGCAGGGCCAGAAACAGATCGGTCAGGCGCATAAGCGGCCCGTCCAGCCGTCTGAAAAACCCGGCCAGAACCCCGATGAACGAACCCAGAAACAGCGCCAGCAGCATCGCGGTGATACCCACGGAAACCGAGGTCTGCCCGCCTGACATCATGCGTGCCAGAATGTCCCGGCCCAGTTGGTCGGTGCCGAACGGGTGCGACCAGCTTGGGCCCTGATTGCGCGAGCGGATGTCGATCTGCGTCGGATCAATGCTCCAGAGATATGGCCCCAGATAGACACCTGCAACGATGAAGAAGAACAGGATCGCCCCCAGCATCGCGCCCTTGTGGGTCTTGAACTGATCCCACACATCGCGCCATTGGCTGCGGGGTGGGGTTGCCAGCTCTTCCATCACATCCGCCGTCGGCAGAGCGGTAGAGGCCGGGGCTAGTCCTTCATCCGGGATCAGCGTGTCTGATTTGTCATGATCAGTCATAGCGAATCCTCGGGTCCAGAATGCCGTAGAGAACGTCGGCGATCAGGTTGAACAGCACGATCAGCACGGCAAAGATGAAGGTCAGTGTTTGCACCATCGGCAGGTCGTTGGCCTGAATTGCGCCGATCAACAACTGACCGATGCCGTTCACTTTGAACACCTGCTCGGTGATGATGGCGCCACCAAAGATGGCCGGGATACCCAGCGCAATAACGGTAACCACCGGGATCATCGAGTTGCGCAGGACATGGACCATAACCACGGTGTATTCGCTGAGCCCCTTGGCGCGCGCAGTGCGGACGTAATCTTGGTTGAGATTGTCCAGCATCGAGGCGCGCATGAACCGGCTGAGCTGCGCGGTGATCTGCAAGGCCAGAACCATGACCGGCATAATCATCTGCTTTAGTTGCAGCATAAAGCTGTCCCAGCTGTTCACCACAAGAGTGGTATCATAGATCGACGGAAACCAACCCAGTTGCACTGAGAAGATCACGATCACCAGAACGCCCGAGAAGAAGGGCGGGACCGAGAAGCCGACCATAGACACGAATGTGCCCATCTGGTCGAACCAGGAATACTGGCGGTAGGCCGAATAGATACCGATCGGCAGCGCGATCAGGATGGCAACGATATAGGCGGTGCCGACAACCCACAGGGTCTGCGGGATACGCTGAACAACGATGTCCATGACCGGCGAACGGGTCTGCCAGGAAATCACGCGCAAGTCGCCTTCAGAGAAGGTGGTGCCGAACATTGCGTCGATCAGAACCTGCGGTTCAATCCAGAAGAACTGTACGATCCATTTCCAGAACCGGATATGCATCGGTTGGCCAAGGCCCAGGGCCTCGCGCATCTTCTCTTTGACTTCGGGGGGGACAGTGAGCGGAACCTGCGCCATCGGATCGCCGGGTGCGAGTTCGAGGAGCAGGAAGATGACGAGGCTGATGAACAGCAGTGTTGGAACGGCCAGCACCAGTCGTCTGATTGTAAAATTGAGCATTAAGAGGCGCCTTTATATGCGTCTTCTTGTTGGGGTGGTGTGCAAATGACCGCGCCCCGATAACGATCGGGGCGCGGCTTTGCAAGATCAGTTCTTAGGAACCGGTTTTGCGGTACCAGTCCGCAATGTTCCAAAGCTCGCTGTCCCAAACGTTCAGGACAACGCCACCCAAGGTGTTTGCGTGCGCCGACAGACGACCACGGTGAACCAGCGGGATCATGCCGCCGTTTTCAACCATGATGTCGTTCAGCTTTTTCGCGATCTCGGCGCGGGCTTCCAGACCGGCAGTTTCGGCCAGCTGACCATGCAGCTTGTCGAACTCTTCGTTGCAGAAGCGGCTGATGTTTTCACCCTGCCACTGTGTGTCGGGGCGAGGGGCTTTATCACACAGGCCGTTGCCCAGATAGGACTGCGGGTCGGTGCCGTTGAAGGTATTGGCGTACATCTCAACGTCCGCATAGAACTTCTGGAAGGTGTCAGGCGAACCCGGGTCACCACCAAAGAAGACCGACGCGTTGAGGTTGCGCAGCTCGGATTCGATTCCGATCTGGCTCCACCACTCTTTGACCAGTGCCTGGAAGTCCTGACGGACAGCGTTGGTCGAGGTCTGGTAGACGATTTTCAGAGGAACGCCGTCTTTTTCACGCACGCCGTCGCCGTCAGTGTCGACGATACCGGCATCATCCAGCAGTTTCTTCGCGCCTTCGATATCCTGTGTGTCGCAGGTCATCGATGTCGAGTTGAACGCAGCCGGAGCAGGAACCCAGTTACAGGTTACTTTACCTGCCTGACCATAGCCGATCTCAACCAGCAGCGGGCGGTCGATGGCCATGGACATGGCTTTGTAAACCGCAGGGTCTTGCAGGAACGGGTGCGGATGCGCAGCTGTCGAACGCTCACCCTCCGGCAGATCGGGCGACGGATTGGTCTGGTTCAGCATGATACGCTCGACCAGTGGACCGAAGCCAGCAACGGGTGTACCTTTGCCGCCTTCCTGCATCTGCGCGATCACTTCGGGTGCCAGTTGCAGGTTCCAGGCATAGTCAAACTCGCCTGTTTCCATGACCGCGCGGCCCGCAGCGGTTGCATCGCCGCCACCTTTGAAAGTCACGCTCGCAAAGGCCGGCTTGGCCGGATCGCGATAGTTGTCGTTGGCAGCGAAGGTGATCACGTCGTTGGGTTTGAACTCGGTGACGACAAACGGGCCGGTGCCAATCGGGTTGAAGTTCTGATTGGTGCACTCAGGTGCCTTCGCGCCCACACAATCGGCGAACTGAGCGGCTTGAATGATCGGGCTCTCACCACCTACGAAGGGGCCATAAGGGAAAGGAGTCGGAGCATCGAACGTGACTTTCACAGTCAGGTCGTCCACGGCCTCAATCGAGGTGACGCCTTCGAACTTTGTGACCTGCGCACAGCCACCTTCGGGGTGCATGCAGTAATCAGCGGTGAATTTCACGTCCGCCGAGGTGAAAGGTGAGCCATCCGACCAGGTGATTCCCGGAGCAATTTTCCAGGTGATCGAGGTCAGGTCTTCGCTGACGCCGCCGTTTTCAACAGTCGGGATTTCCGCCGCGAGGAACGGAACCATGTTGCCGTCTTGGTCATAGCGCGCGAGCGGTTCGATCACCAGCGACGCTGCTTCCACATCTTTTGTGCCGCCCGACAGGAATGGGTTCAGGATCGACGGGGCCTGCCAATAGATGATGCTGACATTGCCGTCCGACCCGCGCTCAGCAAAGGCCACCGGGGCCATTGCCGTGCTTGCAATCGCACCAAGCAAAAGGGTTTTGATTTTCATAGTTTACTCCCGAATTGGACACGTTTGTGTCTCGATTATTTCCGCAAGGCCTGCGGACTTGGCGTTGCTGCCTTGGGCAAGGTTTTGATCGATAACGATAATAGCTCTAACGTGTTTTAACGCGTGCTCTCCCCAAAGCAGTTACGATGGGTATCGAAACAGAACTTAAAAAAAATGCAAGTGGTGCCGTCGCGAAAATGTGTAATGGGTTTGACTTTTCCCGACAGCCCACCGTAGCGTTCGGCACTCAGAACAAAAATGACAACGTCAGGGGAGCGTGCGCGTGCTGGATCAGCCTATTGCACAAATCAAAAAACTGCGGGTGGAATTTCAGACCAAGGACGGCCCTGTCGTCGGCGTCGAGGACGTCTCGTTCGAGGTCAATCCGGGCGAAACTGTTTGTATCGTTGGCGAATCTGGCTCTGGAAAGTCTGTGTCATCGCTGTCTCTGATGCGGTTGGTCGAATTCGGCGGGGGCGAGATTGCGGGTGGCGAACTGTTGTTCGATCGCCGTGATGGCGAAGAGATGGACCTGTCCAATGCCGATCAGGATCTGATGAAACAGATTCGCGGAAACGAGATCGGGATGATCTTCCAGGAACCGATGACCGCCTTGAACCCCGTTTTCACCGTCGGACGTCAGTTGACCGAAGGGTTACGCATCCACAAGGACATGTCGAAATCCCAGGCCGAAGAACGGGCGCTGGAACTGTTGCGCCAAGTGCGGATCCCCGAACCCGAGCGCCGTTTGCAGCAATATCCGCACGAGCTGTCAGGTGGGATGCGTCAGCGTGTTGTCATTGCGATGGCCATGGCGTGCGAACCGCGTCTGTTGATCGCGGATGAACCTACCACAGCTCTAGACGTAACCATTCAGGCCGAGATTCTGGCTCTGATGGACCGGCTCAAGCGGGAAACCGGTACGGCGGTGATGTTCATCACCCATGACATGGCTGTGGTTGCGCAGATGGCGGACCGTGTGGTGGTCATGTTCCGCGGCAATAAGGTCGAAGAAGGCACAGTCAAAGAGATCTTTGAAAACCCGCGGCATGACTACACCAAGGCCCTGCTGGCAGCAGTTCCGAAATTGGGTGAAATGCAGGGTAAATCCGCGCCTGAGCCAATGAAACTGCTGGGTGTGGAAGGGCAGAACATCGCGCCGATCCCCGGGACTGAAGAGGTTCTGTTGACCGTCAAGAATCTGACGACGCGCTTTCCGGTCAAGGGCGGGCTGCTGCGACGCACGATTTCGAACGTTCATGCGGTCGAAGACGTGTCATTTACGCTGAACAAAGGTCAGACCCTTAGCCTTGTGGGTGAATCCGGTTGCGGCAAGTCTACGGCGGGGCGCTCGATCCTGCGGCTGGTCGAGCCGCTGTCGGGCGAAGTCAATCTGGATGGCGTCGACATCAAGAAACTGGATCCGTCCGGATTGCGCAAGGCGCGGCTGGACATGCAGATGATCTTCCAGGATCCGTTCGCCTCACTGAACCCGCAGATGCAGCTGGTGGACCAGGTGGCCGAGCCGATGCGCAATTATGGTGTTGCGTCTGGGTCGGAGCTACAGGACCGCGTGGCACAACTGTTCGACAAGGTGCAGTTGCCGCGCAGTTTCATGCGCCGCTTCCCGCATGAAATGTCGGGCGGTCAACGCCAGCGGATCGCGATTGCCCGGGCCTTGGCCCTGAACCCAAAGCTGATCATCGCGGATGAAGCGGTTTCCGCTCTCGACGTGTCGGTACAGGCGCAGGTGCTGAACCTGATGATGGAGCTGCAATCCGAACTGGGCCTGTCCTATCTGTTCATCAGCCACGATATGGCCGTTGTCGAACGGGTCAGCCATTATGTAGGGGTCATGTATCTGGGTCGCATCGTCGAACTTGGCCCGCGCGCTCGGGTATTCGAGAACCCGCAGCACGCCTATACGCAGGCGCTGATGAAGGCGGTTCCAATCGCGGATCCGAACAAGCGGAAATCGGAAAAGGACCTGAACTTCAAACCGATCCCGTCTCCGATCCATCCTGTCGGTCACATGCCGGAACCTTCTAAATATCGCGAGGTTGAGGCGGGTCACTTCATCTTGACGACGGACAGCGGATACTAATCCCAATGGCAAAACGCCTGACGCCGCTTGAGATCATGACCAAGCTGATCTCTTTTCCGACTGTAAGCCGTGAAACCAATCTGCCACTGGTGGATTGGGTTGAGGAATACCTGCAAGTTCATGGGATCGAACCGCATCGTTGGCCAGATCCGGATCAACCGCACAAGGCCGCTATCTTTGCGCATGTTGGTCCATTGGAAGAGGGCGCGGTGATTCTTTCTGGCCATACCGACGTCGTGCCGGTGGATGGGCAGCCGTGGGATACGGACCCGTTCACCGTGACCGAGAAGGACGGCAAGTATTTCGGACGCGGCACCTGCGACATGAAAGGCTTTGATGCTCTGGCCATATGGACCCTTGTCGAAGCACATCACGCAGGGGTCCAACGACCATTGCAGCTTGCGCTCAGCTTTGATGAAGAAGTCGGCTGTACCGGCGCGCCGCCGATGATCAAGGCGATGCAGGAGGTTCTGCCGAAAGGTTCCGCCGTGATCGTGGGTGAACCGTCGATGATGCAGGCCGTGACGGGGCACAAAGGCGGGTTTGGCTTTGACACGCACATCATGGGATTCGAAGTTCATAGCTCGATCATGCATACAGGGGTAAACGCGATCATGGAGGCTGCGCCTCTGATCGATTGGGCGAACCAGCAGAACGCCGAGAACATGGCGACAGAACCTAGCCCGATCGCCTCTGTGTTCGATCCACCGTGGACGACCTGTCACGTCGGCATGATTGAAGGTGGCACAGCCCATAACATTACGGCCAAAGATTGCCGGTTCATGATGGATTTCCGAACCGTACCGGATGAAACCAAAGCGCAATGGCAGGATGCGTATTTTCAGCAGGTGCGCGCGATTGAGGCTCGTATTCAGGCTGTGCGTCCGGAAGCCCGTATTGAGCTGTCTGAAAACTTCGCGATTCCGGGGCTTGTGCCTGAACAGGACGGCGAGGCCGAAGCTTTGGTGCGCGTGCTAACCGGGGACAATGCAAGTCACGTTGTCAGTTATGGGACGGAGGCGGGCCAGTTTCAGGAGGCAGGGTATTCTGCTGTGATTTGTGGGCCGGGCGATATTGCGCAGGCCCACCAGCCGAATGAGTTCATCTCGATTGCGCAGTTCGAAGCTGGGCAAAAGTTCATGCAGCGCCTGGTTGAAAAGCTGGGCACCTGATCCGACGTAAAGCAGTGACGTTAGTCAAAAGGGAGATCTTGAGATGCCCGTGAAAAACAGACTTGCGGAAATGCACGGCGAGATTGCCAAGTGGCGTCGTCACCTGCATGCGCATCCTGAGCTAATGTATGACGTCCACGAAACTGCAGCATTTGTTGCGGACCGCCTGAAAGAGTTTGGTGTAGACGAGATTACTCCGGGGATTGGCAAGACAGGCGTGGTCGGCGTTATCAAGGGGCGCACGGATACACAGGGGCGTGCCATTGGCCTGCGGGCTGACATGGACGCGCTGCCGATTGAAGAAGCGACAGGGCTGGACTACGCCTCGACCGTTTCGGGTAAGATGCATGCCTGCGGGCACGACGGGCATACCTCGATGCTGTTGGGGGCCGCGCAGTACCTGGCGGAGACGCGCAACTTCGATGGCAATGTGGTTTTGATCTTTCAACCAGCCGAGGAAGGTGGCGCAGGGGGGCTGGCCATGTGTCAGGACGGCTTGATGGAGCGCTGGGGCATTCAGGAAGTCTACGGTATGCACAACATGCCCGGCCTGCCCGTGGGTGAGTTTGCCATTCGACCCGGTGCGTTGCTGGCCTCATCTGATGAGTTCGAAGTCACTGTTACGGGCAAGGGCGGGCACGCTGCCGCACCGCATGACGCAGTGGATACGACGCTGGTTGCCTCGCATATCGTTGTTGCATTGCAATCCGTGGTGTCGCGCACGGTTGACCCGATCAAGCGCGTTGTGTTGACAGTCGGAACCTTTGAAACAGACAGTGTTGCGTCAAACGTGATTGCGCACACTGTACGTTTGCAGGGTACCGTTCGGACGCTGGATCCCGAATACCGCTCAATCGCGGAAGAACGGGTGCGCCGGATTGCCGAAGATACGGCCTCGGCCTTTGGAGCAAAGGCAGAGGTCGTCTGGACACCGGGATATCCTGTGACCGTGAATTCCGAGACAGAGACAACATACGCGGCCGAAGCGGCGGCGGCTGTTGCGGGCAAGGTCAACGACAGTACGGACCCGATCATGCCGTCTGAAGATTTCGCCTACATGCTTGAAGAACGGCCCGGAGCCTACATCTTTATCGGGAACGGGGACACGGCCATGTGTCATCACCCGGAATACAATTTTGACGACGACGCGATCCCCGCCGGCTGCAGTTGGTTTGCCGAGCTTGTGGAACGACGATTGCCCGTCGCTTAAATCAGGGAGAATGCCATGCCGATCAAAAACCGCCTTGCAAAGATGCACGCAGAAATCACCGGGTGGCGGCGTGACATTCACCAACACCCGGAAATTCTGTACGATACACACCGCACAAGTGCGCTGGTGGCCGAAAAGCTGAAGGAATTCGGCTGTGACGAGGTCGTAACCGGTATCGGCCGCACCGGCGTGGTTGGGGTCATTCGCGGTAAAAGCGACACGCAGGGCCGTGCGATTGGTCTTCGCGCCGACATGGACGCCCTGCCGATGCAGGAGCAGACCGGGCTGGGCTACGCCTCGAAAACAGCAAATGCGATGCATGCCTGCGGGCATGATGGGCACACGGCGATGGTTTTGGGAGCGGCAAAGTACCTGACTGAAACGCGCAATTTCGATGGCACTGCAATCGTGATTTTTCAACCCGCCGAGGAAGGTGGCAATGGGGCTGAAGCCATGTGCAAGGACGGTCTGATGGACCGGTTTGGCATTCAGGAAGTTTATGCGATGCACAACGTCCCGGGCGTAGCGACTGGGCAGTTTGCCATCCGCTCGGGCCCGCTGCTGGCTGCGGCGGACGAGTTTGACATTCACCTCGAAGGACGCGGGGGTCACGCGGCGAAACCGCATGAGACAGTTGATACGACGGTGATGCTGTCGCAACTGATCGTAGCGTTGCAAACGATCGTATCGCGCAATGCGGATCCGATCCTGCAAGCCGTGCTGTCTGTGACCTCGGTCGAGACGTCCTCGAAAGCGTTCAACGTGATCCCGCAATCGGCGCAGATACGCGGCACGGTCCGGACCCATTCCAACGAGATGCGCAATCTGATCGAACAGCGCCTCAAAGAGGTGGCCGAAGGGGTCGCCGCGACTTTTGGCGGTTCGGTGAACGTCAACTATACGCGCGGCGTTCCCGTGACGATCAATGCCGAAGCTCAGACGGGATTTGCCGAAGAAGCCGCAGTCTCGGTTGGGGGCAGTTGCATCGATGCGCCGATGGTGATGGGGGGCGAAGACTTCTCGTTCATGCTGGAAGAACGACCCGGAGCCTTCATCGTTCTGGGCAATGGCGACAGCGCCGGGTTGCACCATCCCGAATACAATTTCAACGATGAGATTATCCCGATTGGGTGCTCATGGTTTGCAGAAATGGTCGAGCGCCGGATGCCGGCAGCTTGAATTAGGAGAGAGAAGATATGCCAGTCAAAAACCGCTTTGCCGAATTGCAGAATGAGATCACCGCATGGCGACGGGACCTTCACGAGAACCCGGAAATCCTGTTCGAAACCCATCGCACCAGCGCAGTTGTGGCCGAGAAGCTCGAAGAGTTCGGCTGTGACGAGGTCGTCACCGGAATTGGCCGAACAGGTGTTGTGGGTGTGATCAAGGGTAAGTCGGACAACAAGGGCAAGGTGATTGGCCTGCGCGCGGATATGGACGCGCTGCCGATCCACGAGGCGACTGGATTGGATTATGCCTCAAAAACGCCGGGTGCCATGCATGCGTGTGGCCATGATGGACATACGGCGATGTTGCTGGGCGCGGCGAAATACCTGTCTGAAACCCGCAATTTCGATGGCACCGTTGTTGTGATCTTCCAACCTGCGGAAGAAGGCGGCGGCGGTGGTCGCGAAATGTGCGAAGACGGCATGATGGACCGCTGGAACATTCAGGAAGTTTACGGAATGCATAATTGGCCGGGGCAGCCTGTCGGCAAGTTTGCAATCCGTCCGGGCTCGTTCTTTGCTGCGACCGATCAGTTCGACATCACTTTTGAAGGACGCGGTGGTCACGCGGCCAAGCCTCATGAGACGATAGATACGACGGTGCTGGCTGCGCAGGCGGTTTTGGCGCTGCAAACAATTTCCTCGCGCAACGCGGACCCGATCGATCAGGTTGTGGTTTCAGTGACGTCGTTTGAGACCTCGTCGAAAGCCTTCAACGTGATCCCGCAGACCGTTCAGATCAAAGGAACCGTGCGTACGATGAGCAAGGACATGCGCGACTTGGCTGAAAAGCGGATCAACGAGATTTGCAACGGCGTTGCGGCCACATTCGGCGGTACCGCTGATGTGACCTATATCCGTGGGTATCCGGTGATGGTGAATAGTGACGAGCAGACGGAGTTTGCCGCCGATGTTGCCCGGTCGGTGTCCGGAGATTGTAACGATGCGCCGTTGGTCATGGGCGGAGAAGACTTCGCCTTCATGCTGGAAGAGCGTCCAGGTGCCTACATCTTGGTGGGCAATGGCGATACGGCCATGGTTCATCACCCGGAGTACAATTTCAACGATGAAGCCATTCCGGCCGGCTGTAGCTGGTGGGCGGAGATTGTTGAACAGCGGATGCCAGCAGCCTGATGAGCAGGGTGGGGGCTCTGCCCCCACACCCCCGGGATATTTCTAGCCAGATGAAGATGGATCCTGTGTGTGCAGATCAAGCTCTGTACAGAGGGTGTTGATGACCGCTTCCAGAGCATCTGACTGCGTGTTTACGCAGGATTGGGCTGCTTGTTGCGCGGATTGCAGAGCGTTCTGATCTGACAACCAGTTTGCCACGATTTCGGACAGGTCAGCAGCGGTTTTTACTTCGACTGCACCACCGGATGCGATCAGCGGGGCAAAAGTTTCAGAAAAGTTGAAATAACCCGGGCCGGTGATCACGGCAGCCCCGGCCTGCGCCGGTTCAAAGGGATTGTGGCCTCCGATTTCCTTCAGAGACCCGCCAAGAAACACGATCGGGCAAAGCGCGTACCATGTTCCGGTCTCGCCCAATGAATCGGCCACGTAGATTTGGGTGCTTTCGTGGATTGCTTCGCTTTTGGAGCGGAAAGACGCCGTCATCCCGGCATCTTGGATCAGCGTGGCGACTTCACTTCGGCGTTCAGGGTGGCGCGGTATTAAGAGCAACAGCAGGTCAGGCCACCGCTCGAGCAAGGTTTTGTGCGCGGCCAGAACGATTTCTTCTTCGCCTGCGTGGGTTGAGCTTGCGATCCAGACGGGACGGTTTGCGATCTGCGTCTGGATGTCTTGCAAAGTGGCCTGATCCACGGGCAACGGATCTGACATTGCCTTGAGGTTAGTGCCTGGAAGCACGCGGTTCGGCGCTGCGCCAATGTCGATCAGGTTAGTTGCGGTTTTGTCATTCTGGGTCAGAAACAGGCGGAATTTGGACAAGATGAAACGCGCGGTGTCCGGGCGTTTTTTCCAGCCCGCGACGGACTTGTCTGAAAGCCGCGCGTTCAAAAGCGCTAATGGGGTGTTCCGCTGATGACTTTCCACGATCAGTTGCGGCCAAATCTCGCTTTCCACAAAAACGCCCGCATCTGGCTGCCAATGATCGAGGAAGCGTCCTACCGGGCCTGCAGTGTCCAGCGGCGGATATTGATGCCGCGTTCGTGGGGGCAGGCGTTTGGCAATCAGGGCGGCCGAGGTGGGGGTGCCGGAGGTGATCAGGAACTCGGCATCTGGCAGGCGGACTCCCAGCCGTTTGATCATGCTGAGGACCGACAGGCTCTCGCCGACACTGGCGGCGTGAAACCAGATCAGACGCCCGGAAGGGCGGGGCAGGCTGGCATGGCCAAGCCGTTCCTTCTGGCGGTTCTCAGGCACTTCTGCTGCGCGCAGTTTGTTGCGAACGATGCGCCATGCCAACGGCTGGGCAAGAGCAGTGAAGCCGCAGTACAGCCGGTACAGCAGCGTCGGGCGGTCGCTTGCGCCGTGCATGTCAGCCGCCTGTGTGGCTCATGTGACGGCTCATCTGACCATCGACAGCCTGGCGGGAATAGTCGAAGTCATGCCCCTTGGGCTTGAGATTGATTGCAGAACGGATCGCTTCTTCAAGCGGCAGTTCAGTATCCGGATGATCGCGCAGCGAAGCCCGAAGGTCGGCCATATCCTCCTGACCGAGGCACATGTAAAGCTCACCTGTGCAAGTCAGGCGCACTCGGTTGCAGCTTTCGCAGAAATTATGTGACAGCGGTGTGATGAAACCGATCTTCTGACCCGTTTCCTCCAGCCGGACATAGCGGGCCGGGCCACCGGTGCGTTCAGCCAGATCGGTGACCGTATAGTGGTTTTCGTATTCCTTGCGCACGTCCTTGAGAGACCAGTATTGATCCAGGCGGTCTTCGTTGCCGATGTCGCCCATGGGCATGACCTCGATCCAGGTCAGGTCCATGTCACGTTCGGCGCACCATTCCGTGATCTTTGGCAATTCAGGTTCATTGAACCCTTTGAGAGCAACGGCGTTGATCTTGATCCGCAGGCCCGCTTTTTGCGCGGCGTCGATGCCGTTGAGGACCTGTTTCAGACGTCCCCAGCGCGTAACCTCGGCGAATTTGTCATCGTCCAGCGTATCCAGTGAGATATTCACGCGCCGCACGCCAGCCGCATACAAGTCCTCCGCGAAACGGTGTAGTTGCGAGCCGTTCGTTGTCAGCGTCAGTTCCTTCAACGCGCCACTGTCCAGATGACGTGTCATAGAATTGAAAAAACTCATGATATTGCGGCGCACAAGGGGTTCGCCGCCCGTGATTCGCAGCTTTTCGACCCCCATCTTCACAAAGGTCGAACACATCCGGTCCAGCTCTTCCAGCGTCAGCAGGTCTTTCTTGGGCAGAAAGGTCATGTTCTCGGACATGCAATACACACAGCGGAAATCGCAGCGATCTGTGACGGAGACGCGGAGATACGTGATGGCGCGGGCAAATGGGTCGATAAGCGGAGCTGTCATGACGTAATAGGTAAAGCCGGAACCTGCCCGCGACAAGGGCGAACTGCGCTTTGCGCTGGAACAGATGGGCGCAGGCCTGTAGGTTTCAGGGATGAAGAAAACACTTGTTTTGTTATGTGTGATGACGGCCGGATGCGACGCAGTACGGTCGACGACTGACCGTGTGTTCGGCGGGGGCGACGCGCCTGCGCAGACAGTGTCTGACACCGAAGCAGCCACCGAAGTGGCAGAAGAAGTGATGCGACCCGAGCCCGTTTCCGCGCGTCCCAGTTGGACCGGGGCGAAAACAACCATTGCGGGGCTGGGAGATCCGACCACTCCGGGACGCTGGATGCAGACACCGCTGGTGGATAGTGAGGTGACGGCACGAGTTGTCGTACCCAAAACCGGAGCGCAGGCCTATATTACACTCGTCCCAGTTTCAGGTCCCGAAAGTGGCGGTAGCCGCTTGTCGCTGGACGCCATGCGGGCCTTGTTGGTGCCCTTCGATGAGCTTGTCGAAGTAGAGGTCTACGCCGACTGATCTTTCAGGTATTTGCCTGCTTCACGGCGGGCGAAGGGTTTCATGGCGTCGCCATGTTCTGCCAGAAATGCAATCACGCGATCCGGGTCGTGTTTGGACAGTTCACGCAGCCACCAGGCGATGGACTTCTGAATGAACCAGTCGCGCTCGGGAACGTACAAGGCGGCCCAGCCGAGGATGCGGTCACGGCGCTGAAGGTCGTCAGGTTTGGGGTGGTTCTGCTTGGTCCAGGGCAAAGTTGCGACCAAGGCTGCCCGCTGAGCCCACATGTGGTCTGACCGGGTCCACTGCTCAACTTCGTCAAGCCGTTCAGGGTCGGCTGAAAGCCGCTTTTGCATGGCAATGCAGGCATGATCAGCAACCGCCCAGGCATCGAAATCAGGCAACCAGCTTTGGAGCAGCGCCCAAACCGCGTCGTCGGGCCGGATTCGCGCTTGGGTGAGGAGTTTGGCGGCACTAAGACGGCCTTCGTGGATATTGGTCTGCCAAAGGGCATCCGCCAGTGCGACACGAGTGGGAACGTCCAACTCTTGCCGCCACGCTTTGGTCAAGTCGTTGAGCACCGGGTTCCCTACACCGAGATAGGGGCGGGCGACCTTATGATAGGCCGCCATCTGCTGGGCGCGTTCGGGGTCGGCTTGGGCCTGTAGCGCGGACAGCGCCTCGTCCAGTGTCATCGGCTCAGCTTGTGAAGCAGATGCGCGCGCACTGTGGGCCATTCCGGTGCAATGATCGAATAGACCGCCGTGTCGCGCACAGTGCCGTTGGGCACCAACATATGGGCCCGAAGGATGCCATCAAGCTGCGCGCCGAGCCGTTCGATGGCCCGTCGCGACTGGGAGTTCATCCGATGGGTCCGGAATTCGACCGCATTGCAGCGCAGATCTTCAAACGCATGACGCAGCATCAATAGTTTCGCTTCGGTGTTCAGCGGTGTGCGCTGGACAGCTCGTCCGATCCAGGTCGACCCGATTTCGACACGCCTGTTGACCTCATCAGTGTGCATGAAGGTGGTCATTCCAACCGGGGTGCTATCTGGAGTCATTAGCGTAAAGGGCTGCATATCGTGCAACCCCAGGCGGCGTGTGATCTCGGCTTTCATCCCGTTAGCTGTTGGGATGGAGGTGTACCATAGCTGTCCCAGATCCGCTGCCGCGACTTTCAAGTCTTCGGCATGCGCGATATCCAGTGGTTCCAGCCGGACGTGATCTCCGACAAGCGTGACAGGGGCGGGCCAGGTCATTCCACAGTGACCGACTTGGCCAGGTTGCGCGGCTGATCCACATCCGTGCCTTTGGCAACGGCCGTGTGATAGGCCAGCAGTTGCGCGGGAACGGAATAAAGGATTGGCGCAAGGCTGGTGTGAACGTGTGGCATTCGGATGGTGCTCCAAACGCCATCGCCGGCTTCGTTAATCCCATCATCATCCGACACGAGGATCACCTTGCCCTTGCGCGCCATCACTTCCTGCATGTTCGATACGGTCTTGTCGAACACGGTGTCACGTGGGGCCATGACAACCACGGGCATATGCTTGTCGATCAGGGCGATGGGGCCATGTTTCAGCTCGCCCGATGCATAGCCTTCCGCGTGGATATAGCTGATTTCCTTGAGCTTCAGCGCGCCTTCCATTGCCAGCGGAAACATCAGGCCGCGGCCCAGAAACAGAACGTCGCGTGCTTCGGACAGTCGTTGGGCCGCCTTACGGATCGCACGGTTCTGATCCAAAGCCGCATTTAATACAGTCGGCAACCCGCGCAGGGCGGCGGCGTGATCAGCGATTTCCTCAGCCGTCAGTGTGCCCCGGTCGGCGGCGGCCTTCAGGGCCAGCATTAACAGCACGCTGAGCTGGCAGGTAAACGCCTTGGTCGAGGCGACGCCGATTTCGACACCGGCATGAATCGGCAGAGCGATATCGCTTTCCCGTGCAATCGAGCTTTCGGGGACATTGACGACCGAAACGACCTTGTCAGCCTTGCCTTCACAATAGCGCAGCGCGGCCAGCGTGTCTGCGGTTTCCCCCGACTGGCTGACGAACAGCGCCAGAGTACGGTCGGTGATCGGAGGTTCGCGATAGCGGAACTCGCTGGCGATATCGACTTCAACGGGCATCTTGGCCAGCTGTTCGAACCAGTATTTTGCGGTCAGGCAAGCGTAGAACGCGGTGCCGCAGGCCACCATGGTCAGGCGGTCCAGCTTGCTGAAGTCCAGATCTGTATCGGGCAACACGACACGGTCAACGCCTGTGGGCAGGTAGGACCGGATTGCCTCGGCCACGACGACGGGCTGCTCGGCGATTTCCTTGGCCATGAAGTGTTTGTGCTCGCCCTTGTCGGCGCGTGCATGATCCAGCTTGATCTGGCGCTTTTCACGGTTGGCAAGCTCACCGGCCTCATTTCGGATCTCCAAAGACGTGCGGGTCAGGACCGCGCGGTCGCCTTCCTCAAGATACGTGATCTGATTGGTCAGTGGAGCCAGCGCGATGGCATCGGAACCGACATACATCTCACTGTCCCCGTGGCCGATGGCCAGAGGTGACCCTTTACGAGCAGCCACGATCAGGTCGTCCTCACCGTCAAACAAAAACGCCAGCGCAAAGGCGCCTTCCAGCTGATCGATCGTTTTGAATGCAGCTTCAACCGGGGACAGGCCCGAATTCAGGTGGTGTTCCGTCATCAGGGCGACGGTTTCGGTATCCGTCTCGGTCTGAAAATCGACGCCATGTTCGGCAAGTTCGGCCCGCAGGTCGCGATAGTTTTCGACGATGCCGTTATGTACCACAGCCACGGGGCCGGCCTTGTGCGGATGCGCGTTGTTGATCGAAGGCGCGCCGTGGGTGGCCCAACGAGTGTGGCCAATACCTGATTTTCCGGGCAGCGGGTCATGCACCAGAAGGTCGCTGAGATTGACCAGCTTTCCGACCGCGCGCCGTCGGCCCAATGCGCCGTCGTTGACGGTTGCAATCCCGGCGCTGTCATAGCCGCGATATTCCAGCCGTTTCAAGGCCTCTACCAGAATAGGGGCCGCTTCATGCTGCCCCAGAACACCTACAATTCCACACATATTCTCAGGCCTTTTTATCGCGGCGAGCCTTCTTCGCCTTTAACATATCAAACAATTTGCGCGCGTATCCGGGTTTGTTTTCCTGCTTGGCGCGGGCAACAGCCAACGCGTCAGGGTCCACATTCTTGGTCACGACGGAGCCCGTCGCGGTCATCGCGCCATCACCCACAGTGACCGGGGCTACGAGCATGGTGTTCGACCCGATAAAGACGTTCTCACCGATGGTGGTCTTGTGCTTCATCACGCCGTCATAGTTACAGGTGATCGTCCCCGCGCCAATGTTTGTTGCGGCACCGACCGATGCATCGCCGATATAGCTGAGGTGATTGATCTTCGCGCCTTCGGCGATTTCGGCATTCTTGATCTCGACGAAGTTCCCGACCCGCGTGTTTTCCGCAAGTTCGGCGCCGGGGCGTAGTCGGGCATAGGGCCCTATGATGGCACCACGGCTAACATGGCAACCTTCCAGATGGGAAAACGCTCGGATCGTCGCGCCGCTTTCAACCGTGACGCCGGGCCCGAACACCACATTGGGTTCGATGACCGTGTCCCGCCCGATCACTGTGTCGGCCGCCAGATACACCGTTTCCGGGGCCATCAATGTAACACCTTGTTGCAGCAGAGCTGCGCGCGCGCGGGCTTGATACTCTGCATCCGCGGCGGCCAAATCTGCGCGCGAATCCACACCCAGGGTTTCCGCCTCGTCGCACTTGATCGCGGTGGCATTCAGTCCACGTGAATTTGCCAAAGCAGCCAGTTCGGTCAGATAATACTCGCCTGATGCGTTTTCATTGCTGACCTGATCGATCAGGTCGAACAGCAAGTCGGCATCGCAGGCCAGCAAACCGCTGTTGGTAAAGCGGATGGCGCGCTGTTCTTCAGTGGCGTCCTTGTATTCGACAATCTCGACCAGCCGATCACCGTCCATGATCAGCCGCCCGTACCGGGGCTGAACTTCGGCAATGTCAAAGCCCAGCATGACCAGATCAAAGGATTCGCGTGCCTCGATCATACGTTCCAGAGTCGACGGGTCGATGAAGGGCGTGTCGCCGTACAGAACGATGACGTCGCCACGGAACCCTGCCAAGGCCTCACGTGCCTGCGCGACGGCATGCGCGGTGCCAAGCTGTTCTTCCTGAACCGCGATCTGAGCGGTATCATCCTCTGCCTTCGCAGCCTTTGCCACAGCTTCGGACCCATGGCCCGTGACGATCACCGTCCGCTCGGGCGACAGGACAGACCCGGCGCGCATCGCGTGGACAAGCATCGGAACTTGCGCGATGGGATGAAGGACTTTGGGAAGATCCGAATTCATCCTGGTGCCTTTTCCGGCGGCGAGGATGACAAGGGCAGTGCTCATGAAATCGTTTTCTCTTTGTGTTTTGTTGCGGACCGTTTTATCCGCTGAGGGCAAAGGCGCAAGTCGTTCGGCCATCAAACAAGATTGCCGATTGAAACAGGACACGGCGAAAACCTGCCGAACAAGGAGGCTAAATGCGTACAGTCATTTTCGATCTGGACGGCACTTTGGCGGATACATCGGGCGATTTGCTGGCTGCGGCGAACCATTGTTTTCGCGAAATGGGGCATGGCGATGTACTGGTCCACGGGCCGGATTCCGGTATAGCACTGCGTGGCGGGCGCATGATGTTGACCCAGGGGTTAAAGCGCGTTGGGGCCTATGATGAGGACACCGTCCACGCCTATTATCCAGTTCTGCTAGAGGCCTATGCGCAGGATATCGACACCCACACCAGTTTCTATCCCGGCGCTTTGCAGGCGGTCGAAATGCTGTGCAGTGCAGGTTACGGTGTGGGCATTTGCACCAACAAACCGGAACATCTGGCCGAATTGTTGCTGACCCGCATGGGGGTACGAGACCGCTTTGCCTCATTGGTCGGGGCCGATACGCTGCCGGTGCGCAAGCCTGATCCGGCTCCGCTGCGCGAAGCGGCGCGTCGCGCCGGGGGTGATCCTGATCGGTGCGTGCTGATCGGTGACTCGGATACCGACCGCAATACCGCCAAAGCAGCGGGGGTGCCTTCGGTTCTGGTGACCTTTGGTCCATCGGGGGATGATATGGCGGCACTGGAGCCAGAAGCCCTGCTGCACCATTTTGACGATTTGCCCGGCCTCGTGCCCGATCTGATAGGTGCGGCAGCCTGAAACCTTGACCGGATCCAGTCGGAGCCTAAGAACAAAACTATGACCGAAAAATTCTCTGGCAATTTCACGCAGCAGGAACCCCTTCCCGAAGATGCGATTGAGGCGGCTTTGGTCGTTCTGCGTCATGGGCGTTTGCATCGATATAACGTGGCCCCAGGCGAATTGGGGGAAACGGCCCTGCTAGAGCAGGAATTCGCGGCTCAGATGGGGGCGAAATACTGTTTGGCTGTGTCTTCTGGCGGATATGCACTGGCCACGGCCTTGCGCGCGGTCGGCGTTCAACCCGGTGATCCGGTTCTGACAAACGCGTTCACACTGGCACCGGTACCGGGGTCGATTGCCTCGGTCGGGGGGCGGGCCATCTTTGTGGGTGTTACGGAAAACCTGACTATCGATTTGGATGATCTTGAGTGCAAGCTGGATCAGGCGCGCGTGCTGATGCTCAGCCATATGCGCGGGCATCTGTGTGACATGGACCGGCTGATGCAGATGTGCGACGCCGCCGGGGTAATCGTGATTGAAGATTGCGCGCATACGATGGGTGCGGCCTGGCGCGGTCAGTTGTCGGGGCGGCAGGGCGCAATCGGGTGTTTTTCTTGCCAGACCTACAAGCATGTCAACTCGGGCGAGGGCGGTTTACTGGTCACCGATGATGAGGAGCTGGCGGCCAAGGCCACCATGCTGTCGGGGTCATACATGCTGTATGAACGCCATCTTGCCGCACCAGGACCCGAGGTGTTCGATCGGATCAAGTATACGACGCCCAACGTGTCTGGCAGGATGGACAATCTACGCGCGGCGATCCTGCGTCCGCAATTGCGGGATCTGGACCGGCAGGTGGAACGATGGAACGAGCGCTATCGCGCGCTTGAGGCCGGATTGCGCGGCACTCCGGGCCTGACCATTGTTGAGCGGCCCAAGGAGGAAACCTATGTCGGGTCTTCGATCCAGTTCTTGCTGCTGGATTGGTCACCTGAGAGGATTGCCGACGTCCTCAGCCGTTGCGCGGCGCGTGGTGTCGAACTGAAATGGTTCGGAGGGGCAGAGCCATCCGGGTTTACGTCGCGTTATGACAGTTGGCGGTATTTCGACAGTGAGCGTATGCCTGAAAGTGATCGTGTTCTGGCTGGTGTCATGGATATGCGCGTGCCACTGACCTTTTCGATTGAGGACTGCCAACTGATTGCCCGCATCATCCGCACTGAAGTAGGAGCGGTTTACCAATCATAACTCAGCAGAGTGCGCCTGCGGCGTACGCTCAATCTTTTGCAACGCCGCCCCCGTTTGGGCGGCGTTTTGCATTTGCGGTGTTTCACAAAGATTGACCGGGCAGGAATTCGCTGATACTTGTTTATTGAACACTTGTTCATTAACGCGGAGGGAAGACGCAGATGTTCATGGCCACGATGAAGTTTGATCTGGGTGAGGATGTGAATGCCCTGCGTGAGATGGTGCATCGCTGGGCGCAGGAACGGGTTAAGCCGATGGCGGCTGAAATCGACTCGACCAATGCCTTTCCGAACGAACTGTGGAAAGAGATGGGAGAGCTTGGCCTGTTGGGTGTCACCGTGCCCGAAGAATATGGCGGTGCTGAGATGTCCTACCTGGCGCATACGATTGCTGTTGAAGAAATCGCGCGCGCGTCGGCGTCGGTATCTCTGTCATACGGGGCGCATTCGAACCTGTGCGTGAACCAGATCAAGCTGAACGGCACCGATGAGCAGAAGCAGAAATACCTGCCGCGTCTGATCTCGGGCGAGCATGTCGGCGCGCTGGCCATGTCGGAACCGTCGGCCGGATCGGACGTTGTGTCGATGAAGCTGCGTGCTGAAAAGCGGAACGATCACTACCGCCTGAATGGCAATAAATACTGGATCACCAACGGGCCGGACGCGGATACTCTGGTCGTCTACGCCAAGACTGACCCCGACGCCGGGTCCAAGGGCATCACGGCCTTTCTAATCGAAAAAGAGATGAACGGGTTTTCGACCTCACCCCATTTCGACAAGTTGGGGATGCGCGGATCGAATACAGCTGAACTGATCTTCGAAGATGTCGAAGTGCCATTCGAGAATGTGCTGGGTGAAGAAGGCAAGGGCGTTGCCGTGCTCATGTCGGGGCTCGACTATGAACGTGTTGTTCTGGCCGGGATCGGCACCGGCATCATGGCGGCCTGTCTGGATGAGGTGATGCCCTATTTGGCCGAGCGAAAACAGTTCGGCAAACCCATCGGCAGCTTCCAATTGATGCAAGGCAAGATCGCCGACATGTACACCGCAATGAATTCGGCGCGGGCTTATGTCTATGAGGTCGCCAAGGCGTGCGACCGGGGTGATGTGACCCGGCAGGATGCGGCGGCCTGCTGCCTCTATGCATCAGAACAGGCGATGGTGCAGGCGCATCAGGCTGTTCAGGCGCTGGGCGGGGCGGGGTTCCTGTCGGATTCACCAGTCAGCCGGATTTTCCGGGATGCCAAGCTGATGGAAATTGGTGCAGGCACCAGCGAGATTCGCCGGATGCTGATTGGTCGTGAAATGATGAGCAAAATGCTCTGAGGAAAAAACGCCCCGCAGACGAGGGAACCGCGGGGCGCTTTGAAGATGGGATCAGAACTTATGGACGTAGGAAACGCCGACCAGGAACGGATCGATTTCTGCGGTGCCGATATTGGTCCCGTTCAGCGACACGTCCGAGTCGATGTCGAACCAGCGTACGTTCAGGCGGACCGCGCCGTTGTCGCTGACCATGTAATCCAGACCGGCCTGCAGCGAGACACCGAAGGAGTCATCGACTTTGAGATCGCCCAGAGCGGTTTGTTCGTCAAAGAAGATGGTGTAGTTCAAACCGGCACCCACATAGGGTTTCCAAGCGCTGTTGGTCGGGAAGTGATAGTTCACCGAAAGGGTGGGCGGAAGGTGCTTTACCGTGGCCGCATCAACACCGCCCAGGGCGATGGTGTGTTTGAACGGCGTCGCGGCCAGCAGCTCGATGCCCAGGTTGTCACGGATGAAGTATTCAGCGGTGAAGATCGGGCGCGTATCTGCGTCGATCGTGGCAGGCGCGCCTGCGATCGTGCCGTTGTCGGATTTCGGGTCCAGATAGCCCAAACCAACGCCAACGGTCCAATCGCCTTGCGATTGGGCAAACGCAGGGGCGGCCATCGCCAGCAGCGCGGTGGACAGGGTCAATGCGGCGAGTTTCTTAGTCATATTGTTGCCTTTGGTTCTGTTGATGGGACCGAAGTCGCAGAGCGGTGTCCGCCTCGCTCTGATCTGCATCAAATTTCGGTGACTGCGAGGCTGGATAAAAACCAGTTAAGCATCAGAAATATAACGGGAATTTTAGGTGTTAAACACTGAACGCATACCGGGATTGCACCCAGAGGGTGGCTGGGACGTACCTGAGCGATTGAACATGGCGCGGCAATGCCTGCGCCGTCCCGACAATCAGGTGGCGCTGATTGATCTGACCGGTTCGGACGCGTGCAATATCACCTATGGTCAGCTGACCCAGATGACGGACGATCTTGCCCGCACACTGTTGCACCGTGTGCAGCCCGGAGACCGTGTCGGCGTGCTGCTAAGTCAGTCCCCCTGGTGCGCCGCGGCGCATCTGGCGATCTGGAAGATCGGAGCGATCTCTGTCCCGTTGTTCAAACTGTTCAAACAGGATGCCCTGCGGTCGCGGGTCGGTGATGCGGGTGCCAAGATTGTGCTGACCGATGCCGAAGGGGCTGCGCTTCTGGGCGATCTGGTTGAGGCTCTGATTGCATCGGAAATAGCTGAGGCTGGCGCGCCTATTCCATTCGCCGACACTGGCCCCGAGGACCCTGCGGTGCTGATCTATACCTCGGGCACCACCGGCAGCCCCAAGGGCGCGCTGCACGGGCATCGGGTGCTGACGGGGCATCTGCCCGGTGTTTCGATCAGCCATAATCATCTGCGTTCGGGCGATTGCCTTTGGACGCCGGCGGATTGGGCGTGGATCGGTGGTTTGTTCGATGTGCTGATGCCGGGCCTGGCGCTTGGTATTCCCGTGGTCGCGGCGCGGCTTGAGAAATTCACGCCCGAAGCCTGCGCCGATATTGTCGCGCGCGGCGGGGCGCGCAACGTGTTCTTCCCACCCACGGCGTTGCGGATGCTGAAAGCAGCCGATCAGGGGATTCCCGGCCTGCGTTCGGTCGCCTCTGGCGGAGAGCCCTTGGGCGCCGAGATGCTGGCCTGGGGGCAAAAAGCGTTTGGCCTGACCATAAACGAGTTTTACGGCCAAACCGAATGCAACATGGTCGTGTCATCCTGTGCCGAGGACTTTCCCGTTCAGCCCGGTTGCATCGGCAAGCCGGTGCCGGGGCATGAGGTTGCGGTGATCGACGATGACGGCAACCCGACGACCGAGGAAGGCGACGTGGCCATCCGGCGCGGTTCAGCCGCGATGCTGCTGGAATACTGGAACCGACCTGAGGCGACGGCTGAGAAGTTCCGGGGCGAATGGTTGATCACCGGCGACCGCGGCGTGTGGGAGGGGGATTATCTGCGCTTCGTTGGCCGCGATGATGACGTGATCACCTCGGCCGGATACCGCATCGGCCCGGCCGAAATCGAGGATTGCCTGCTGACCCACCCGGCCGTGGCGACGGTGGGTGTGGTCGGCAAGCCCGACTCGCTGCGGACCGAGATCGTGAAGGCTTATGTGGTGCTGAAACCGGGGGCTGAGGCAGAGGAGCGGGAGTTGCAGAATTGGGTCAAAGACCGTCTGGCGCAGTATTCCTACCCGCGTGAGGTCGCGTTTCTGGAGGAATTGCCGATGACCGTGACGGGGAAGGTGATCCGGAAGGAATTGAAGGCGCGGGCGGCGGGGGAAGTGCTATGAACTTCGATGACCCCATCGATGACATGCGGCGTTTTCTGAAGGACGTAGATCGGAAGTTCTATTCCGAATTTGATCCGTTTTATTTCTGGACGCTAGCTGAATGTCTGAGCAAAGCAACTCCGAGCAACCTGCAAATTCAGGACGTCGTTTCCGGAAAGGTGCTAAACGATCATTCCCTGCTTAGTGAACTTCAGAAATCGCGCGATCACTACGAGGAATATGCCACGCATACTATCAGGGCGTTGCGCCACTTTTCCTCAGAAACCTTAGTGTTGTTTATCTTGTGCGGCTCAGATTTCGGACCATTTGCTAGAATCGCATCAATCATCCGCGAAAAGCAGTTGGCCGAGGTCTATCGGGCACTGAGTGATCAGAAAGTGCCTGCAGGGTTTGAGGTTGCATTGGATGGACAATCATTGTCTTTTCAAGACTGGCTTTCTTACCAACTATTTGGGACTACGCATCAGTTGGGTTCTGAAACTCTTGGGGAAATCCAGCAGCTGATAGTTGAGGAAGTTAGTCTGCTTTCGGAGCGCGGCGCAATAAATGCCTTCAAACATGGTAAACCCACGTATTTTGGTGCTGGTGTTGCGTTGAAACTCAAAAACGAAATCGGCGCTTTTGGTCCACTCAATGAAGTGGTCGATGGGCTGAATTGGGTGGATTGGTACGAAAGCAAGAATGGGGACTTCTCTGTGTCTTTCGGAACCGAAGAGTTGAATTCAGAGCAGGACTTGAAGCGTCTCATGGCTGTTTCGTTGCTCCTTCATTCGATTTGCAATGTCAGAACAGCGGTTTTGAGAGGGGAGGCACAAGTTAACGTTACTCTCCCAAGTGACTTTGAAACCGGCCTGTCCGTAAAAAGGCAGAAGTTCAAATTCAAATTTAGGAAAACAGGAACACAGGGACAATGAAGCTCACATCCAAAGCCGTGCCCGCCTCTGAGGGCTTCAAGGCAAACCGCGCAGCCCATCTGGACGCACTGGCCCAAATCTCTGCTGCCGCTGAAGCAGCCCGCATGGGCGGCGGCGAGAAATCCCGGGCACGGCATGGATCGCGAGGTAAGATGCTGCCGCGCCGCCGGGTGGCGAACCTGTTGGACGCGGGGTCTCCGTTCCTCGAAATCGGGGCGACGGCGGCGCATGGAATGTATGGCGATGCCGCGCCTTGTGCCGGGGTGATCGCGGGCATTGGCCGGGTGCAAGGGCGCGATGTCATGGTGGTGTGCAACGACGCCACCGTGAAGGGCGGCACCTATTATCCAATGACCGTCAAGAAACACCTGCGCGCGCAGGAGATTGCCGAGGAAAACCATCTGCCCTGCATCTATCTGGTTGATAGCGGTGGTGCGAACCTGCCCAATCAGGATGAGGTCTTCCCCGACCGCGACCACTTTGGCCGTATCTTCTACAATCAGGCGCGGATGAGCGCGAAGGGGATTGCGCAGATCGCTGTGGTGATGGGGTCGTGCACGGCGGGTGGCGCTTATGTGCCTGCGATGTCCGATGTGACGATCATCGTGAAAGAGCAGGGCACGATTTTTCTGGCCGGGCCGCCTCTGGTCAAGGCCGCAACGGGCGAGGTTGTCAGCGCCGAAGATCTGGGCGGCGGAGACGTGCACACCCGCCTGTCCGGTGTGGCGGATTATCAGGCCGAGGATGACGCCCATGCGTTGGCGCTGGCCCGCCGCGCGGTTGGGTCGCTGAACCTGAGCAGACTGCAGACCGTGGATTGGGCCAGCCCTGAAGACCCGGCCTACGACCCCGAGGAAATCCTCGGCGTGGTCCCAGCTGACCTGCGCACGCCCTATGACATCCGCGAGGTGATCGCGCGCCTGGTTGATGGCTCGCGCTTTGATGAATTCAAACCTCGGTTCGGCGAGACGCTGGTAACCGGGTTCGCCCATGTGAAAGGCTGCCTCGTCGGAATCATCGCCAACAATGGCGTGCTGTTTTCCGAGGCCGCCCAGAAGGGTGCGCATTTCGTGGAACTGTGTTCGCAGCGCAAAATCCCGCTGGTGTTCCTGCAGAACATCACCGGCTTCATGGTCGGTCGGAAATACGAAAACGAAGGTATCGCACGGCACGGGGCCAAGTTGGTGACGGCGGTGGCAACGACCTCGGTGCCAAAAGTTACGATGCTGGTGGGGGGCTCGTTTGGGGCTGGAAACTACGGTATGGCCGGACGCGCCTATCAGCCCCGGTTCCTGTGGACATGGCCGAATTCGCGGATTTCCGTGATGGGCGGTGAGCAGGCGGCGGGCGTACTGGCCACTGTCAAACGCGACGGGATCGAACGGCAGGGTGGCACTTGGTCCGCCGAGGAAGAGGCCGAATTCAAACGGCCGACGTTGGAGATGTTTGAGGAGCAGTCCCACCCGCTCTTTGCTTCGGCCCGCCTATGGGATGACGGCATCATCGACCCGCGCAAAAGCCGCGACGTGCTGGCCTTGTCGCTGAGTGCTGCGCTGAACGCACCCATTGAGGAGACACGTTTCGGCGTGTTCAGGATGTAAGATGAGCGTTTCTTTGAATGATGTAATGGCGCGCTATCCGGGCGCGCAGACCTTCAAATTTGGCGACAATGCTTCATTGAGCTCTGAGCTGTTGCGTCTCGTGCGAACAGGTCGGAAAACGGCGACTTGCGGTGCTTTACGCGACTACCCTGAAGGCAGTTCTGCGACGCCGGTAGTGGGGCGGCGGGATATCGCTCTGGAATGGGATGATCGCCCGGCATTGGTGATCGAAAAGGTTGACGTGTCGATCTGTCGATATTGCGACGTGGCCGAAGACTTTGCGTTGGCCGAAGGCGAGAATGAGACCCTGGAAGACTGGCGCGAAAACCACCGCCGGTATTTCGAGCGCAATGGCGGGTTTGATGCCAAGATGGAATTGCTCTGTGAACGGTTCCACCTTGTCGAAGATCTGGCGGTTGAGGAGTAGACAATGTTCAATAAAATCCTGATTGCCAACCGGGGCGAGATTGCCTGCCGGGTGATGGAAACGGCCCAAAAGATGGGTGTGTCCTGCGTTGCTGTGTATTCGGACGCGGATGCCTCGGCCAAGCATGTGCAGATGGCGGATGAGGCCGTGCATATCGGCGGTGCGGCCCCGGCGGAGAGTTATCTGAAGGGCGACGTGATCATTCAGGCGGCGCTGGAGACCGGCGCGCAGGCGATCCATCCCGGCTATGGCTTTCTGTCCGAAAACCCCGATTTTGTGGATGCGGTTGAGGCGGCGGGTCTGTCCTTCATTGGCCCCTCGGCGGACGCGATCCGCAAGATGGGCCTCAAGGATGCCGCCAAGGTTCTGATGGAGCAAGCCGGTGTTCCAGTGGTCCCTGGCTATCACGGTGACAATCAAGACCCTGAGCATTTGGCTGGCGCGGCGGATACCATCGGCTATCCGGTTCTGATCAAAGCCGTTGCAGGCGGTGGCGGTAAAGGGATGCGGCTGGTCGAACGGCCCGAGGATTTCACCGCCGCGCTGGACAGCGCACGAGGCGAGGCCAAGACCGCGTTTGGCAACGATGCAGTATTGGTCGAGAAATTCGTCGCCAAGCCGCGCCATATCGAGGTGCAGGTCTTTGGCGACGGCACCCATGCTGTGCATCTGTTTGAACGCGATTGCTCTCTGCAACGCCGACATCAGAAGGTGATCGAAGAGGCTCCGGCCCCTGGCATGACGGGTGAAATGCGGGAATCTATGGGGCAGGCGGGCGTGCGCGCAGCTGAAGCAATTGGCTACAAGGGCGCGGGCACCGTTGAGTTCATTGTGGATGCCTCGGACGGGCTGCGCCCGGACAGGTTCTGGTTCATGGAAATGAACACGCGCTTGCAGGTGGAACACCCAGTGACCGAGGCGATCACAGGGGTCGATCTTGTCGAATGGCAATTGCGTGTCGCGGCGGGTGAACGCTTGCCGAAGCAGCAGAAAGATCTGTCTATTCAAGGCCATGCGTTCGAGGCACGGCTTTATGCAGAGGACGTTCCGAAAGGGTTCCTGCCCGCGACGGGTACGCTGACCCATCTGGATTTCCCGGTCAATTGCCGTGCCGACAGTGGCGTGCGGGCCGGGGATACGATCAGCCCCTGGTACGACCCGATGATTGCCAAGGTGGTGGTACATGGGCCGACTCGCTCTGTTGCACTTGAGACGTTGCACCGCGTGCTTCAGAAAACCGAAGTGGCAGGCACCGTAACAAACCTGGCTTTCCTGGGCGCGTTGACGCGCCACGCGGGGTTCGCCTCGGGGGATGTGGATACGGGATTGATCGGACGTGACCTTGAGGCATTGGTGCAGGAACCAGAACCTTCGGTCGTGGCAAGCGTTGCAGCCGCGATGACGGCTTTGGACCTTGTGGACGTCGCACCTGAAGCCGGGTTCTCGCTATGGGCTCCGTTGCATCGCGCTGTACAACTGTCTGCTGGGGGCGAAATCTTGGATCTGGATGTGCAAGTCGACGGGTCAGATCGCCAGTTTTGGCAGATCGGAGAGGATCGTGTCTTGGCCGAGCGGACCTCGGGTCGCTGGGCACTGAACGAGACGCCGATGCCCGAAGTTTCAGTCAGCGGATCGACCCTGACCGTGTTTGCGGACTATGGACGCAGCTTCGACCTGATCGATCCGCTGGACCGGGATGCCAGTGCCACGGGCGATACCAACGTGATCGAGGCCCCAATGCCGGGTCTGGTCAAAGCGGTCTTTGCGACAGCAGGTCAGGCCGTGCAGGAGGGTGACCGATTGGCCATTCTTGAAGCGATGAAGATGGAGCATTCCCTGCTGGCTGCACGCGATGGCGTGGTGGCCGAGGTGCTGGTCGAAGATGGCGCTCAGGTCGAAGCCGGGGCAGCTTTGGTGCGGTTGGAGGAAGAGTGATCTGTACCCGGGTCGCGACACGTGGCACGGTCGAATCATTCGTTTTGAGAACAAAATGCAGCTGGAAGGGGCACAGACATGGGCGATCAGGTCGAAATTTATGAGGTTGGACCGCGCGATGGGTTGCAGAATGAAAAGCGTGAGATACCAGTTGCTGACAAGGTAGCACTGATCGACTGTCTCAGCCGTGCCGGGTTTCGTCGGATCGAAGTAGCAAGCTTTGTGTCCCCCAAATGGGTGCCGCAGATGGCGGGATCGGCGCAGGTGCTGGCCGGGATTACCCGCGCAGATGGGGTCCGCTACGCGGCCCTGACACCCAATATGCGCGGGTATGAGGATTCGCTGGCCGCCAAGGCAGACGAGATTGCGGTGTTTGCATCAGCCTCGGAAGGGTTCTCAAAAGCCAATGTCAATGCGTCAATCGAAGAGTCGATTGAGCGGTTCATTCCGATCCTGGAAGCGGCACGTCATATCGACCTGCCGGTGCGGGGCTATGTCTCATGCGTGACGGATTGCCCTTACGATGGCCCGACCCCGCCCGAGCAAGTGGCCGAAGTTGCGGACCGGTTGTTTGCGCTGGGCTGCTACGAGATCTCGTTGGGTGATACGATCGGGCAGGGGACGCCGGACAAAATCGCGCATATGCTTCTGGCGGTGCGCGAAAGGGTTCCCGTGACGCGGCTGGCAGGGCATTTCCACGACACCAATGGTCGCGCGATTGACAATATCGATGCGGCACTCGCGCTGGGTGTGCGCGTATTCGACGCAGCCGCGGGCGGATTGGGCGGTTGCCCCTATGCGCCAGGGGCTGAAGGCAATGTAGCCACCGAAGCCGTCGCCGGGCATTTGCAGCGATTGGGATATGAGACCGGGCTGGACCTTGATGTGGTTGAAGAAGCTGCACGGATGGCAAAGGCACTAAGGGGCTGACATGTTTGAAACCATAACGATTTCGACAGATGCGCGTGGTGTTGCCATTCTCACTCTGAACAGGGCGGACAAACATAACGCCTTGTCAGGGCGAATGATCACTGAACTGACCGAGGCTGCGTCACAACTGGGTAAAGATGATGCTGTCCGAGTGGTCGTTCTGGCTGCGGCCGGAAAGACGTTTTGTGCTGGCGGTGATCTGGGGTGGATGCAGGACCAGATGGCTGCTGATAAAGAGACGCGGTTTGTGGAAGCGCGCAAGCTGGCCGAGATGTTGCAGGCTTTGAACACAATGCCCAAGCCGTTGATCGGGGCGCTGCAAGGCAATGCCTTCGGAGGCGGTGTGGGCATGGCCGCGGTGTGCGATGTCGCAATTGGCATCGACAGTCTGAAAATGGGTTTGACCGAGACAAGGCTAGGGCTGATCCCGGCAACAATCGGGCCCTATGTCATTGCCCGCATGGGCGAAGCTCGTGCGCGCAGGGTGTTTATGTCCGCCCGATTGTTCGATGCTGCAGAGGCTGTTGATCTGGGATTGCTGGCAAGGACGGTGTCAGCAGACCGGCTTTCGGATGCAATAGAAGATGAAATTCGCCCCTATTTGTCTTGCGCGCCCGGCGCGGTCGCCTCTGCCAAGGCGCTGATCAGAACCCTGGGTCCGCGCATTGACGATGCCGTGATCGATCAGACCATTGGGGAACTGGTCGAACGCTGGGAAACGAAAGAGGCGCGCGAAGGCATTGCGGCGTTTTTCGAAAAACGTAAACCTGCATGGAATAGGTAGGTTTAACAAAGATCCGCTAGGCCCTGGCAAGAAACCTCGCTGCGATTCTATGCCGCGCTGTCAAGCGAAGGTTTGATGGCGAAGGGGGCTGTGTTCGGTTGACCCTCTGACCCCGCGCGGATAGAGAATGTCCAGTCAACACGCCAATTGACGGCGCACCCGTTTTGGGGCGTGCGCAGGAAAGGAGCTATTCGTGGAAGACCTGCTGCGGGAGTACCTCCCGATTCTGGTGTTTCTGGCCGTTGCGGTGGGCCTTGGGATCGTCCTGATTCTGGCTGCTGTGGTTCTGGCCGTCCGCAATCCCGACCCTGAAAAGGTCAGCGCATATGAATGTGGTTTCAATGCCTTCGACGATGCGCGGATGAAATTCGACGTCCGGTTCTATCTGGTATCGATTCTCTTCATCATCTTCGATCTGGAAATCGCCTTTCTGTTTCCCTGGGCCGTCGGCTTCAAGGATATCAGCGATGTAGGGTTCTGGTCGATGATGGTGTTCCTGGGCGTGCTGACCATCGGCTTTGCCTATGAATGGAAGAAGGGGGCCTTGGAATGGGAGTGATGACGGGTGCAAACACTGCCGGCGTCGACAAGGAAGTCGCGACCCAGGCCCTGAATGCCGAGCTGCAGGACAAAGGGTTCCTGCTGACCTCGACCGAGGACATTATCAACTGGGCGCGGACCGGTTCGTTGCACTGGATGACCTTTGGTCTGGCCTGCTGCGCGGTCGAGATGATGCACACCTCGATGCCGCGTTATGATGCGGAACGGTTTGGCATCGCGCCGCGCGCCTCTCCACGTCAGTCGGATGTGATGATCGTGGCAGGGACGCTGACCAACAAGATGGCCCCGGCGCTGCGCAAGGTCTACGACCAGATGCCCGAACCACGTTACGTGATCTCGATGGGATCCTGCGCCAACGGTGGCGGCTATTATCACTATTCCTATTCGGTCGTACGCGGCTGCGATCGTGTTGTACCCGTAGACATCTATGTGCCCGGCTGCCCTCCGACCGCTGAGGCGCTGCTGTATGGCCTGATGCAGCTGCAACGTAAAATCCGCCGTACCGGCACCATCGTCCGCTGAGGAGAGAGCTGATGAGCGAAGCACTCAAAGAACTCGGCGCACAGCTGGAACTGAAGCGGGCCGATTGCGTTCTGTCCTGGGATGTGACCCATGATGAGTTGAACGTGGATGTTGCGCCGTCGAACCTTGTGGAATTCATTGAATTCCTGAAATCCGACCGCAACTGTCAGTTCTCGACTTTGGTCGACATCACCGGTGTCGACTATCCCGAACGGGCCAAGCGGTTCGATGTGGTTTATCACTTCCTGTCGATGTACCAGAACCAGCGCATCCGCCTGCGGGTGTCGATCCGCGAAGAGGACATGGTGCCCTCGATCGTCGATGTTCACCCCTCGGCCAACTGGTTCGAGCGTGAAGTGTTCGACATGTTCGGCATCCTGTTCTCGGGTCACCCCGACCTGAGGCGCATCCTGACCGACTATGGATTCCGCGGCTATCCGCTGCGCAAGGATTTCCCGACCACCGGCTATACCGAGGTTCGCTATGACGAGGCGCAGAAACGCGTGGTCTATGAACCGGTCTCGTTGGTGCAGGAATACCGTCAATTCGATTTCATGTCCCCGTGGGAAGGTGCGAACTACATTTTGCCAGGGGATGAAAAACAGGAGACGTAATCATGTTTGAGTTCCTGATCTGGATTGTTCTGGTGGTGGCGACGGTCGTACCGATGCTCAAGCTGCTGCCGCATTTCGGGATCAACAAGAACTGGGCGTTTGCATGTATCATCTCTCCGGTTGTTATTGTCCTGCTGTGGATGATGGCCATGAAACTGCAAGAGATGGAGCGCCGCTGACGTGATAATGGGCGAACTGATCATATTGGGCGCATTGGGCGTCTTGCTTGCAGGGGCCGCGGCGAAAGCGGCTGAGGCTGAAAAAGTCCGGGTTCGGGCTGAGGCAAAGAAGAAACGAGGGCGTTGATGGACGGCTCAAGATACGATGACGGCAGCACGGACGCGCTGAGCGGAGAACAGAAGATCCGCAACTTCAACATCAACTTCGGCCCGCAACACCCTGCGGCGCACGGGGTTCTGCGTCTGGTGCTCGAACTCGACGGTGAGATCGTCGAGCGTTGTGACCCGCATATTGGCTTGCTGCACCGTGGCACCGAAAAGCTGATGGAAAGCCGGACCTATCTGCAGAACCTGCCGTATTTCGACCGTCTGGACTACGTGGCGCCGATGAATCAGGAACATGCCTGGTGTCTGGCCATCGAAAAGCTGACCGGAGTCGAAGTGCCGCGCCGTGGTTCGCTGATCCGGGTGCTGTATTCTGAGATCGGGCGCATCCTGAACCACCTGCTGAACGTGACCACGCAGGCGATGGACGTGGGTGCGCTGACCCCGCCGCTTTGGGGTTTTGAAGAGCGTGAAAAGCTGATGGTGTTCTATGAGCGCGCCTGTGGTGCCCGACTGCACGCCGCCTATTTTCGACCTGGAGGCGTCCATCAAGACCTGCCGCCCGAACTTCTGGACGATATCGAGGCGTGGAGCCACGAATTCCCCGCTGTTCTGGACGACATCGACGGCCTGTTGACGGAAAACCGCATCTTCAAACAGCGTAACGCCGATATCGGCGTCGTGACCGAAGACGATATTTTGAAATTCGGCTTCTCCGGCGTGATGGTGCGCGGATCGGGTCTGGCCTGGGATCTGCGTCGCGCGCAGCCCTATGAATGCTATGACGAGTTTGAGTTCCAGATCCCCGTCGGCAAGAACGGCGATTGCTATGATCGCTACCTCGTCCGAATGGAAGAGATGCGCCAGTCTCTGCTGATCATCCGTCAGGCCATCGCCAAAATCCGCGACTGCCCGGGCGACGTTCTGGCGCGTGGCAAGATCACCCCGCCGAAACGCTCGGACATGAAGACCTCGATGGAAAGCCTGATCCATCACTTCAAGCTGTACACCGAAGGTTTCCACGTCCCCGCAGGGGAGGTTTACGCCGCCGTCGAAGCCCCCAAGGGTGAATTCGGCGTCTATCTGGTCGCCGATGGTTCCAACAAACCCTACCGCGCAAAACTGCGTGCGCCGGGGTTCCTTCACCTGCAAGCCATGGACCACGTTGCCAAAGGCCACCAACTGGCCGACGTCGCCGCCATCATCGGCACCATGGACGTCGTATTTGGAGAGATTGACCGCTAATGCTCCGCCGTCTGCATCCCGAACAACCCGAAAGCTTTGCCTTCACCGCTGCCAACCAGCAATGGGCCGAAGCGCAGATCACCAAGTATCCCGAGGGGCGTCAGGCCAGCGCGGTCATCCCTTTGCTGTGGCGCGCGCAAGAACAACAGGGTTGGCTCAGCCGCCCGGCGATTGAATCCGTCGCGGATATGCTGGACATGGCCTATATCCGCGTGCTCGAAGTCGCTTCGTTCTACTTCATGTTTCAGCTGCAACCGGTTGGGTCCGTTGCGCATATTCAGGTCTGCGGCACAACTTCCTGCATGATCTGCGGGGCCGAGGATCTGATTGCCGTTTGTAAAGAAAAGATCGCAGCCAAGCCGCATGAACTCTCTGCCGACGGCAAGTTGAGCTGGGAAGAGGTCGAATGCCTTGGTTCCTGCACCAACGCGCCGATGGCGCAGATTGGCAAGGATTACTACGAAGACCTGACTGCCGAGAGCTTTGGCAAGATCATCGACGATCTGGCGGCAGGTAAGGTGCCGACGCCCGGTCCTCAAAACGGACGCTACGCGGCTGAGCCGCTGAAAGGGCTGAGCAGCTTGTCCGAGTATGAAGCTGGCAAGCCGCAACACAACGCCAGCGTTGAGTTGGCGACAGATCTGGGCGACACGGTCAAGCGAATTGACGGGACCGAAGTTCCGATCCTGACGCCGTGGCTTGGCAAGGATGGCAAGCAGGCGGGTGCGTCGGCGGCAGCAAAACCTCCGAAAGCGCCCGAGGCTCCGAAACCGGCAGTGAAACAAGCGGCTGAGGCGAAAGCCAAACCTGTTGCGAAAGAAGCCGATGCCAAGCCCGCAGACGTCAAAGAAGACCAGCCCGAGACTCTGACCGCCGCACGCAACGGCAAGGCAGATGACCTGAAGCTGTTGAAAGGCGTTGGTCCCAAGCTGGAAGAGACGCTGAACGAACTGGGTTTTTATCACTACGACCAGATCGCAGCCTGGACACCCGAACAGGTGGTTTGGGTCGATGCGCGGTTGAAATTCAAAGGCCGTATCGAACGCGATGGCTGGATTGCGCAGGCGGCCAAGCTTGCTGCGGGTGAAGAAACCGAATTTGCCAAACGTGCCAAGGAAGACGGTACGTACGAAGACTAGGCGGATGCCCATCCGGGGCATCGGGGGAAAATGGACAAGGACAACGAACAAGCCATAGCCCGCAAGGGCCGACACATCGGAGTGGTCATAGCTGTGACCATGCTGATCTGGCTTGCGATGAACCTGTTCATTGGACCCGCGCTGGGTTTGACGACCCGGCACGCTCTGCTGTTTGATCTCGCCGCTTTGGCGGGATTCATTTATGCGGGCATCAACATTTTTCAACTCTGGCGCATGCGTCAGGATAGCCAAGGGTAACTAGCGATGCTGAAGGATCAGGACCGGATCTTTACCAACATCTACGGGATGCATGAGCGTACGCTGAAAGGCGCGCAGGCCCGCGGGCATTGGGACGGCACTTCTGGCCTGATTGATAAGGGCCGCGACTGGATCATCCAGACGATGAAGGACTCGGGCCTGCGCGGTCGCGGCGGCGCTGGCTTTCCGACCGGTCTGAAATGGTCGTTCATGCCCAAGGAAAGCGACGGGCGTCCGTCCTATCTGGTGGTGAACGCCGACGAATCCGAACCGGGCACCTGTAAAGACCGCGAGATCATGCGCCATGACCCGCATACGCTGATCGAGGGCTGCCTGATTGCGTCGTTCGCGATGAATGCGCATACCTGCTACATCTACCTGCGCGGTGAATACATCCGCGAGCGCGAGGCGCTGCAGGCCGCGATTGATGAGGCCTATGAAGCGGGCCTGCTGGGCAAGAACGCCGCCGGTTCAGGTTGGGATTTCGATATCTTCCTGCATCACGGGGCAGGGGCCTATATCTGCGGCGAGGAAACCGCCCTGATCGAAAGCCTTGAGGGCAAGAAGGGTATGCCGCGGATGAAACCTCCGTTCCCGGCGGGCGCTGGCCTTTATGGTTGCCCGACCACGGTGAACAATGTGGAATCCATCGCTGTTGTGCCGACCATCCTGCGCCGGGGTGCCGATTGGTTCGCAGGCTTTGGCCGTCAGAACAACGCGGGCACCAAGCTGTTTGCGATCTCGGGCCATGTGAACAACCCTTGTGTCGTCGAAGAAGCGATGTCGATTTCCTTCGAGGACCTGATCGAGACCCATTGCGGTGGAATTCGCGGCGGTTGGGACAATCTGCTGGCAGTGATCCCGGGTGGCTCGTCGGTTCCTTGCGTGCGCGGTGAGAACATGCGCGACGCGATCATGGATTTCGATTATCTGCGCAACGATCTGGGCTCGGGCCTTGGAACGGCGGCTGTGATCGTGATGGACAAATCTACGGACATCATCAAGGCGATCTGGCGGTTGTCCAAGTTTTACAAGCACGAAAGCTGCGGCCAGTGCACGCCTTGCCGCGAAGGCACCGGCTGGATGATGCGCGTGATGGACCGTTTGGTGCGCGGCGAGGCCGAGTTGGAAGAGATCGACATGCTGTTTGATGTGACCAAGCAGGTCGAGGGTCACACGATCTGCGCCCTGGGCGACGCCGCCGCCTGGCCGATCCAGGGCCTGATCCGCAACTTCCGAGAAGAGATCGAGGACCGCATCAAGGCCCAAAAATCGGGTCGCATGGGTGCGATGGCAGCGGAGTAAACCCGATGGAAGCCTTAGCTGAATATTCACACGCCCTAGCATCCGTTGTGTTTTTCACATTGGTTGTTTTGCTTCTGGCCCCGTTTTCTGCGTTGGCCAAGCAGGGCAAAGGTCTGGCACCAGGTGCCACGCCCGAGCAGGACTATGGGGATCAGGCCTATCGCCTGAACCGGGCCTATCTGAACGGAACCGAAACGCTTCCGGCGTTTCTGACTGTTGTTGTGGCGGCAATTTTGCTTGGGGTCAGCCCATTCTGGGTCAACCTTCTGGCGTCGGTCGCCTTGGTTGCGCGTCTGCTCATGCTGGTGGTGCATCTCAGGGGCATCGGCAAGCCGAACAGCGGTCTGCGATCCGTGCTGTATGTGCTGGGCTGGGCCTGCATGTTTGTGATCGGGCTTATGGCATTGGTGGCAGCGTTTTGATAGCGACACGGCGGAACAGAAAACAAAGAGGGAATGTATGAAGGCCCCAAGAACCCTTATTGTTGTGCTGGCTTTGGCGAGCGTGTCCGCCTGTGGTTTGATCAGACCGTCAGATGATCGCATTCTGTTTGATGGCAAGGCGTTTCGAACCAAGGCGAAAGCGGTCGATAAAAAGAATTCGCCCGCTGACTTTACAATTGTTGTCAAAGGCGTGTCGGCTTCGCTGGACGGCGCGCGCGAAGCCGGGCGGCACGAAGGCACAAAATTCTGTGTCCAGAACTTCGGATCGTCGCGCATCAACTGGAAAGTGGGCCCGGACACTGAGCCACAGCAGCTTACCATTTCTGATGATCAGCTTACGTTTGCGGGGACCTGTCAGCGGCCATGATGACAGCTGTTTTTGCATATCATGACTGGGCGCGCACGGCGTTATTGCATAGCAGACGCGCATTCCTTCGTCTTGGATATTCCAAGACGAAAGGAAAACCCATGTCATTTGCAAAAACAGTCGCTCTGGCCGCTTTGATGGCTGTCCCTGTCGCAGCAGAGGCAAAGCCGCCCTTGAGGGATGTCAAAGAGATCGACAACGAACTCTACTACATCGCAATCGCAAACGAGATTTCGGAATTCTGCCCGTCGATCAGCGGGCGGCGACTGAAGGCGATCAGTGTGATGTGGGGGCTACGGTCCAAAGCAAACGAATTGGGGTATTCGGACACAGAAATCCGGTCTTTCGTGGAATCGGATGCGGAAAAAGACCGGATGCGTGCAAAGGGCGAGGCTTATTTGACCTCAAACGGCGTGTCGTATGAAAACCCCACCACATTCTGCACCCTGGGGCAGAAGGAAATCCAAAGAAACAGCGCCATCGGCGTTTATTTGAGGGCGAACTAGACCATGTCTGACCTCCGCAAGATCAATATCGACGGGCAGGAAATCGAAGTCGAAGGCGCGATGACCCTGATCCAGGCTTGTGAGCAAGCCGGGGTTGAAGTGCCGCGTTTTTGTTATCACGAACGTTTGTCGATTGCCGGGAACTGCCGGATGTGTCTGGTTGAGGTTGTCGGCGGCCCGCCGAAACCTGCGGCGTCCTGCGCGATGCAGGTGCGTGATCTGCGCCCCGGGCCGGAAGGTCAGCCGCCTGTGGTTAAGACGAACTCACCCATGGTCAAAAAGGCCCGCGAGGGGGTGATGGAGTTCATGCTCATCAACCACCCGCTGGATTGCCCGATCTGCGATCAGGGTGGTGAATGCGACCTGCAGGATCAGGCGATGGCCTATGGCATGTCCGGGACGCGTTTCAAGGAAGCCAAGCGGGCGGTCGATGATCTTGATCTTGGTCCGCTTGTCTCGACCGCGATGACGCGTTGTATCAGTTGCACCCGCTGCGTGCGCTTTACGACCGAGGTGGCCGGGATTGCCCAGATGGGTCAGACCGGCCGGGGTGAAGATGCCGAGATCACCTCGTATCTGAATCAGACGTTGGATTCGAACCTGCAGGGCAACATCATCGACCTGTGCCCGGTGGGGGCGCTGACGTCGAAACCTTATGCCTTTACCGCCCGCCCGTGGGAGCTGACCAAGACCGAGAGCATCGATGTGATGGACGCTCTGGGCTCGAACATCCGGGTGGATACCAAGGGGCGCGAAGTAATGCGTTTCCTGCCGCGCAACCATGACGGCGTGAATGAAGAATGGATCAGCGACAAGACCCGCTTTGTCTGGGACGGCCTGCGCCGTCAGCGTCTGGACAAGCCTTACATCCGCGAAAACGGCAAGTTGCGCCCGGCCACTTGGCCAGAAGCACTGACTAAGGCTGCTGAGGCGCTGAAAGCGGCTGAAAAGCCTGCTGGTATCGTCGGTGACCTGGCCTCGGTCGAGGCGGCCTTTGCTTTGAAGCAGATGATCGAAGGGCAGGGCGGTGTTGTCGAATGCCGTACGGATGGGGCCAAGCTGCCTTCGGGCAATCGCGGGGCCTATGCCGGGACCGCTGCCATCGAAGACATCGACAGCGCCGAGCGCATTCTGTTGGTCGGCACCAACCCGCGCGATGAAGCGCCGGTTCTGAACGCGCGCATCCGCAAGGCCTGGGCGCATGGGGCCGAGGTGGCCTTGGTCGGGCCTGCCGCCGATCTGACCTATGACTATCACCACATGGGCGATGACCGCGCGGCGCTGCAACAGGTTGTGGACATGGGCGGCGATGATGAGATCAAGGGCAAAGCCTCACTGGTTATCGTCGGTCAGGGTGCCCTGCAAGAGGCGGACGGCTCTGCCGTTCTGGCCGCTGCTCAGACCATTGCGGCCAATACTGAAAGCGGTCTGCTGATCCTGCACACCGCCGCGTCGCGCGTCGGCGCGATGGATGTGGACGCCACCAACCAAGGCGGTATGGAGGCCGTGGGCGCAGCCGACGTGATCTATAACCTCGGCGCGGATGAGGTCGAGATCGGCGAAGGGGCCTTTGTGATCTATCAGGGCAGCCACGGTGACCGGGGCGCGCACCGCGCCGACGTGATCCTGCCGGGTGCGGCCTATACCGAAGAAAACGGGTTGTTCGTGAATACCGAAGGCCGCTCGCAACTGGCTATGCGCGCCGGTTTTGCACCAGGCGAAGCCAAAGAGAACTGGGCGATCCTGCGTGCGCTGTCGGCTGAGCTGGGCGCAACGTTGCCTTTCGACTCGCTGGCGCAATTGCGGACCGTGCTCATCGAGGCTGTGCCGCATCTGGCGCGGATCGATGAGGTCATCGAGAACGAAGCTCAGCCGATCGACGCGGCGTCGCTGGGTCAGGCCACGTTCCGCAACGCGGTCAAGGATTTCTACCTGACCAACCCGATTGCACGCGCGTCGCAACTGATGGCCGAGCTTTCGGCGCAAGTCCAGGCGCGTCAAGCCGGAAAGATCGCTGCGGAATGAAGCAGAACCGTTTCATATCGCAGGCAAAGGCGACTGCCGGGTGGCAGTTCGCCGCGCTGGATTTGTGTGTGAAACTGAAGATTAAGGGTAGCGCTGAAGCGGCAGATGCTGTTTACACCAACGCGCCGACCCAGTCGCTCTTTGCGCAGGCATCTGGCCTTTGCATCGCGCGCGGAAAACGGAATACCCACGGTGTGAGGACCAATGGCAGAATTCTTTAACACCCCAGGCGGAATAGCCATCATCATTCTGGCGCAAGTGCTTGCAGTCGTTGCGTTCGTGATGATCTCGCTGCTGTTCCTCGTTTATGGCGACCGCAAGATCTGGGCCGCTGTCCAGATGCGCCGCGGCCCCAACGTGGTTGGCGTCTATGGCATCCTTCAATCGGTGGCCGACGCACTGAAATACGTGGTGAAAGAGGTTGTCATTCCCGCCGGGGCCGACCGTGCCGTGTTCATACTGGCACCATTGACCAGCTTTGTTCTGTCGCTGATCGCCTGGGCGGTGATCCCGTTCAATGACGGCTGGGTTCTATCCGATTTGAACGTGGCCGTTCTATATGTTTTTGCCGTATCCTCGCTTGAGGTTTATGGTGTGATCATGGGCGGTTGGGCGTCGAACTCAAAGTACCCTTTCCTCGGTTCGCTGAGGTCTGCGGCCCAGATGATCTCATACGAAGTGTCCATCGGTTTGATCATCATAGGCGTGATCATTTCAACCGGGTCCATGAATTTCGGTGCCATCGTTGGGGCGCAAGATACTGGCTACGGTTTCTTCGGTTGGTACTGGCTGCCGCATTTCCCGATGGTCTTCCTGTTCTTCATCTCGGCACTCGCGGAAACCAACCGCCCGCCGTTCGACCTGCCCGAAGCGGAATCGGAACTTGTGGCCGGTTATCAGGTGGAATACTCCGCCACCATGTTCCTGCTGTTCATGGCAGGTGAATACATCGCCATCTTCCTGATGTGCGCCCTGACCACGCTTCTGTTCTTTGGCGGTTGGCTGTCGCCGATCCCGGGTCTGCCGGATGGCGTGTTGTGGATGGTCGGCAAGATGGCGTTCTTCTTCTTCATCTTCGCGATGGTCAAGGCGATCACGCCGCGCTACCGCTATGACCAACTGATGCGGCTGGGTTGGAAAGTCTTCCTGCCCTTCTCGCTGGCCTGGGTGGTCTTCGTGGCCTTTGCGGCGAAATTCGAGTGGTTCTGGGGCATCTTCGCCCGGTGGAGCGTAGGAGGCTGATCATGACCCAAATCGACTATACTCGCGCCGCCAAGTACTTCCTTCTGCAGGACTTCTGGGTCGGCATGAAGCTGGGGATGAAGTATTTCTTTGCCCCCAAGGCCACCATCAACTACCCGCACGAAAAGGGCCCGCTGTCGCCTCGATTCCGCGGTGAACACGCCCTGCGTCGCTATCCCAACGGTGAGGAACGCTGTATTGCCTGCAAACTCTGCGAGGCGATCTGTCCCGCGCAGGCCATCACCATCGACGCCGAGCCACGCGAAGACGGCAGTCGCCGCACTACGCGCTATGACATCGACATGACCAAATGCATCTATTGCGGTTTCTGCCAAGAGGCCTGCCCGGTCGATGCCATCGTCGAAGGCCCGAATTTCGAATTTGCCACGGAAACCCGTGAAGAGCTGTTCTACGACAAAGAAAAACTGCTGGATAACGGCGAGCGCTGGGAAGCCGAAATTGCCCGCAATCTGGAAATGGACGCGCCGTACAGATGAGTGACGCTCCGACAAATCCGTTTGAGCTGATGATGAAGCAGGCTCAAGACATGGCCAAGGCGATGAACCCGGCGATGGAGAATTTCTCGCCCAAGGGGTTCGAGGCGCTGTGGCCGACCATGCCCAAAGAGGTCATGGAAATGATGTTCGGCAACACCGTCAACACCGATGGGCTGGACGCCAAAACCCGCCTGCTGCTGACGCTGGCTGGACTGACCTGTCAGGGCGCTCAGGCGGATGCGGCGGTACGCCAGACCGTGCGCCACGCGCTGGAAGCGGGCGCAAAGAAACAAGAGATCGTGGAAACGATCGGTCAGATGTCGGTCTTTGCCGGCATCCCGGCCATGACCCGCGCGCTGGATCTGGCGCAAGAGGTCATGGGCGACAACGAGGATGAGGATCAATGACCGTCTTTGCCTTCTACCTGTTTGCCATCAGCGCCATCACCGGCGGGTTGTTCACGGTGATCAGCCGTCAGCCGGTGCATTCTGTGCTGTGGCTGATCCTGTCCTTCCTGTCCTCGGCGGGGCTGTTCGTGCTGCTGGGGGCCGAGTTCGTGGCGATGCTGCTGATCATCGTCTATGTCGGTGCAGTCGCGGTGCTGTTCCTGTTTGTGGTGATGATGCTGGACGTGGACTTTGCCGAGCTGAAGGCCGAGATGGCGCGCTATATGCCGCTGGCGCTGCTGATTGGTCTGGTCATCCTGATGCAGTTCGTCATGGCTTTCGGCGCCTGGGACAGCGCGCAGGGCGCGGCGGCTAATCTGGCCCAGCCGGTGCCAGTGGATCGCCACAACACCGAGGCGCTGGGTGTCATCCTTTATGATCAATACTTCCTTCTGTTCCAACTGGCGGGCCTGATCCTGCTGGTGGCTATGATCGGTGCCATCGTGCTGACGTTGCGCCACCGTCAGGACATCAAGCGTCAGGACATCATCGGCCAGATGATGCGCGACCCGGCCAAGGCGATGGAGTTGAAGGACGTGAAACCGGGGCAGGGACTTTGAGGCGATGATCGGACTTGAACACTATCTTACGGTCGCGGCGACGCTGTTCGTCATCGGCATCTTCGGTCTCTTCCTGAACCGCAAGAACGTCATCATCCTGCTGATGAGCATCGAACTGATGCTGCTGGCGGTGAACATCAACCTCGTGGCGTTTTCCAGCTTTCTCGGCGATCTGGTCGGGCAGGTGTTTACGCTGTTCGTGCTGACCGTGGCGGCGGCCGAGGCGGCGATTGGTCTGGCCATTCTGGTCTGCTTCTTCCGCAACCGCGGCTCGATCGCGGTTGAAGACGTCAATATGATGAAGGGCTAAGAGAACCATGGAAACCACCATCCTCTTTGCCCCGCTGGTGGGCGCGCTGCTCTGCGGTTTCGGCTGGAGATTTATTGGCGAGAAAGCCGCCATGTGGACCGCCACCGGTTTGCTGTTCCTGGCCTGTCTGCTGTCATGGATCGTGTTCTTCACCTTTGACGGGGTGACGCAGCAAATCGAGATCATGCGCTGGATCGAGAGCGGGTCGCTGTCGACAAGCTGGGCGATCCGTCTGGACCGCCTGACCGCGATCATGCTGATCGTTGTGACGACCGTCTCGGCGCTCGTGCACCTCTATTCCTTCGGCTACATGGATCACGATCCGCAATGGCGTGAGGGCGAAAGCTATAAGCCGCGATTCTTTGCCTATCTGTCCTTCTTCACCTTCGCCATGCTGATGCTGGTAACAGCAGACAACCTTGTTCAGATGTTCTTTGGCTGGGAAGGCGTGGGTGTCGCGTCCTATCTGTTGATCGGGTTCTACTATCGCAAGCCTTCGGCCAATGCGGCGGCGATGAAAGCGTTCATTGTCAACCGTGTGGGTGACTTTGGCTTTGCGCTGGGTATCTTCGCGATCTTCTTCCTGACCGATAGCATCAATTTCGCGGACATCTTCGCATCGGCCCCTGCACTGGCGGAAGAGAAGCTGCACTTCCTATGGGGAGAATGGACCGCGATCGAGGTGATCTGCGTCCTGCTCTTCATCGGCGCGATGGGTAAATCGGCGCAGTTGATCCTGCACACCTGGTTGCCAGACGCGATGGAAGGCCCGACGCCTGTGTCGGCGCTGATCCACGCCGCGACCATGGTTACTGCGGGTGTCTTCTTGGTCTGCCGTATGTCGCCGCTGATGGAATTCGCTCCGGGTGCGACCGGTTTTATCACCTTCCTTGGTGCCTCGACCGCGTTCTTTGCGGCTACCGTGGGTTTGGTTCAATCCGACATCAAGCGGGTCATCGCCTATTCGACCTGTTCCCAGCTGGGTTACATGTTCGTCGCAGCTGGCGTCGGCATGTATTCGGCGGCGATGTTTCACCTATTCACGCACGCGTTCTTCAAGGCGCTGCTGTTCCTTGGTGCGGGCTCGGTGATCCACGCAATGCATCACGAGCAAGAGATGACGGAGTATGGTGGTCTGCGCAAAAAGATCCCCTATACGTTCTGGGCGATGATGATCGGTACGTTGGCCATCACGGGTGTCGGTATCCCGTTGACGACCTTTGGTTTTGCCGGGTTCCTGTCCAAGGACGCGATTATCGAAAGCGCCTATGCCGGCGGAACAGGCTATGCGTTCTGGATGCTGGTCATCGCGGCGATGTTCACTTCGTTCTACAGCTGGCGCCTGATTTTCCTGACCTTCTTTGGCGAACCGCGCGGGGACAAGCATACGCACGACCATGCGCATGAAAGCCCGATGACCATGCTGGTGCCACTAGGCGTCTTGTCACTGGGTGCGGTGTTTGCCGGGATGATCTGGTACGGCAATTTCTTTGGCCATGCGGACAAGGTCGGCAAGTTCTACGGTATTCCGGTTGCAGAAGCATCGGAGCATGCCGAGGCTGGTGATCATGCGGCGGCGGATGCTTCGCACGGTGAAGACAGCCATGCCGATGAAAGCCATGCAGATGACAGCCATGCCGACGATGCCGCGCATGGCGAGAAAGACGCGCATGGCGGTGACCATCATTATGTGTTCGCTGGTGAACCGGGTGAAGGTGCGCTCTATATGGCCCCAGACAACCACGTTCTGGACGATGCGCATGCGGCTCCGAAATGGGTCAAGGTTTCACCGTTCGTCGCCATGTTACTTGGCTTTGTCGTTGCATACTGGTTCTACATCGTGAACACGACGCTTCCAGCCCGTCTGGCTGCAAATCAGCGTCCGTTGTACCTGTTCCTGCTGAACAAGTGGTACTTCGACGAAATCTATGATGCGATCTTCGTCAAACCCACTGTGGCGCTTGGCCGCTTCCTGTGGAAACGCGGTGACGGCAATACAATCGATGGCTTCCTTAACGGAGTAGCAATGGGCGTTGTTCCCTTCTTTACCCGCCTCGCTGGCAAGGCACAGACCGGGTACATCTTTACCTATGCCTTCTGGATGGTGCTGGGCATCGCGGCCCTTGTGACCTGGATGTCTATCGGCGGAGGGGCCCACTAATGGACAACATCCTTTCCATTGTTACGTTTATCCCGGCTATTGCAGCAGGTATTCTGGCCCTGTTCCTGCACGGTGACGATGCAGCGGCACAGCGGAACGCCAAATGGATTGCTCTGCTGGCCACCACTGTGACATTCTTGGTTTCCATCGGCATCTATACGGGCTTTGAACCGTCAAACCCCGGCTTCCAGATGGTGGAAGAGGGCGAATGGCTGATGGGCCTCAAGTACAAGATGGGCGTTGATGGCATCAGTGTTCTGTTTGTACTGCTGACCACCTTCATCATGCCGCTTACCATTCTGGCCAGCTGGAACGTGACTGACCGCGTCAAGGAATACATGGTCGCCTTCCTGCTGCTGGAAACGTTGATGCTGGGCGTCTTCATGGCGCTGGATCTGGTGCTGTTTTACCTGTTCTTCGAAGCAGGCCTGATCCCGATGTTCCTGATTATCGGCATCTGGGGCGGCAAGGATCGCGTTTACGCCAGCTTCAAGTTCTTCCTCTACACCTTCCTCGGCTCGGTTCTAATGCTGGTGGCGATGGTTGCGATGTATGCAGATGCGGGCACCACGGATATCGAGGCGCTGATGACCCATCAGTTCTCGTCCGAGAGCTTCAGTGTGTTGGGCATCTATGTTGTCGGCGGCATGCAGACGCTGATGTTCCTGGCCTTCTTCGCCAGCTTCGCGGTGAAAATGCCGATGTGGCCGGTCCACACCTGGTTGCCGGATGCACACGTGCAGGCTCCGACCGCGGGTTCAGTTGTTCTGGCTGCGATCCTGCTGAAGATGGGCGGCTATGGCTTCCTGCGGTTCAGCCTGCCGATGTTCCCAGTGGGCTCGGCTGTGATGACCGATCTGGTGCTGTGGATGTCGGCCATTGCGGTTGTCTACACCTCGCTGGTGGCGTTGGTGCAGGAGGACATGAAGAAGCTGATCGCTTACTCCTCGGTCGCGCATATGGGCTTTGTGACCATGGGGATTTTTGCGGCGAACCAGCAAGGGATTGATGGCGCGATTTTCCAGATGCTGAGTCACGGCTTCATCTCGGCGGCGCTCTTTCTTTGCGTAGGCGTGATCTATGACCGAATGCATACTCGGGATATCGAAGCCTATGGCGGTCTGGTGATCCGGATGCCTGCTTATGCGCTGGTCTTCATGTTGTTCACGATGGCGAATGTCGGCTTGCCTGGCACGTCCGGGTTCATCGGCGAATTCCTGACCCTGATGGGCGCGTTTCAGGTCAACACCTGGGTAACGGCAGTGGCTGCGACCGGTGTGATCTTTTCGGCCGGCTATGCACTGTGGCTGTACCGCCGCGTGGTTTTTGGCGACCTGATCAAGGAAAGCCTGAAGGCGATGACCGACATGAGCTCGCGCGAGCGGTTGATCTTTGCCCCACTGATCGTGATGACCATCCTTCTGGGGGTCTATCCTTCGCTGGTAACGGATGTGATCGGTCAATCCACTGCCGCGCTGATTTCGAACTATGACACGGCTCTGGCCGCAGCAGAAGCTGCGACCCAGACGGCCGCTTCGCATTAAGGGAGCTTTGGAGACATGATCCAGGCTGATCTGACAATTATCCTGCCGGAAATCATTCTGGCGCTCTATGCGATGGCGGCGCTTTTGGGGGCTGTCTACACGACGAAGGATGGGCTGGCACCGCTGCTGGTTTGGACTACGGCAGGTTTGATGGCACTTCTGGCGATCTGGATCGCCACACAGGGTGAGGGCACCAATGTGGCCTTCAACGGCATGTTTGTCGATGATGGGTTCGCCCGTTTTGCAAAGGTTGCCATTCTGCTTTCGGCCGGTGCTGTTCTGGTCATGAGCCAGGAATACATGGCGCGCCGTGATCTGCTGCGTTTTGAATACCCGCTGCTGGTGGCTCTTGCTGCCGTAGGTATGATGATGATGGTCAGCGCGGGCGATCTGATGTCGCTCTATATGGGTCTCGAGCTGCAATCGCTCTCGCTCTATGTTGTCGCGGCACTGCGCCGGGACAGTGCAAAATCGACCGAAGCGGGCTTGAAGTATTTCGTGCTTGGTGCGCTCAGCTCGGGTCTGCTGCTTTATGGTGCGTCGCTGGTGTATGGCTTCACCGGCACCACGCTCTTTTCGGGTATCATCACGACCGTTCAGGCCGGAGACGTCTCGATTGGTCTGCTGTTTGGTCTGATCTTCATGATCTCAGGTCTGGCCTTCAAAGTTTCTGCCGTGCCGTTCCACATGTGGACACCGGATGTGTACGAAGGCTCGCCGACACCGATTACAGCCTTTTTCGCGACCGCGCCGAAAGTGGCCGCCATGGCGCTTTTTGCGCGGCTGATGCATGATGCTTTCGGAGGCATTGTGAAAGACTGGCAGCAGGTGATCGTACTGCTTTCGGTGCTGTCGATGCTGCTGGGTGCTGTCGCCGCGATTGGTCAGCGCGACATCAAACGTCTGATGGCGTTCTCGTCGATTGCGCATATGGGTTATGCGCTGATCGGTCTTGCAGCGGGCACCGAGTTGGGCATCAAAGCGATGCTGATGTATCTGGCCATTTACGTGACCATGAATATCGGCACCTTCGCCTTCATATTGATGATGGAACGTGACGGTAAACCCATCACCGACATTGATGCGTTGCGACAATACTCCAAACGTGTTCCGGGTAAGGCGCTGGCCGTTCTGATCCTGATGTTCAGCCTTGCTGGTGTGCCGCCGATGCTGGGCTTCTTTGCCAAGTTTGGAGTTTGGCAAGCGGGTGTCAGCGCAGGGTTGACCGGCCTTGTGATCGTCTCGGCCATCGCGTCCGTCATTGGTGCGTTCTACTACCTTCGGATTGTGTTCTATATGTATTTCGGGGCTGAAAACGAAGAGCCAATCGAGACCCGATCAACGCCCGTTCTGTGGGTTGCCCTTATGGGTTCTGCGGCGTTGATGCTGGTCGGCATCTTCTATCAGTTTGGCGTCGAGGGCGCGGCAGCTGCCGCAGCAGCCACGCTTGTCAACTGAACGTCTTGAGCAATCGGAAGGAGGGGCTCGGTCGTGTGACCGGGCCTTTTTGATATGACCAAATGGCCCCAAGGATACGGCCTGCACGAGGTGCAGGAAGTCGATAGCACCCTGAACGAGGCGGCGCGGATTGCGCCCAATGCGCGTGGTCCTGTCTGGATCATAGCGCATCACCAGACGGCAGCGCGCGGTCGGCGTGGACGGGCCTGGGCCAACCCCATGGGCAATCTGGCCGCGACGTTGCTGATGCGTCCGCAAGGTGCCCCAGAACTGGTGGCATTGCGCAGTTTCGTGGCCGCGCTGGCGTTGTTTGATGCCTGTGTCGCCGTGACCGGGCGCACGGCAGGGCTGTCGCTGAAATGGCCCAATGATGTGTTGCTAAACGGCGGAAAGCTGGCCGGTATCTTGCTGGAAAGCACCGGGCAGGGGCACGGTGTGGCGCATCTGGCTATCGGCATCGGTGTGAACCTGGCCAATGCTCCGGACGCTGATGCGGTCGAATCCGGCGCTATGCGGCCTGTCTCGTTGCTGTCGGAAACCGGGGCGCATGTCTCGCCAGAGGATTTTCTGACCGAACTTGCAGCCGCCTACGCCACCTACGAAACTCAATTCACCACTTATGGTTTCGATCCAATCCGTACCGCTTGGCTGGCCCGCGCGGCCCGGTTGGGTGAGGTCATCACCGCACGTACCGGGACGTCAGAGACCAAAGGCACCTTCGAAACAGTGGACGAAAGCGGCAACCTTGTCTTAAACACCGCCAAGGGCCGCGTGAGCATTCCTGCGGCGGATGTCTATTTCTGAAAGGGGCGCAGATGCTGCTGGCCATCGATTGCGGCAATACCAATACCGTTTTCTCGATTTGGGACGGTGAGAAGTTCCTGTGCACCTTGCGCACATCGACCCACCACGCGCGCACGGCAGACGCATATTTCACCTGGTATTCGACGCTGGTGAAACACTACGGTATCGAGGCGGATATTACCGATGTCATCATTGCCTCGACTGTACCGCGTGTTGTGTTCAACCTTCGAATTTTCGCAGACCGTTTCTTTGCCTGCAGACCGCTAGTGGTGGGTAAGCCGGATTGTCTGTTACCTGTACCGCCTCGTGTGGATGAAGGGACAGTGCCTGGTCCGGATCGACTGGCCAATGCTGTCGGCGCATTTGACCGTCATGGCGGCAATGTGGTTGTGGTGGATTTTGGCACTGCAACGAACTTTGACGTAGTTGCTGCTGATGGGGCCTATGTCGGGGGAATTATCGCGCCTGGTGTGAATCTGAGCCTCGAGGCTTTGCACCAGGGGGCGGCAGCGCTTCCGCATATCGACATTACCCGACCGGACAAAGTGATTGGGACGAATACGGTTGGATGTATTCAATCGGGCGTGTATTGGGGCTACTCCGGCCTGATCGAAGGGCTGATCGCCCGGATCAAGACCGAATACGGAATGCCCATGAAAGTTGTCGGGACGGGGGGGCTGGCCCCTTTGTTCGATCAGGCCGATGTAGGGTTCGACATAATCGAAGACGATCTGACGATGCACGGCTTGACCGTGATCTATCGCTATAACAAGGATAATGGCTCCACATGAGCAGTGAAAGATTGATCTACCTGCCGCTGGGTGGTGCGGGTGAAATTGGCATGAATGCCTATGTGTACGGCTATGGCAAACCCGGTCAGGAACGCCTGATTCTTGTCGATCTGGGCGTAACCTTTCCGGACATGGACACAACGCCGGGCGTTGACCTCATCTACGCGGACATTTCGTGGCTGAAAGAGCGCGCCGACCGGCTGGACGGTGTTTTCATCACCCACGCGCATGAGGACCACATCGGAGCTGTGGCGCATTGCTATGAAGCCTTGGGTGCCCCGGTCTATGCCCGCGCCTTCACGGCCAATATCGCACGCCGCAAGATGGAAGAACATGGGCACCCGACCGAGGCAGTGACGACCGCATCTGCCTGGCCTGAACAGGTCACGGCCGGTCCTTTCACGGTTGGCTTTCTGCCTGTATCGCACTCGATTCCCGAAAGCGCGGCCTTGGTCATCGATACGCCTGTCGGGCGCGTCGTGCATTCGGGTGACTTCAAATTAGATGCAGTTCCGGTCGTTGGCGAAGCCTTTGATCCCGATCTTTGGGCCGAGGTGGCCAAGCCGGGTGTCAAGGCGCTGGTCTGTGACAGTACAAATGTGTTTTCCACCCATCCGGGTCGTTCGGAATCTGAGGTTGGCCCCGAGATCGTCAAACTGGTCGAAAGCGCTGAAGGTATGGTTGTGGCCACCACTTTTGCCTCAAACGTCGCGCGGGTCAAAACACTTGCAGAGGCGGGGGCGCGTGCAGGACGTTCGGTAGTCCTGTTGGGCCGGGCCATGCGCCGGATGATTGAGGCCTCGACCGAGACCGGTATCCTTGTGGATTTCCCAAAGGTGATCAGCGCGGAAGAGGCGCTGGATCTTCCGCGTCAGAACCTGATGCTGATCGTGACCGGCAGCCAGGGCGAGCGCCGTGCCGCCAGTGCCCAACTGGCACGTGGCAAGTATCGCGGTCTGGAACTGGCCGAAGGCGACCTGTTCTTGTTTTCCTCGAAAACCATTCCGGGCAACGAACGGGGCGTGATCTTTATCATGAACCAGCTCAGCGAGAAGGGAGTGGATGTGGTGGATGACAGTTCGGGGCTCTATCACGTGTCAGGCCACGCCAACCGACCCGATCTTGAAAAGGTGCATGCGCTGATCAATCCGCAGGTCGTGATTCCCATGCATGGAGAACACCGTCATCTGCGTGAACACGTCAAACTGGCAGAGCAAGGCGGCAGAACCGGCGTGCTGGCAGTGAACGGTACCATGCTGGATCTAAGCGGTAACGCCCCGACGGTTGTCGATTATGTCGAAACCGGGCGCACCTATCTGGACGGGACGGTCAAGATCGGCGCGTTGGACGGGGTGGTGCGGGATCGTATCCGCATGGCTTTGAACGGGCATGTCACCGTAACCGTGGTTCTGGACGAGGAAGATGAACCGCTGGGCGAGCCTTGGTGCGATACGATGGGCCTGCCCGAGATCGGAACCTCGCGCGCTGCTTTGGTAGAGGTTCTGGAAGAGGACCTGAATCAGTTCCTGATGCGGGCTGCTGCCAAAACACTGCGCGATGACGACAAGCTGGAAGACGAAATGCGCCGGATCGTTCGGCAGACCGCAAGAACGGAAATCGGCAAGAAGCCCGAAGTGACGGTGGTTGTCAGCCGGATGCGGTGAACCGGAACCGTCAATCGTGTTCCGGCATGGTCAAGCCCCTGAGGCGCAGGAACAGATTGGATTCGTCGTTATTCTTGTAGAATGGAACTGACGATGGCGGCTCGGGGGATGTAACCCGGGCCGCGATTTCCGCCAGAACGACTTCTGTAATAAATGGCAGATCCAGATCTCGGGCCCGATCCAGTTGCACCCATTGCAGGTGCGACAGCTCATCCGAGGCGCGGCTGAAATCGTCCAGATCACCTTGAAGGGCGTCTGCGTCGACTAAAAAGAACCGTGCGTCAAACCGACGAGGGCGTCCGGGTGGTGTTACCGCGCGGAATACGAACTGCAACGCAGCTGCAGACGGCACGTATCCCATGGCGGAAAAACTCTGCCAGTCGTCAGGTGCGAGACCTGACCAAGCACTCGGCTGGCCCAGAACAAGCCCTGTTTCTTCCCAGAGCTCTCGAATGGCAGCAGCGGCCAGCGCATGTTGCAACCCTGGCTCTGCCTGTTCGGCCAAGCGGTCATGGCACAGATCGGGCAGCTTGGTGGCCAAGGGGATCTTTGAATCCGTTGGATCAACGGCCCCGCCAGGAAACACGAACTTATTTGGCATGAACGCGGCCTTGGACCCGCGCTGACCCATAAGGATCGAGGGGTTGGTCCATCTGTCCCGCAGAACGATCACAGTTGCGGCGTCCCGGATGGCGGTCTTGTCTGCTGTCATGTCTACGCTAAACGGCCCATTGGGTTTACTTGGATGTGTCGAAACCGTGCATACGGCGGGCCCATTGATACGCGACAACGGCCCCCTTCAGTCGAGGCAGAAGGTACAGCGACAGAGCAATGCAACCAATCGACAAGGTGATGGCCATGGTCCAGGGGTCTGGTCGCCAATGGACGTAAGACACGTGCAGAGCAGGCGCGAGCAGGTGGCCAACAAGAAGAATCGTCAGGTAGGCGGGCCCATCGTCGGCGCGGTGATGAAACAGCTCCTGCCCGCAATTCGAGCAGCTATCATTGACCTTGAGGTAGCTGTGCAACAGCTTGCCTTCACCACAGTTGGGGCATTTGCACCGAAACCCTTTGACAAGGGCGGGCCATGTTTCACGCTCTGACTCGGTCGCGGTGTCGATCGTCTGATCCGTCATAATATAACTCGCGCATTAATCTTTGCGGGATAATGCGTCTGAACGGGTGGATTTGAAAGGGGGGTGCGTCGCTTTGCAACGCTTGAAACTAGAAGAACATCATGAGCGTCTCAACTCATTCCAGAAAAAAGTGTCACTTTCCTGCGACGGAATTCCCGTTCGCCTGCGTTTGAATAGGTATGAGCAGCGGCACTGGGGCCGCGTCAACAAGGGAAAACCGAAATGAAAAACGCGACATTCATCACGGCCATCGTTTTGTCTGCAGTTGCCGTCACCGGCACATCTGTCCTGGCTGCCGGAAAAGGCGGGCGCGAGCCTGTATCCTTTCAAGAGCTCGACGCCGATGGTGATGGTCAGGTGACGCAACAAGAGATCGAGGCCCATCGCACAGCGCGCTTCACACAAGCGGATACCGATGGTGATGGCCAGCTGAGCCTTGAAGAGATGCAAGCCGCTGCACAGAAAAGGGCGAGTGACCGCGTCGCCAAGATGTTCGAAAAAAATGATGTGAACAAAGACGGGTTTCTAAACCAGGACGAGTTGCCGAAACCCCGCCGTGCTGACAAGATGTTTGATCGGATGGACGCGGATAACAGTGGCGGAATCTCGGAGCAGGAATATGCCGATGCCAAGGACCGGATGGGGCGGCACCACAAGAAAAAGCATCACAACTCGGACGCAGACGACAGCTGATGCAGGATGGAGGATCTGACCTCCCACCCACAAGACGCCCGCGGTGCGATGAGCAGCGCGGGCACTCTCAGCGACGATGAGTTGCTGGGCCGCTTTGCTGATGGCAATGCCGAGGCCGCTCGGGTTCTTACTGACCGTCTGGGTCCACGCTGTTACTCGGTTGCGTTGCGCATGTTGGGCAATCGGGCCGAAGCGGAAGACGTGACACAAGAGGCGATGATGCGGTTGTGGCAATTGGCACCGGATTGGGTGTCCGGTCAGGCCAAAGTCTCGACCTGGCTGTACCGGGTGACTTTGAACCTGTGCGTGGACCTTCGGCGCAAGAAGACACCCGACAGATTGTCGGATGTTCCTGAGCCTGAAGATGGTAAAGCCAGCGTGGTTGACCGGATGCAGGACCAGGCGCGCAAGGATGCCTTGCAGATCGCGTTGGCCGAACTGCCCGAGCGGCAGCGGCAAGCGGTGGTGCTGCGCCACATTGAAGAATTGCCCAACCCCGAGATTGCCGGGATCATGGGCATTTCCGTGGAAGCGGTCGAAAGTCTGACAGCGCGGGGAAAACGAAGTCTGGCCGCCATTCTGGCGGGGCGGCGTGAAGAACTGGGGTATGACAATGGCAGATGACAACCTGGAACTGGATCAATTGTTTGCTCAGGCGCGGCAACAACGGCCCGCATTGCCGGATGATCTGGCCGTGCGCATCCAGACGGATGCCGAGGCCGTGCGCCTGAACCGAATGAAACCCGCGCCGCGGCCAAGACCTGCGCTGTTGGACAGGCTGGTGCGCAATCTGGGCGGCTGGCAGGGGTTGAGTGGCCTGGTGGCGGCCAGTGCGGCCGGGGTCTGGATCGGGTTTTCAGCTCCTGCCTTTTTGCCCGATCCCGTCAATCTGCTGACGTCGCAAGAGACTGCGTATTTTGTGGCAGACCTTGGATATGACACAAGCTTTCTGGAGACCACGGAATGAACGCTGACCCCAAACCCAAACGCCGGTGGATGCCACTTGTCCTGGCCGTGTCTCTGGCTGTGAACCTGTTGATCGTTGGAGTGGCCTTAGGAACCGTGTTGCGCCTGAAAGGCGAAGATCATGCCAAGGCACCACCGGGATTTGGCCCAGCCTTGTACCGGGCTTTGCCAAAAGACGAACGCAAGGCAATGCGGGGCGAGCTGTCGGGCCTTCACAAAAAAGGAAGCAAAGGCCGCACGCAGGACTTTGAGGCGATGAGCCAGGCGTTGCGCAGGGTTCCTTTTGACCCAGTCGCCGTCGAAGTGCTTTTGCAGCAGCAGGCAGACGCCACAGCCGCCCTGCAAGAGGCGCTGCAATCTCAATGGTTGGCGCGTGTTACCGCCATGAGCGACGGCGAACGGCAGGCATATGCCGATCGGTTACAAGACGTCGTCAAGCGCGGGAAGCAGGGGCACAAGAAAAAGGACTGACAAGCTCACGCTGCATTTTGCCGGATTCTCACCTGATTGCGCCCGGCCTTTTTCGCTGCGTACAGCGCTTTGTCGGCGGAATCTATCAGGGTTTCAACATAAGAGGATACGCAGTCCTGAGCGGGTAAAGAGGGCTGAGACATCTTCAACCCGATGCTGACTGTCACATCGACCTGTCGTCCCTCGTTCGAAAGCCTGAACGGCGTGCTGCAAACGCTGCTGCAAAGGGTTTCGGCCATTTGCTTGGCTTGAGTGGGTGACACGTCGGGCATCCCGATCATGAATTCTTCGCCTCCGATACGGGCGACAAAGCCACGAGACCCCAAGGCACCGCGCATACGTTCCGCTGCCTGCGTCAGAACGTGATCGCCACTGGCGTGGCCATGGTCGTCATTGATGGCTTTGAAGTGATCGAGATCGGCCAGCATGACCGCAAATCCGCGCCCGGTCCGAGCGGATTCGCGTGCGATTTGATCCAGTGCTCGCATGGCAAAACGCCGATTGTGCAGCCCGGTTAAAGGATCGATCCACGACTCGGCGATGCCTTTTCTCAGCGAAACCCGCAGATGATCCAACCGCGCCTTGCGGGCGATCTGATTGTCCAGCCGCAGCAAGATTTCCTGCGTGCAGAACCCGCCCAGGCAAACGGCATCTGCGCCGCGGTCCAGCGCCTCTGACGCTTGAAGGGTATCGTTGTCCTGCATCACCCCGATCAGCACGGTATTTCGTGTAATGCTTCGCGACCTTAGATCAGCCAGGATATTCAAATCGGACGGATGTGTGCCCAGTTCGACAATAACGGCATCGGGAACCGCACCTGACAATACGCTTTGAAGATTCGACTGAAGGTGCCAGGACAGGGAATATTGCCGCTGTTCGCTTAACGCTTTGTGCCACAGGACACCGTTTTGCACCGCATGTGTCAGAATACTGACCTGTGCCGCCTTGGGGGGGCGGATGATGCTTGGCGCAGGTTCCCCGAACCCGATAGGTTGTGAACTGTTGCTGGCCTGCAGGTCCTGTGTGACGGCGCGCGCGCGCAACAGGCTGCGGATACGCGCCAGCAATAAGGTGTCTTTGAAAGGGTGTGTCAGTACATCGTCAAACCCATCCTTCAGGGCGCGCAGACGCGCGTTTCTGTCGTTTTGTGCGGCGATGGCAACGATAGGCACATCCTCGAGGCCGGGAACTGTCGCAATCGCGTTCTTGACATCCGCAGCAGTTCCATCGGGCAGAGTCTGAGCGGTCAGTACCAAATCAGGTTGCGTGCGGCGCACAAGCGCCTGCAGTCCTTCTAGCTTTTCACCTTGCACCACGTGATACCAAGCCGCTGTCAGCTGAACCTTCAGCATGATGCGATTGGTTGATACCCCGTCGAGGACAAGGATGGTTCCCTGCACAGACATAGTTGCTCACCATTGATTGCATGCGTGAACAAAGTGTTTATGAGTCTGGTTAACAAACCCTTTCCACGACTGGATATGAGCCCGATTTATGCCGATATCGTCCGATTCTGCTGAAACACTTGCTTTGACGGCCCTGGGTTGGCTGGTTGGTAACGACGAGCTGTTGCCCATATTCCTAGGATCGACGGGTGCTTCGATAGACGATGTGCGTGAGCGGGCAGGGGATCGGGATTTTCTGGCATCGGTGCTTGATTTTATGGTGCTTGACGACTCGTGGGTCATGGCGTTTTGTGACGCGAACTCGATCGCCTATGATCTTCCCGCGCAGGCGCGTGGGGTTTTGTCCGGCGGCGCAGAAATACACTGGACCTGAATTCCTGACCCTTAGGAGCAACTGATGCCGATAGATGCAATCGTCTTCGACAAAGATGGCACGCTGTTTGATTTTGCAAACACATGGGGCGGCTTTGGACGCTCTATGTTGCTGCGTCTGACAGATGGTGACAAAGACCGTGCGGCCGAGATTGGGCGTGTTATCGGCTATGATCTTGAGCAAGAGCAATATGCCGAAGACAGCATCGTGATTGCCGCGACCGTCGAGGAAATCGCTGACGTTTTGGCCGATCACTTTCCAGATATGACCGTACACCAGATTGTGGACGTGATGAATGCCGAAGCCGCCGCGGCCCCGCAGGCCCCTGCTGTTCCTCTGGTCCCGTTTCTTGAAGCTCTGCGAAATGCAGGAATCAAGCTTGGTGTCGCGACCAATGACAGTGAACACCCGGCCCTGCAGCATCTGAAGTCCGCAGGGATCCGGGAACATTTCGACTTTGTCGCCGGATATGACAGCGGGCACGGATTCAAACCGGGCCCCGGTCAGTTGCTGGCCTTTGCGGCCCATGTTGGGGTCGAGCCGTCCCGCGTTGTAATGGTGGGTGATAGCCTCCATGATCTGCAGGCAGGACGCGCCGCAGGGATGACCACCATCGGTGTTCTGACGGGGCTGGCCGAGGCAGATGCCCTGGCCCCAATGGCGGATGTAGTCTTGCCGGATATCGGGCATATTCCCGAGTGGCTGGCAAAAAATCGCTAGGCTAAACTCGGTAATCGACAGTCCAAAATAAAAAACCGACATTTTCTGTCGCAGACAGAGCGGCCAGAGTCATGCCTTCGGGGCTTGCTTGTGTAAAGCAAGAACGGAGGCAACGATGGCCGAGACGACGACACGAAAGCGCCGAGGAGGAGGGCGCGCAGGGGCAGCAGCGCGCAGAGGAAGCGCGGCGATCGATCAGATGCCCTGGGATCCGCCTGTTAATATTGACTGTCCCACTGAACCTTTGGATCAGGCCGGTATCGAAGCGATCCATGACGGGGCTATGCGTATCCTTGAAGAAATCGGGATCGAATTCTACAACAAAGAGGCGATTGGCATCCTGCGCGAGGCAGGCTGCACCATCGACGGGGACAATGTCCGAATGGGTCGCGACTTTGTCATGGAGATGGTCGCCAAAGCCCCCAGCCAGTTTTCAATCACGCCCCGCAACCCGGATCGCAAGATTGAGATTGGTGGCAAGAACATTCTGTTTGGCAATGTTTCGTCTCCGCCGAATTACTGGGACATGGAGATCGGGAAAAAGGTGCCTGGCAATCGCGAGATGTGCCGGAATCTTCTGAAATTGACGCAGTACTTCAACTGTATCCATTTCGCGGGCGGGTACCCGGTTGAGCCGGTAGATATCCATGCGAGTGTCCGCCATCTGGATGTGCTGTATGACAAACTAACCCTGACCGACAAGGCGATGCATGCTTATTCGCTGGGTAAGGAACGCGTTGAAGATGTAATGGAAATGGTACGAATTGCCGGCGGTCTGAGCCACGAAGAGTTCGAAGCCGAACCGCGTATGTACACCAATATCAATTCGACTTCACCGCTGAAGCATGACCATCCGATGATCGATGGCTGTCTTCGGCTGGCCCGGCGCGGGCAGGCCATAGTGGTTACGCCCTTTACATTGGCAGGTGCAATGGCACCGGTGACAATGGCAGGGGCCGTTGCGCAGTCATTGGCCGAGGCGCTGTGTGCTATAGCGCTGTTCCAATATGTGCGCCCCGGAATTCCTTGCGTAATCGGCACCTTTACGTCGAATGTGGATATGAAAACCGGTGCGCCCGCCTTTGGAACACCGGAATACATGCGTTCGACCCAGATGACCGGCCAGATGGCGCGGTTCTACGGCTTGCCCATGCGCTCATCGGGAGTTTGCGCCGCAAATGTGCCGGATGGGCAATCGGTGTGGGAGACCTCGAATTCGCTTTGGGCTGCTGTGCAATCGGGGACCAACATGGTCTATCATGCCGCCGGTTGGCTGGAGGGCGGTCTGATTGCCAGTCCGGAAAAGTTCATCATGGATTGTGAAATCCTACAGCAAATTCAACGGTATATGAATCCGGAACTGACCGCCACCGGTCCGGACGAAATCGCGCTGGACGCAATCCGGGCTGTGGGAAATGACGGTCATTTCTTCGGCACTCAGCATACGCAGGACCGTTACACCACCGCATTCTATCAACCCTTCCTGAGTGATTGGAAAAACTATGAAGGGTGGGAGGTCGCAGGCGGAATCTGGACTGCCGAACGCGCCCACCACATGTTCAAAGAGATCGTATCGAGCTTTGAAGCCCCCCCTCTGGACGACGCTATTCGTGACGAGCTGGCCGATTTTGTCGAACGTCGCAAAGCTGAAGGTGGCGCGCCGACGGACTTTTGAGCTCGGACCAAATGTCGGGATGATACCTGGTTGCATTTGCTGCAACTCAGGGTGGATTTTGGCTTTTTGTTAAGAGTTTTCAGCCCAGAGTGCCGGGGACACCAATTTGGGGTTTCCGATGCATGGTCTGATCAATCGGGCGATACAATCCTTTGTCTGCGCGACCTATGGGCAATCTTGTTGGTTGCGCGTGACCGATGCCGCGCGGCTTGGGTTCGTCGAGTTTGAAGCCATGCTCGTTTATGACGATGACATGACGACACGGGTGCTTGACGCGCTCAGCGGCGACCTCAATCGGCCACAGGCGGAGATTCTCGAAGATGTGGGGACATATCTTGTTTCCCATCCCAGTATGGAAGGGTTGCGTCGTCTTCTCCGGTTTGGCGGCGTAAATTATGTTGAGTTCCTGCATTCGCTGGATGATCTGGCGGATCGCGTACGTCTGGCAGTGTCAGATTTGACTTTGCCGACCCTGGAATTGCGAGAGCTTTCAGCCATGGAATACCAGCTATGTTGTTCTCCGGGTCTTCCCGGGTTTTCCAGTGTTATGGTCGGGATTTTACGTGCCATGGCCGACGATTACGGCGCGCTGGTGATGCTGTCGCATGAAGGGCAACAGCATGACAGCGACGTCATTTCCATCATGTTGGTTGAAAGCGCCTTTGCAGAAGGTCGGCATTTTGATCTGGGGGCCCGGAACGGATGACGGACACACAGGAACTGGCTGGTCTTCTGGAAACGCTTTGCCCGATGTTTCTTCTGGTGGACCAAAACGGGTGCATCCAACAAGCAGGCCCGACCCTGCAAAAACTGCGGCCTGAACTGCCGCTGGTGGGGCTGGGGTTTTTGGATGTGTTTGAACTGATCCGTCCCAGAACGGTTACGACCGTTCCCGCCTTGATGTCGATGGCCGGGGCAAAACTGCACCTGAAATTTCATGATGAGCCGCGCACAACGCTCAAAGGGTTGGTCGCCCCTTTGGCGCGTTCCGGTGGTGCCGTCATCAACTTGTCATTCGGGATTTCAATTCTGGATGCGGTTCGGGACTATGCGCTGACAAGTGCCGACTTCTCAGGAACTGATCTGGCTATCGAGTTGCTCTACCTGGTCGAAGCCAAGTCCGCCGCAATGGAAGCGTCGCGTTCGCTGAACCTCAGGCTTCAAGGTGCCATGCTTGCTGCTGAGGAACAGGCTTATACCGACACGTTGACCGGATTAAAGAACCGCAGGGCTATGGACAACGAGTTGGCACATTTGATCTCGACCCGTTCCACCTTTGCCTTGATGCATCTGGACCTGGATTTCTTCAAATCCGTAAATGACAGGCTGGGCCACGCGGCTGGTGATTTCGTCCTGCAACAGGCGGCGCAGATCATGTTGGAGGAAACGCGCGGCGAGGACACGGTTGCCCGCGTGGGTGGGGACGAGTTTGTCATTATTTTCAAAGACCTGACTCAGGAAGATACATTGGAATCCATCGCGGATCGTCTGATCTCGCGACTGACTGAGCCGATGATGTTCCAGAACCAGCGATGCAGTATTTCAGCCAGTATTGGTACGGCCCTGTCCACTCAGTTTCAGGCGCTGAAGGCCGCCGATATACTGCATGGGGCCGATCTGGCGTTGTATCAAGCGAAACGGGATGGCCGCTCGTGTCATCGGCTCTATTCGACACTGACCAACGCGCGATCCTGAGTGTTTGCGGGATTTCAGACCGGCTCGAATGCCTCAGTGACCTTTTTTGCAATCTGGTTCTGGATGGGCGCGAGCTCTCCCACAACAGGCATAACAATACCTTTGAATTGGGCACGCTCCAGTTCTTCGGGTACGTCTTCCAGAACATGCCCTCCGGCACAGGCGAAGAACGGCAGGCAAATCGCCTGTTCTGATGCATCGCGGGCCGCCTCGGAAATCGAAGGTGGTTCTTCGACGAAACCAACGCGGATCGATTGGAACGCGATCTTCTTGGCAAGCTGAGTGGCAAACTCATTGGCCACGGTCGATGGGTTCCGGCTGCGGCCGGAACCGTGCGCAGCGATCACCAGATCAGTCGCAGACGCATCCCAATGCTCTTCCAGCAGTTTTGCTCTTATGGCGAGCGCAGTGAGTGTGGGCAGATCGGGATCAATGCCCAAAGGGTCCAAAATCTGCGCGGCGTGGTCCCCGACCCGTTTCGGCAAGGCACTGGTCACGAACCATCCCTTCGCCATGAAAAGCGGATAGATCACCGCGTTTTCCGGAAGGCTGTCCAGTTTCACCTCTAACGCGCCAGGCTTGGCCAGCGTTGCCGAATGCACCGTCACAGAATCAGTCAACGCGTCCACCTTCGCCGCAAATGCAGCCAGTGCGGCTTCGGCCGGATCCGGGTCGGATGGCTGGCCATGGGCGACGATAATAGCGTGTGACATTCGGATCTCCTGCTGCGGTCTGCGATAGGTGTTTCGGCACGACCTGAAGTCAACACTACAGTTAGCCCAGAAGCGTCAACCAAAGCCAGACGGTCAGAATGGAAGTGGCCGTTCCGATCAAAACGGACGACGCGGCAACGCGTTTGGCGCGGCCATACATATTGGCAAAGATATAGGCGTTGAATCCCGGCGCCATGGCAGCATTCAACACGCCTGAACGGAACAGATCCTGTGGCAGGCCAGTGGATGTGCCGAATATCCACACCAGGCTGGGATGCACCATCAGCGAGATGCAGCAAACAAAACCAATGGTACGCAGGTCGCCTTCCGGCTTGTATTTGACCAGCACCCCACCCAAGGCAAACAACGCACCAGGCAAGGCCGCGCGGGTGACTAGCCCAAGGGCTTCGTCGACCACCGCAGGGATGACCAAACCTGTCAGGTTGACCAGAAAACCAAGCGCAATTCCCAGAATCAGCGCGTTCTTGAACATCGCAGACAGAACCGAGCGTGCCATATGCACCCCGCCATTACCGCGATTGCGCACGACCTCCATCACTGTGATTCCAACGCCGTAACAGAACGGAGAATGGAAGGCGATGATCGCGTAGTTGCCGGTCAGGTTCTCGGGACCATAAGCACGTTCGGTAATCGGCAGGCCCAGCAGGACCGAGTTCGAGAACAGGCAACAGAAGCCTATGGCGACGCAATCTTCCCAATCACGGCCAAAGATGATCCTTGCCCCAAAGAGGCCCGCAGTGAAGCACAACGCAGCTGCAGAATAGAAGCTGGCCAGCAGCCGGGGATCGAAACTGGCGCTGAGGTCCAGATGCGCGATGGCCAGAAACAGCAGGCAGGGAATCGCAAAGCCTTGGGTGAACTTCATCAACCCATCGACATGCTCTTGTTTGAAATAACCTGTGCGGGTCGCCGTGTATCCGGCACCGATCACAAGGAAGACCGGAAGAATGACATCGATCAGGCTTTGTAGCATGTGGCCCCCGTGCGGCAGGCGCGCTGCGATATCTTGGGCGCGCGGGGCAGGGGCTTAGAGCGCCTGATGGATCACCATCCCGTCAAAGGCGGGGGTGATGTGGTCGGGCGTTTCTGCGTCAACCGTCGCATAGTCGAGATCGATATGCATGTTGGTCAAAATCGCGCGTTTCGGTTGCAGCTGTTCGATCCACCCCAGTGTCTTGTCCAAATGCGCGTGCGTTGGGTGCGGGGTGCGGCGAAGGGCATCGATGATCAGACAGTCCAGCCCCTCCATCTCGGGCCAGGCGTCGTCGTAAATTTCGGCGACATCCGGCAGATAGGCAATTTGACCGATGCGGAACCCAAGGGAATCGATCGATCCGTGGTTCACTTTGAACGGGCGAAGTGGAATGGGGCCACCGGGGCCGTCGATCTCAAACGGGCCGTTGATAGACTTGAGATCCAGGATCGGTGGATAGGGTGAGCCTTCGGGCTGAATGAACGCGTATCCGAAACGTCCCAGCAAGGCGTTCTGTGTGTCACCGTCCGCCCAGACCGGCACGCGCGTTTTCATGTTGAACACGATCATGCGCAGGTCATCAATCCCGTGCACATGATCCGCGTGCGAATGGGTATAGACCACACCGTCCAACCGCCCGGTGCCAGTGTCCAGCAACTGGCTGCGCATATCCGGCGTGGTATCGACCAGAACCGAGGTCGTCCCATCCGGCCCATCACGTTCAATCAGCAGCGAGCAGCGGCGGCGCACGTTCTTCGGGTTCGACGGGTCACAATCACCCCATTGCCCGCCCAGCCGTGGTACGCCGCCCGAGGAACCGCAACCCAGAATTGTAAGGCGCATCCCGGTCATGCAGCGGCCTTGTACAGCGCGGCTTTGGTAAACAGGCGGTCGAAATTTGCCTGGGTCTGGGCGGCAAAGGCAGTGTAATCCATGCCGAAGATTTCAGCCCCTTTTCGAGCTGTGTGGGCCGTATAGGCGGGCTCGTTGCGTTTGCCGCGATAGGGCGGCGGGGCCAGATAGGGCGCGTCGGTTTCCACCAGAATGCGGTCCACTGGCGCGCTTGCGAAAATGTCCCGCAATTCCTGGCTTTTGGGGAAAGCGGCGATACCGGACATGGACAGGTAGAAGCCCAGATCCAGTGCGGCTTTGGCCAATTCAGCAGAAGACGAGAAACAGTGCATGACGCAAGAATAGGCTGCGTTGCGATATTCCTCGGCCAGAATTCGGGCCATATTGTCATCCGCCGCGCGGGCATGAATGATCAGGGGCAGCCCAGTGCGCTGGGCCGCTTCGATATGGATGCGCAGAGACCGTTTCTGTACCTCGGCACTCTCGGCGGTGTAGTGATAATCGAGACCAGATTCACCGATACCGACGAATTTCGGGTGCTGGGCCAAGGCAACCAAGTCTTCGACCGAAGCCATCGGCTCTTCCGCCGCACTCATCGGGTGCGTACCGGCAGCATAGAACACGGGTGCGTGGGCTTCGGCAATCGCACGGACGCTGGGTTCGTTGCGTAACCTGGTGCAGATCGTGACCATACGGGTCACGCCAGCCTCAGCTGCGCGCGCGATGATCTCGTCCAACTGGCCGTCAAAATCCGGGAAGTCCAGATGGCAGTGGCTGTCGGTAATCTGGGGGGTGTCGCTCATCTGTTCTGACCGGCGGTTTCCTGTATCTTGAACACCGTATCTAGGACCAGAGCGGCAGGGTCAAGGTTCACCGCCTGACCGTGCCGTGCGCGGGCCGTGATTGTCGCGGCAACCTCGGCCCAGCGGCGGGCATGATCGGGAGAAGCTGAAAGACGCGCCAGCGTTTCGCCTTCGTTTGGCGCAGCCTCCGGGACGGGCGGAGCTCCGGTCGCCCCGGTCACGGCCAACCGTGACAGGGCGACATCGATCAGCGTCAGCAACAGTTCGAACCGTTCTGCCGCGCCGCGCTGGGCTGCGGCCTCGGCCAGCGCCAGTGCGCGTTGCCGATCCATACGGGGCAGGGTGCCCAGAATGGCAATCAGTTCAGCATAAATTTCAAGCCCGCCAAGATTGATCAGGCGCACCGCATCCCCCACCGAGCCAGCAGCCAATGCGGCGAGGTAACCGGTCTGGTTGGGCAGGTCGGTACCAGTTTGCGACAGGGCGGCCTGCATGTCGTCTGCACCCAGCGGTCCAAGGCGCAAGGACCGGCAGCGAGAGCGGATCGTGGGCAGCAAGCGCGAAGGTTGGTGCGACACCAACAGCAAGGTGGTGCGCGCGGGCGGCTCTTCCAGCATTTTCAGCAGCGCGTTGGCGGCACTGACGTTCATTTCGTCTGCCGAATCCACAATTACGACACGACGTCCACCATCGGCAGAAGACAGTCCGAAGAACTTTCCGAGCTTGCGGATATCGTCCACGACAATCTCACCGCGCAGCCGCCCCTGATCATTCAGCGACCGGGTTATTGCCGCCAAACCCGGTTCCGCCCCCGCCTGAATGCGATGAACCACAGGGTGATCGGGATCAATGTCGAGCGTCACTGGCGGAGGTGGCGCGCCAAACAGCCCTTCGTCATCTGTCGGAGGTGTCGTGAGCAGAAATTTCGCGATCCGCCAAGCCAGTGTCGCCTTGCCGACGCCGCGCGGCCCGGTCAGCAACCAACCGTGATGCAGCCTGTCGGAATTGTAGGCAGTCAGAAATGCCCGTTCTGCCGCGTCCTGGCCAAAAAGCCGCGCGGTTTCACGCGGGTGCGGTGCACCCGGCACCTGATCCGGAGAAGGGGTATCGTCGCTCATCGTTTACCGCAAAGCTGCCTGAACGATGTCTGTCACATCCTTTGCGACGCTGTCCATGTCTCTGTTGCCGTCCACGATGCGAAACCGGTCCGAGAATTCGTCAGCCAACGCCAGAAAACCTGCGCGCATTTTCTTTTGCAGATCGGGGCCGAAATCTTCGAACCGCTCTTCGGTGCCTTGCCGGCCTTTTGCGCGCGACAAGCCCGTTTCCGGGTCCATATCGATCAGCAGCGTCATGTCCGGTTCGCGCCCGATCATCAGGCTGTGCAATTGATCCACCAGACCGCGCAGATCGCCGCGCGACAGGCCCTGATACATCCGCGTGCTGTCGGCAAAACGGTCGCAGATCACCACTTTGCCCGCCGCAAGGGCGGGCTGGATGGTGCGTTCCAGATGGTCGCGGCGGGCTGCGGTGAACAGCAACAGTTCAGTTTCGGCAGACCAACGATCCGGGTCGCCTTCCAACACCAGTCGGCGAATTTCTTCAGCCCCCGGAGAGCCGCCGGGTTCGCGTGTCAGCACAACCTGATGACCCTGCGTGCGCAAGCGTTCCGCCAGCATCCGCGCCTGAGTTGACTTGCCTGATCCGTCAATGCCTTCGAAGGTCAGAAATAACCCCGCTTTGGTCACATCGACTCCAGCGGGTTGTTGATCACGTCTTTCAACACGATGCCGCCGACCGTCAACATGCGCACGACAAACCCACCAACGGCCACGTCCTCGGCGGCCACAAGCGGGCGTCGGATTTCCGGCAGCCCTTCGGGTTTGATCACCAGTTCCGCCAGTTGCTGGCCTTTTTGGACTGGCGCGTTGATGGGGCCGTCATACACAACTTCGGCCTCGACATTCTGAGTCCCCAGAACCGGAAACAGCACGTTCAGATCACCGTCGGGAACAAGCCCCACGGTCTTTTTCTCACCCATCCACAGCTTGGCTTGGGCTATCGGCGTTTCCGCGTCGGCAACCGTCCTCTCGACAAAATTTCGAAACGACCAGTTAACCACGGCCTCAGCCTCCTCTGCGCGCTGTCGTGTGGTGTCGAGGCCGGTTAGAACGAAGATCACTCGCCGATCACCTTGTTTGGCAGAGCCGACAAGACCATACCCTGCCTCTTGCGTGTGGCCGGTTTTCAAACCGTCCGCGCCGATGTTCAGGTTGAGCAGCGGGTTTCGGTTGCGGGCATTCGACGGCGCGCGGCCATCAAATTCAAAAACTTCTTCTGCGAAGAGGGGGTAATATTCGGGGAAGTCCGAGATCAACCGATCCGCAAGAACGGCCAGATCATGCACCGACATCATATGCCCGGCTGCAGGCCACCCGTTCGAGTTCGCAAAGTTCGAATTATTCATGCCCATCTGCTGCGCGCGCTGGGTCATGTAACGGGCGAACCCGGCCTCGGTTCCATCGGGGCTAAGCGCTTCGGCGATGACAACGCAGGCGTCATTGCCCGACAAAACAATGATGCCGCGTAGCAAATCCTCAACCGTAACTCTGTCCTGAGTGTTCAGGAACATAGTCGAGCCACCATAGCTCATCGCGTGCTCTGATACGGGAAGTGTTTCGTTCAGTGTCAATCGCCCGTCCCGCAGCGCTTCGAACGCGACATAGAGCGTCATGAGCTTGGACATCGACGCCGGAGGTAAGGGTTGGTCGGCTTCTTTCGACAACAACACGGTGCCGGTGGTTTGATCAATCACATAAGCCGCACGGGCGGATGTATCAAAGGCATGGGCAGGAATTGCCATCAAGGCAATTCCAAAGGCCAGTACGGATGTTCGCAATGAGGATAGCACGCTGCGTCTCCCTGTATCAGTCGGACACGGTGAACGCGTCTTTGAAGCCAAGGTCTTTTACGTCCTTCTGAATGGCTTTGCGTTCGGCCCGGGTTGCGGCGGGGCCTACCAGCACCCGCCAGACGGTATTATTTGCGGTTTTCAGTTCCCGGACAACTGCCGACATGCCGTTCCGGCGCACCTTTTGGGCGGCAGAGTTGGCATTTGCCTCGACGCTGAAGGTTCCGATCTGAACAAACGGTTTGCTCAAGGGCGTCGACGATGTTGTGGCCGCGACTGCTGCGGGGGTGGTTTCGGTTGCATCAATCGCCGCCGCAGCGCCTTCGATCGGATCCAGTGGTGTTTCGGTGATCGCGGCAGGGTCTTTCTTCTGCCACCATTTCCGCTTGGCGGGCTGTTCTGCAGGTGCCTCGACCGGCGCGTCTGTCAGGGACGGAGGGGGTACAACCGCTGCAGCCTCGGTCGCAACTTCCGCGCCGTCTGTAGCTGCATCTGCTGCTGCGACCGCTGTTCCTGCTGCCGCAGCAGCCGGTGCTTTCTTCTGCCACCATTTCCGCTTGGCCGGTTTTTCAGCTTGCGTCTCGGCCTGCTCATCGGCCGCGGTTGCAGTCTCATCCGTTTCGCTGGACGTATCGGTGCTTTCCGCCTGTGTATTGGTGCTTTCCGCTTGTGTATCATCCGAGCTGGACGCACTCGCAGCAACTGCGGCGGTGCCGGCTGCTGCAACGGCTGTTTCTTTCTTCTGCCACCACTTCCGTTTGGCTGGCTGTTCCGGATCAACCGTGGCTTGGCTATCGGTTGCGGTATCCGCCGATGCAATGGCGGTTTCTTCTGACGTTTCCTCGGCCTGAGGCGCTTCTTCAGGCGGAGCTTCTTCTATCTTTTCACGGCGCAAGGCCACAACGCTGAGCTTTGTCGGAGAACCCGCCAGCAACCCAAGCTGTTCCGCTGCGGCGGACGAGACCTGAAGCGCCGGGCCGGGCAAGTTGCGTTCGCGGCGGAACAGGGCGCCTGTTACCGTTTTGTTATTGGTGGTGTTCTTGATCACCACGCGTTCGGGCTGGGTCACATCAGGGTGCGCAACCCAGATCCCACCCAGCGAAGGGCGCCCATCCCAAAGCCCTGCTTCGGTGACGTCGAACACATCCGGTGCCTCAATATCACGCTGCTTGCCACTGGTTACTTGGGGGAAAAGCTCGGTTTTGCCCGCAGTGTCCTGAGGTTTTTCCTCGGACTGTGCCGTGCCCAATGCTTCTTCGCATCCGGCCAATATCGTCAAACTCAACGCCAGATACGCCAGCCGTTTCGGCCCCGGGCGTGTCTCGATCGCTCGCTTCATCTGCTTATCCCTTGCCTGAAGGGGCCTCGTTTCACGAACCCCGCTGCCGGTCTGCTGGTTCTGGATGCCAGCCTGTGACGGTCTTTCCTGCAGATCATAACGTGGCTGAAGTGTCATGGAAAGACCGCTGAAAAGCCTTCGGCAAGATTTCCCGTTTTCGACTTGCCTCTGGTTGAACTTGGCCTTAGACCCTGCTTTCGACGGGGAGGTGGCAGAGTGGTCGAATGCGGCGGTCTTGAAAACCGTTGAACGTGAGAGCGTTCCCAGGGTTCGAATCCCTGTCTCCCCGCCACTGCCTTTTTCCTGAGCAAAAAATCGTCACCTCGTGCGTTCACCTGAACGAAACGAGGGATGAACGTGTGCTTCACTCGGTATGACCCCGAAAAAGATGCATAAAAGGATGTTTCTCCCTTACATTTTGGCTTAATATGTTAGCGCAAACTTTAACGTGTTGATTGGCGGGTGATTTCCTGCAGCACGGGTTTTGCAACAAGGGGAGGGAGAGACAGCAAGTGTATCTTGGTCTGGATCTGGGGACGTCCGGTCTCCGCGGAATTGTTGTCGATGAAAGTGGCCAGGTTCTTGCCGAGGCTGATGCAGGCGTTGAAACCTCAACACCACAGTCCGGGTGGTCGGAACAGGCGCCGGCGGATTGGGTGGAAGCATGCCAAAAGGTGGTTGCCCAATTGCGTACCGCGAATGGGGATGCGTTTTCCACTGTCCGGGCCATAGGTCTCAGCGGGCATATGCATGGTGCGACACTTCTGGATTCGAGTGGCAACGTTTTGCGGCCTTGTATCATGTGGAATGACACGCGGTCCGCGCCGGAAGCTGCCGCGTTGGACGGGACCCCAGAGATGCGCGCGATCACGGGGAATATCGTGTTTCCGGGCTTTACCGCGCCCAAACTTGAATGGGTGCGGCGACATGAGCCAGAGGTATTCGAAAAGGTTTCCAAGGTTCTGCTTCCAAAAGATTATTTGCGTTTGTGGCTGACTGGTGAATCTATCAGCGATTTGTCCGACAGTGCTGGCACCGCGTGGCTGGATGTTGGTCGCCGCGAATGGTCTGACACAGCGCTTGGGCATGGTCATATGCGTCGCGATCAGATGCCCGAACTGGTTGAGGGCAGCGCGATTGGAGGCCAGTTGCGGCCCGAGATATTGCAGAACTGGGGTTTGTCCGGGCCTGTGATTGTTGCCGGAGGGGCAGGCGACAACGCGGCGGCAGCCTGCGGCATTGGCAGCATAAACGAGGGGACGGGTTTCCTGTCGTTGGGTACCTCCGGGGTGATGCTGGTAGCAAAGGAAAGCTATGCACCCGCGCCGGAAACAGCGGTTCATTGCTTTTGTCACGCAGTGCCTGAACGTTGGATTCAGATGGGCGTGATTCTGTCGGCAACGAACAGCTTGAATTGGCTGTCCCGCAACTTGGATCAGTCTGTCGGGGCGTTGGCGTCAGCCTTGCCAGACAGGGTCGATGGGCCGTCGAGTACGGTGTTTTTGCCCTATCTGTCGGGGGAGCGGACCCCGCACAACGACAGTGCGATTCGAGGGGCATTCCTTGGTCTGGATATCGCCTCGGATCCGAAGGCTTTGACGCAATCCGTGATGGAGGGCGTTGCCTTTGCTATGCGCGATTGCCTTGAGGCGCTTAAAGGTACAGGAACAACACCTGAAAGCCTTTTGGTTGTGGGGGGTGGGGCACGATCTCGGTTCTGGCTGGAGACACTGGCGACCGTCCTGAACACTCCGCTTGCTCTGCCAAAGGGAAGTGAGTTCGGCGCTGCGATTGGCGCGGCGCGCCTGGCGGCTTGCGCATCTCAAGGGGCAGACCCGGCAGATGTCATGATACCTCCGGAAACTGCTGAGATCATCGCGCCCAGAACAGATCTGTGCGACGGTTATGAGAATGCCTATCAGCGGTATCGCCAGTATTACGCAGCCCTGTCGCCGTTCTCTGCGTCATGATGGCGGGACAAGGTGTCGAAACCATAGAACGGGTTGTGTTGGAAGACGGTGACATGTCTGTCTCCTTGCTCAGCTATGGTGCGATCACCCAAGGGTGGTGGATCGGGCAAACGCCGTTGATACTGGGCTATGATGCACTACAGGATTATCTGACGGACCCGTTTTATTTGGGTGCAATTGTGGGGCGCGTGGCCAACCGTGTCAGCGGGGCGACGTTCGCATTGCTGGGTGAAGTCCACCGACTGACGGCGAATGAAGGCAACAACACATTGCATGGCGGCCCGGTTGGCCTGTCCCAAGTGAATTGGACCGTCGATAAAATTGCTCCAAATCAAGCGGTTCTGTCGATGTATTCACCCGACGGTGATGGAGGGTTCCCCGGTGCGGTCCGGTTCGAGATAGGGGTTGAGCTGGCTTATCCGTGCCTGACCTACACGATCACCGCACATCCAGATCGGCCCGCGCCGATCAGTATCGCCCAGCACAATTATTACTCGCTTGGCTGCCCGCAGGGCATTCTGGAGTGCCGCCTTAAACTGAAAGCCACTCACTCTCTGGAATTGAACGAAAGCGCGATACCAACCGGCCGAATTCTGAACACTGATGCCGAAAACCTGAATTTCTCGCACAATCGTGTAATAGGGCAAGAAGCTGGCCATCTTGACCACTACTTTGTTTTTGAAAGCGGACGAGACGTGACCATGCCGGTTGCGGAAGTCGAAACACCGTCGGGTTTGCGAATGAATGTTTATTCAGATCAACCGGGCGCGCAGGTCTATGCTGCGGCGCATTTGTCTGATCCGTTCAGACCCGGGGCGGCGCTTTGCATCGAACCCGCCGGATACACAGACGCGGTGAACAACCCTACCTTTCCCTCTGTGATCTGCACGCCGGAAAAGCCCTATCATCAGAAACTTACGCTAGAGATTGTCGAGGGGCGAGCATGAGAGGTCAGATTTCGGCAACTGCTGCGGGCCTTTGGCTAACGGTGTCGGCGGTTCAGGCGCAGGATCTTGGACCGATTCCGAAATTTGTTGAGCCAGACCTGGAACGTGTCGAGCTGGGGCAGTTGTTGTTTTATGACCCCATCCTGTCAGGGAACAAAAACATCAGTTGCGCCACTTGCCATCATCCAAAACTGGGCACGTCTGACGGTCTTTCGCTTGGGATTGGTGAGGGCGGCGTGGGGCTTGGGGCTGAACGCAAGATCACTCAGGACAACACGCCCGAACAGCGGATCCCGCGAAACTCTCCGGGGCTGTGGAACCTTGGCGCGTTGGAGTTCACGACCTTTTTCCATGATGGGCGGCTTGAGGCTGATCCGTCACAACCCAACGGCATCAGAACACCGTTGGGAACGGATATGCGGCCCGGCTTTCAATCAGCCCTGGCCGCGCAGGCCATGTTTCCGGTGCTTTCACCCGACGAAATGGCAGGGCACTATTCCGAGAACGAAGTAAGCACGGCTGTGCGGCTGGGCTTGTTGACCCAAGAAGGCGGGGCCTGGGACCTGATCGCTGCACGTGTGGCCGCGATACCAGACTATTCAGAGCGGTTTGAAGAAATTGCGCCCGGGAAAGAGATCACCTTTACCGCCATCGCCAATGCTATTGCGGATTTCATTGCCTTTGAATGGCGGGCAGATAACAGCCTTTTTGATCGCGCGATGCGGGGTGAGACGACTCTGCCCGCGTCGGCACAATTAGGCATGACTCTGTTTTATGGTGAGGCGGGGTGCAGCAGCTGCCATTCCGGATGGTTCCAGACGGATCACAGTTTCCATTCCATCGCCTTGCCTCAGATCGGCCCAGGAAAAGCGGCCCGGTTCGAAAGCCATGTGCGTGATGACGGGCGGTTGCGCGTGACAGGGGATGCAGGGGATGCGTTTGCCTTTCGAACACCGTCGCTGCGGAATGTGACATTGACTGCACCTTACGGGCACAGCGGCGCATATGCGCAGCTTGAGGATGTGGTGCGCCATCATTTGGACCCGGTAGCAGCTTTACGCAGGTATTCGGTCGAGAAAGCCGCTCTGCCTGAATTTGATGGGGTAGAGGATGCCCAGTCCATGCAAGACCCTGCGCATGTCGAGGCAATTTCTGCTTCTAACGTATTGGTGCCGATCAGCCTGAGCGACGAAGACATCAGCGCCATCCTGAGTTTCCTCGGCACTCTGGAGGACCCGGCAGTGCGTTTGGGCGTGCCCAGCACGGTTCCGAGCGGTTTGCCCGTTGACCAATAGTCAGCGGGTAAGGTGTATCTCTTGATTTGAGCTGACGGTCTGCCAATCACTTGCTTCACCGTCGGGCCAGATCACCCTGATCTGCAAACTATCCGCATCGCCCAGACCAAAGTGGTGAAATCCAGCAATGCCACTGGCATGGCCGCCGCCAACTGTGACTTCACGGGTCTGCACTCCGGCGTCCGTTTTGACCTCGATGATGCTGCCAACAGCAGAGCGGTTGGGCTTCGATTGCCTCAAGTCCACCATCACCCAATTGCCATCCTGTGGCGCGTTCTGAAACACCTCCAGCGATGAGCCGCGATTGACCACCACCATGTCCAGCCAGCCATCCCCGTTCAGATCGGCCAACGCACCGCCGCGGGACTTTGCCAAAGAAGCCACGCCAGCTTCTGATGCTGTTTCGACAAATTGACCATTGTCGTTTTGCATCAGCAGGTTGTTTGGATCGGTTTGCGCAGCGTCGGGCATCTGTTCGACATTACCCTTGGCGACAAAAATATCGTCCAGGCCGTCGTTATTCACATCGCCAAACTGGGCGTGCCAGCCGGTTGAGGGACGACCATCGCCACCGGTATGCGGCCTGTGTGCCGTCGTCCCCCGATCATAGGTCGCGTCCCGCCATGTCGGCCCCGCAGTCGACGGATCGAAGGTCTGAAACTTCTGATCTCCCATCGAGGTCAGATAAACATCCGGAAACCCGTCTCCGGTCAGATCGCGTGAGGCTATGCCCATGCCCCAGATCGAATAGGGCAGCCATCCGTCCGCCTGCCCATAAAGACGCGGTATGTCCTCCATCGCCCATAATTGCTCTTGCCCATCGCGCACATAGTAGTGGCGGTCGTTGCTGACACGCAGATCCGCGCGCCCCGACCGCGCCCAGTCGGAAAACAGAATTGAAAGGGAACAGTGCCCGGGTTCCAGATGGATCGGAGCGCCATATGAGTTGCCATCCGGTCGGTACAGCAAGGTTGGCCCGCAGGTTTCAAATGGTCCATCCGGATCGCTGCGGTCAACATATGTGCCAAACGCCAATGTCGGCATAGCTTGCCCGCTTTCCCAAGTGGCCGAGAAACCCGTGGTCCAATGATCCTCAGAATCGAAGTTCAGCGTGTTGAAGGGTTCGAACGCGCAATCCGCCCCGCCGCGTAGCAACAGATCCGGACCCACGCGCAGAACCGCGAGGTCAAGCTGCCCGTCGCCATCCACATCCAGCGGGTATGCGCCGGTTACACCCGTTAGGGACAGCGCGCTGGGCGTGTCTGTCCGAAACCGAACGTCTTTCTCGGATACGTTTACAAATAATTGGGCGGGGTTGGAGCCTCCGGCGGCGAAAATCTCGGGACGGTCATCGCCATTACAGTCAAAAACAGCGACCCCACCGCCGACAAAATGCTCCCACCCGCCGTCATAGACGTGGGATGGGACGTCAACGCCAAGAAACTGCGGAGAAGGTGCATCCGCTGCAACGGTTGTCGCCGCGGTCAGCAGAAAAGCCAGACTAGTTCGCATTTGCCGCCAATTCCCTGACTTTCAGGATCGACACTTGTTCGATTCCATAAGCGGCCGCCCCTTTGGCCCACATTGAATCGCCCCAGTGATTCACTTTGATTTCGGGCAACGGTGCGTCGACGCTGACGACGCCGCTTTTGACGCGGGCCATGACTTCTTCTGAATGCAAATACTCAAAACTGCCTCTTGTGCCGGACAGGATAATGCACTCGGGGTCGAACAGGTTGATCAGGTTTGACAGGCCCATGCCAAACATCTGCCCGGCGCGTGACAAAACGGAAATTGACCGTGTGTCTCCGGCTTGAGCCGCTGAAAGAATGTCAGAAAGCGTTTTGGGGTCGGTCATCTGGCTTGCAATCGTGGCTTCACGGATCAGGGCATATTCGCCGACATAGGCCTCAAGGCAGCCGCGCTGACCGCACTGGCACAGCGCGCCGTCCAGTTGAACTTTCAGATGCCCGAACTCTGCCCCGCAACCGCGCTCACCGCGATAGAGCTTGCCATCAAACACGATACCCAGACCGATGCCGTGTTCGATGGTCACGACCAAAAAAGTCTTCAACCCTTTGCCCAGACCAAAAAGCTGTTCGGCCTTTGCCACCAGATTGGCGTCGTTTTCAATAAATGCGGGGCAGGGCAGAGCCTTGGACAGCAATGGGCTCAGGTTCACATTTCGCTCAGTCAAAGATGATGACCAATGTACAAAGTTTTTCTCTGCATCAATCAGCCCGGCGATACCGATGCAGACGCCCGACAGATCTGTGAGCGAATGGTTTGCTGCGCCACAGGCAAGGTCGAGCGCTGAGCGGATCATCCGCGTAAAAGCCTCGGGTGCCATACGCGCCTCGTCCAAGGGGTGGGTATAGGACCCGATTTCTGTACCTTCGAAGTCCACCAAAATGACCGAGATCTGATGCCGCGCGACTTTCACGCCAGCGATAATGTGGCAGCCGCCTTGCAGTTTCAGAAGCACACGCGGCCTGCCGCGACGTGCGGATTTTGACTGTGGCTCCCCCTCGGTTTCCTGGATCAAGCCGGCGGATAACAGGTCTGCCGTGGCGGACGTGATCGTTGCGGGGCTGGTGTCAAGCGCGGTGGCAATATCGATTCGCGAAATGGCACGGGTCGCGCGAATCTGGTCCAGCACACGCAGCCGGGTGGTGTTCCTTTGGTCCGTGGCGTTTGAAGAAGCTTTGCTTTTCAGCATCTTGCCCTCGCGATTCTGGTCATTTCCCAAACCTAGGCGGTTTTCATGCTTTCGGATAGCATAAATATTTTACCGACTGAAATAAATATGCTACTCAGAGTTATCGGGGCCACGAATCATGAAACGATGGCTCAATGAAACCGGGAGGAAATCATGAAACGAATTCTCAGCGCTTCCGCTGTAGCGGTATTGATGGGTACGGTCGCCTTTGCCGAACCTGTTGTGGGCGTTAGCTGGTCGAATTTCCAGGAAGAGCGTTGGAAGACCGATGAAGCCGCGATCAAAGCCGCGCTTGAGGCAGGCGGTGCCGAATACATTTCGTCGGATGCGCAATCGTCGTCGGCCAAACAATTGTCGGATGTTGAAAGCCTGATTGCCCAGGGCGTTGATGCGCTGATCATTCTCGCGCAGGATTCTCAGGCCATTGGTCCGGCGGTTCAGGCCGCTGCTGACGAAGGAATTCCAGTCATCGCGTATGACCGCCTGATCGAAGACGACCGTGCGTTTTATCTGACCTTCGACAACGTTGAAGTCGGCCGGATGCAGGCGCGTGCGGTGTTCGACGCGATGCCCAAAGGCAACTACGTGATGATCAAGGGTTCTCCCACCGACCCGAACGCGGATTTCCTGCGCGGTGGTCAACAAGAGATCATTCAGGGTGCCGTTGACAGTGGCGACATTGTAATTGTGGGCGAGGCTTACACCGACGGTTGGTTGCCAGCGAATGCGCAGCGCAACATGGAACAGATCCTGACCGCGAACGAGAACAACGTTGACGCGGTCGTGGCCTCGAATGACGGTACAGCTGGTGGTGTTGTTGCAGCACTGACCGCGCAAGGTATGGACGGCATTCCGGTGTCGGGTCAGGATGGCGACCACGCTGCGCTGAACCGCGTTGCTAAAGGTACGCAAACCGTCTCGGTCTGGAAAGACGCACGTGAGCTGGGCAAAGCTGCCGGTGAAATCGCGGTTGCGTTGACCAGTGGAACAAGCCCTGCGGATGTTGAAGGCGCGATCAGCTGGACCTCACCCGGTGGAACCGAGATGAATTCGGTCTTCCTGGCACCTGTGCCGATCACCAAAGAAAACCTGACCGTTGTGGTCGATGCTGGCTGGATTCCGCTGGAAGACCTGTGCCAGGGCGTCGAAAACGGCCCTGCGCCCTGTAACTAAACCAAGTTCCAAACCAAAACGTCTCTGGCCTGCAAGGGTGGGCCAGAGATCATAGCTGAACATGAAAGATCGGATATGACCGAAACTTCGTCTCAGCCGGTACCCCAAAAAGCAAAGACCAACCTGTTCCAGCAGCTGGAACTGGATATGCGGCTATTGGGCATGATCGGCGCCTTCATCATCCTGTGCATCGGCTTCAACATCTTTACGGATGGCCGTTTTCTGACGCCCAGAAATCTGTTCAACCTGTCGATACAGACCGTCTCGGTCGCCATCATGGCCTGTGGCATGGTGTTCATCATCGTGATGCGCCACATCGACCTGTCGGTCGGAGCTTTGCTGGCAACCACATCTGCCGTCATGGCGATGACCCAGACAGAGCTGTTGCCAAACGTGCTGGGAATAGGTTTGAACCACCCGGCGACATGGGCGATCACTCTGGTAGTTGGCCTGGTGGTGGGGACTTTGATCGGTGCTTTCCACGGTTGGATGGTGGGCTATCTGACCATACCGGCCTTTATTGTGACGCTTGGCGGATTTCTGGTCTGGCGCAACGTTGCCTGGTACATGACGGATGGCCAGACAATTGGACCGCTGGACAGTACCTTCCTGATGTTTGGGGGGACAAACGGGACGTTGGGCACAACAGTCAGCTTGCTGGTCGGCCTTGCGGCTACGGCAATTGCGATCTGGGCATTGTGGAGCGGCCGCCGATCCAAAGCTGCCCACGGGTTTCCTGTGAAACCTATGTGGGCCGAAACAACGCTGGCCGCGATCATCGGCATTGCCATTATGGGCTATGTCTTCATCGTCAACAGCTATGCGATCCCGACTCGCCGTCTTGAGAGGATGTTCGAAGCGCAGGGTGAGACCATGCCCGAGGGGCTGGTTGTCGGCTACGGCATTCCGATCTCGGTCCTGATCCTGATCCTTGTGGCCGTGACATTGACCGTTGTGGCCCGCAAAACCCGCTTTGGCCGCTATATCTTTGCCACGGGCGGCAACCCGGACGCAGCAGAATTGTCGGGCATCAACACTCGCATGATGACCGTCAAAATCTTTGCCCTGATGGGGTTCCTGTGTGCGTTGTCGGCGGTTGTGGCCTCGGCCCGTCTGGCCAACCATTCGAACGATATCGGTACGCTGGATGAGTTGCGCGTGATTGCCGCCGCCGTGATTGGTGGAACGGCGCTGTCTGGCGGTATTGGCACGATCTATGGCGCGATCCTTGGCGCATTGATCATGCAGGCGCTGCAATCAGGCATGGCCATGGTCGGCGTAGATGCACCGTTCCAGAACATCGTCGTCGGCTCCGTTCTGGTTTTGGCTGTCTATATCGACATCGTCTATCGCAAACGTCTGGGGGCGAAATGATGCAAGCTCAAGAAACACAGAAGCGAACTTCGGGTCGTGGGTCCGGCCAGCCGCCTTTGGTGGAAATGCGCGATATCTCGATTTCCTTCGGGGGGATCAAGGCGGTAGACCACGTTTCGGTCGATCTTTATCCGGGCGAAGTTGTGGGCCTTCTGGGCCACAACGGGGCAGGTAAATCCACCCTGATCAAGGTGCTTTCGGGCGCCTATCAGATGGATCATGGCGAGATTCTGATCGACGGCAATAAGGTTGAGATCAACAACCCCCGGGATGCTCGGGCGAACAATATCGAGACGATCTATCAGACGCTGGCACTGGCGGATAATTTGGATGCAAGCTCGAACCTGTTTTTGGGGCGCGAGATGGTCACACCTTTTGGTTTGGTCAACGACGCCGCGATGGAGGCCGAGTGCCGCAAGATCATGGCGCAGCTGAATCCGAACTTTCAGAAGTTCAACGATCCGGTCTCGGCCCTGTCGGGCGGTCAGCGACAATCGGTGGCCATTGCGCGCGCGGTGTATTTCAATGCACGCATCCTGATCATGGACGAACCCACGGCAGCACTGGGTCCACATGAAACGCAGATGGTGGCGGACCTGATCCAACAGCTAAAGGCGCAGGGGATCGGGATTTTCCTGATCGACCACGATGTGCACGCGGTGATGGAGCTGTGCGACCGGGCTTCGGTCATGAAGAACGGGCAACTGGTTGGCACCGTGGACATCCCAGACGTCACCGATGACGATCTGTTGTCGATGATCATTCTGGGCAAAAAGCCCGGCGAAAAGACAGAGTGAGGTGAACGAAATGACGAGCGGTTTCTTTCAGAGTATCGAACAGGTCCAATTCGAGGGCGAGGACAGCAGGAACCCGCTCGCATTTCGCCACTACAACCCGGACGAGATTGTCATGGGCAAGCGCATGGAAGATCACCTGCGTTTTGCCGTAGCGTGGTGGCACTCGTTCGCGTGGGAGGGTGGAGACCCGTTTGGCGGCCCCACCTTCGAGCGCCCCTGGCATCCGCAGGACGACATGGGTCGGGCCAAGATGAAGGCTGATGTCGCCTTTGAGATGTTCGATATCCTGGGCCAACCATACTTCTGCTGGCATGACGCCGACATTCGCCCAGAGCAAGGAAATTTCGCGGATAATCTGCGGACACTGAACGAGATCACCGATTATATCGGCGAAAAGATGCAGGTGTCGGGCACCAAGCTGTTGTGGGGCACTGCCAATATGTTCAGCCACCGCCGCTGGATGGGCGGTGCCAGCACCAACCCTGACCCGGATGTCTTTGCCTTTGCTGCCGCCACGGTGAAGTCCTGCATGGATGCCACCCATAAGCTGGGCGGCGAGAACTATGTGCTTTGGGGCGGGCGTGAAGGCTATGAGACGCTGCTCAACACCGACTTGAAGGCCGAGCTGGACCATATGGGCCAGTTCCTGAACATGGTGGTCGAATACAAGCACAAGATCGGGTTCAAGGGCGCGATCCTTGTTGAACCCAAACCGCAGGAACCGTCAAAGCACCAGTATGATTTTGACGCTGCCACCTGCATCGGGTTCCTGCGCAAGTATGGGCTTGAGGATGAGGTCAAATTGAACCTTGAACAAGGGCACGCGATCCTTGCCGGGCATAGCTTTGAACATGAGATTGCCGTGGCTGCAGCCGAAGGGATGCTGGGGTCCATCGATATGAACCGAAACGACTATCAATCGGGTTGGGACACGGATCAGTTCCCCAACAACACGCCCGAAGTCGCGTTGGCCTATTACCACATCCTGAAAGCAGGCGGGTTTACCTCAGGCGGTACCAATTTCGACGCCAAGCTGCGCAGGCAGTCCATCGATGCCGAAGATCTGATCGCCGCGCATGTGGGTGGGATGGACATCTGCGCCCGGGGTTTGAAAGCGGCGGCCGCGATGATTGAAGACGGCGGTTTGGAGCAAATGCTGGCTGACCGGTATTCGGGCTGGAAAACGCCCGAGGCGCAAGCGATGCTGACCACTGGCCTGGACGAGATTGCCGCGCTGGTGCTGGCCGAGGGGATAAACCCGCAACCGCGCTCCGGTCGTCAGGAAGTTCTGGAAAACTACGTCAACAGATTTGTCTAAGACGAAATCCGGGTGGGGGCGGTAAGCGCCGCCCCCGTGCTGGTCAATTGTCCTGAACGACTTGCTGGTGGACTTCGATCACATTGCCTTCGGGGTCGTGAAAGAACACCTGGTGCCACTCTTTTGCGAAAGTGGTGCCGTAGTCGGAATAGGGGATCCCGCGCTCATCCAGCATTTTGAGGAAAGCGGGCAGATCATCGGTGCGAAAGGCGATATGGCCACGCTCGACCGGGTTGATCACTCGCCCGTTCTTGAAGGCCACGTCAAAGGCGCGTTCGGCCAGATGCATCTGCATGTTGCCCTCTGTCGCAAAGCGGATTTTGCCGTCATAGCCTCTCTTGCTGTTGGCCTCGGTGCGCGGGAAGTTGTCCTGCGGGATATCATCCAGACCCAGCACATTTGTGTAAAAATCATGCATACGATCAACGTCATCAGCCACGAAGTTGATGTGGTGGAATTCCAGTTTCATGCTCTGCTTTCGCCTTGGATCATCAGTGTTTCGGCTGTTCTAACACGCCCTTGCGGGGCTGTGGATGCCAAAACAGGACGATAGGCCGTGTCAGGCGGCCGACCTCATCAGCAAAGCTTGGGATGAAACCGTTGACGCGTGGCGGTGATCTGTGATGCTGGCTCGGTAGAACACAGAGCATGACAGGTTAGAATGTCCAACCAATCCCAAACCGAAGCCGTATTCCTCAGCGGCAGTCTGATGCGGCATGTCACCCGCATGTCGTTGACGACGAGTATCGGATTGATGGCCATCTTTGCCGTCGACTTTGTGGACATGGTCTTCATTTCGATGCTGGGCAACGACGCGCTGGCGGCGGCAGTGGGCTATGCTGGAACACTGCTGTTTTTCACCAATGCGATCAATATCGGCCTTTCTATATCCGCCGGTGCGCTGGTGGCGCGTGAACTTGGGGCGGGACGAGCCGAACAGGCCCGGCACTATGCGTCCAGTGTGGCGGTGCTGGGTCTGATCGTTGGGTTGGTCGTTCCGGTGTTGGTCTTGTTGAACCTCAGCCATCTGCTGTCACTGCTTGGCGCGGAAGATGAGGTTCTGAGGCTGGCGATGCGTTATGTCTCGATCATCCTGCCGACAATGTGCGTCATGTCGATTGCGATGGCGGCTATGGCCGTGCTGCGCGCCCATGGCGATGCGCGGCGGTCGATGATGGCCACGATCTACGGCGGTGTGGTGAATGCAGTCTTGGACCCGATCCTGATTTTTGCCGTGGGGCTGGGACTGGATGGGGCCGCGATAGCCTCGGTACTGGCGCGGCTTTGCATGTTGGGGGCGGCCTTATGGCCTGCGCTGCGGGTGCATCAAGGGTTTGCGCGCCCGTCGCTCAAACAAGTGAAGCAGGACTTGCGCCCCGTGCGAGCCATCGCAATTCCTGCCGTTCTGACGAATGTGGCCACACCGATCGGGAATGCCATCGTGGTGCGAGAAATTGCGCAATATGGAACGGATGCGGTGGCGGGTATGGCCGTCATAGGGCGGCTGCTGCCAGTTGCCTTTTCGGTCATCTTTGCCCTATCGGGCGCAATTGGGCCAATCATCGGACAGAATTTCGGGGCAGAGAAACTCGATCGCGTGCGCGCCGCCTTTCTGGCCGGGATCAAATTTACTGCGCTATATGTTCTGGTCATGGCCGCGATCTTGTTTCTGCTGCGGGCTCCGATTGCGGATTTGTTTGCGGCGCAAGGTGAAACCCGGGTTCTGATTTACCTGTTCTGTGGGCCTCTGGCGCTGGCATCGTTTTTTAATGGTGTGATTTTTGTATCAAATGCCAGCTTCAACAATCTTGGACATCCGGTCTATTCCACATGGATCAATTGGGGGCGTCACACGATTGGAACGTGGGTGTTTGCAACCATCGGGTCCAATCTTGCAGGGGCGTCCGGTGTTCTGCTGGGCCAGGCCTTCGGAGGCGTTATTTTTGCCATAATCAGCTGGGTTATGGTCGAGCGTGTGGTGGCGCGTTTGGGACGTGCTCACGCGCCCGAGCCGTTTGTGGATCAAGGTCGGATCCACTCTCTGTTCGGGCGTCGTGGCTGGTAAAGCGACGGCATCAATTGCCCTGATTGCGCGCTTCAAGACGTTCCAGATTGACCACGGTCGACAGCATCAGGCGATCATGGCTCCAGCCTTGAGTCTGCTGGATCGAAGCTGCCCCCAGCGCCAGAAGGGTGGCGAAGGTCAGTGACATGCCAAGGAACAACGCGGGCAGGGGAGCTTCGGCGGGTTGTGCATCGGTCAATGCAATCACACGCTGACGCAGCACACGCTTGGCTCTCCCACCGGTTACGAAAGCGACATTCAGAACGCGCGGATTTCGGGCTGAAACTGTCCGCGCACAATAGTCCAACAGGCACGTTGTGTATTCACGCGCATCGATCCTTTTGCGCGCGACGACAGACTGGTCACAGGCAAGTTCTCGCAACCGGCCGAACTGATACTTGAGCATCAAGTAGGCGGGGTTCCAAAACAGCAATGGGCGCAGAAGTTCAAAACCCAGTTCCCATTCTACATCGCCGGCCCGAATGTGTTGAAACTCATGCGCCAGCGCAAAGCGCAACTCGCGTGGTGTGTCCAGCAGATGGCTGGGCAGAACGACATGGCGGCGGCGTAGCCCGCGTACCGCAAATGGCACAGTAATACGATCAGAAAGGCGTATATCCACTTTTGCCGATTGCCGCCAAAGGAAGCTGGATTTGACCGTCTGACGGATCATCATTGCGTCCCGAAAGGCGCGACCGGCGAACACAGCCGCTACAAGAGTGAACAGAGTGGCAAGCACCGTGATCGCGGGCTGTTGTCCTGACAAAGCAAAATCGACCCACCTTTCGCGGGTATTCAGCATGGCTTCGAACTGTGTGGCAGGCATGGCGATGTCGCCGCGCAGATAGGCTGCCACCGCGATATCACCAAGGGCGACAGCGCTCCCCGGCCATGCGTAAGCGGCCAGATATGATACGCCCAATGCAAGAAAAGGGCTGACCAGAATGCAAACGCACAGAACCTTGAGTGCGCGCAATTGTGCGACGTAGCCATGGCGCAGGCTGGTGCGGGTCAGGGCAGCACGCGCCAGCAACCAAATAATGGCCGACAAGGCCAGCACGATGTTGAGTTCGATATATGCGTCGAGAACCGGTCTAACCGCTGTCATTTTGCAGTCTCCTCTCTACCAGTGCTCGAATTTCCTCAAGATCGGCTTCGCTCAGCCCGGCATCATCGACAAGCCGCGCCACCAGCGTGGCTGGGGTGTCGTCGAACAATGTGCGGGACAGGTTTTGCAGCGAACGGGCCTGATATCTGTCCTTTTCCAGAAGCGGCGTATAGATCAGGGTCTTCCCTGCCTTACGGCTTTCCACAAAACCCTTTTCATCCAGAATACGCAGGATCGTGGCACCGGATGTGTAGGCCAGATTGCGTTCTGAGGGCAGGCGGTCCAGGACATCGCGCACCGAGCCTTCCCCGAGGGCCCAGAGCTCGTTCATGAACTCCAGTTCGACCTCGGTCAGCAGATTTGTCGTCTTTTTCTTTCGCATCGATCTCGGTGCCGTCATGTTTAGTATGCCTGACAGACAAGCATCCTTTCGCTGTTTCGCAAAGCTTAAACTTTCCAGAAGACGAAGATACCCCAGCCGACGGACAGGAAAAGCGGCGTCCAGACAGGTTGTCCGACAATTCCCAACCAGGCGAGGAAGATATATGCCGAGCCAAGCAAGGTGATGAACAGCCGATCGCCCAACGTGGTTGTCAGCCCCAGCACACCACGCCGTTCGATCCCGTCGCGGTACTTGAAGCCTTCGAGCAGACCGATCACGGCAATGGCCGAGAAGATACCCACGAACAAGGCCAGAGTTGCTGGCGTCCATGCCATCCAGAAATCGGGCCAGAGCGGATCGGTCCAAGAGAACCCTTTTTCCTCTTGCTGTCCGACGTTGCCCCAACCGGCTTGCTGGGCGAAGGCCATGGTGGGCAGGAAGGGGAGGGTGAGAAGAAGAAGTTTACGCATATTGAACCTCACACGCGTCCCATCGCGAAACCACGCGCGATGTAGTTGCGGACAAACCAGATGACGATCGCGCCGGGGATGATGGTCAGGGTACCGGCAGCAGCCAGCAGGCCCAGTTCATACCCTGCGCTGGATGCGGTGCGTGTCATCACGGCTGCGATGGGTTTTGCCTCGACCGCAGTCAGGGTTTTGGCCAGCAGCATTTCCACCCACGAGAACATGAAGCAGAAGAAAGCCGCGACGCCGACGCCTGCTTTGATGTTGGGCAAGAAGATCGTCACGAAGAAGCGCGGGAAGGAATAGCCGTCGACATAGGCTGTTTCATCCAACTCCTTCGGGATGCCGCGCATGAAGCCTTCCAGAATCCAAACCGCCAGCGGCACGTTGAACAGTGTGTGGGCCAGCGCCACTGCCAGATACGTGTCAAACAGACCGATGGAGGAATAGAGCTGAAAGAAGGGCAGCGCGAAGACCGCCGCCGGGGCCATCCGATTGGTCAGCAGCCAGAAGAACAGCTGCTTGTCACCCAGAAACCGATAGCGCGAAAACGCATAGGCAGCGGGCAGGGCGACACAGACCGAAAGCACAGTGTTCAGCGTCACATAGATGATCGAGTTGATGTAACCCCAATACCATGTCGGATCGGTGAAGATGGTGATGTAGTTCTCCAGCGTGAAGGTCTGGGGAAACAGGGAAAAACCCGACAGGATCTCGTTCGTGGTCTTGAAGGACATTGCAACCAGCCAATAGATCGGCAGCATCAGGAACGCGATATAGAGGATCGGGATAAGGGACCGCTTCTTCATTGCGCGTCATCCTTTGTCATCAGAGTGTAGAAGACCCAAGAGACCAGCAGCGTGATAGCGAAATAGATCAGGCTCATCGCCGCCGCGGGGCCAAGGTCGAACTGTCCCAACGCGATCTTCACAAGGTCGATCGACAGAAGGGTGGTGGAGTTGCCGGGGCCGCCGCCGGTCAGAACGAAGGGTTCGGTATAGATGTTGAAGCTGTCCATGAAGCGCAGCAGAATGGCGATGGTCAGGACGGTTTTCATCTTGGGCAGTTGGATGTAGCGGAACACGGACCACGGGCTGGCGCCGTCGATCTTGGCCGCCTGATAGTAGGCGTCCGGGATCGAGACGAGGCCCGCATAGCACAGCAGCACCACCAGTGAAGTCCAGTGCCAGACATCCATGACGATGACGGTGATCCAGGCCGACAATGGCTGTTGCGTCATGTCATAGTTGATGCCAAGGACATCATTCAGGAAGTATCCCAGCAGGCCGATCTTGGGCAGGGTAAAGATGTTCCACATCGAGCCGACCACGTTCCAAGGGATCAGCATGGGCAGGGCCATCAGGACCAGGCAAACCGGCACCCAAAAGCCTTTGCGCGGCATTGACAGGGCCACGATGATGCCCAGAGGGACCTCGATTATCAGGATCAGGAAGGTGAACAGGAATTGCCGCCCCAGAGCAGCCTGAAACCGGTCGGACCGCAGAATCTGTTCAAACCAGCCCAGTCCTTCCCAGAAGAACTGGTTGTTGCCGAAGGTTTCCTGCACCGAGTAATTGACCACCGTCATCATCGGAACAAGTGCGTTGAACGCGACCAGCGCCAGCACCGGCAGGACAAAGAACCATGCCCTTTGGTTTTCCGTTCTCATTGCGCCCGCTCCTGAGTTGCGATCCAGCCGTCACGGTAGACGCGGGATTGTTCTGGTTTGAATTGCAGGAAGACCTGCGACCCGGGTTCAGGGACCTCGTGTTCCGTAACGGCCTTAAGGGCGGTGTTGCCGACCATCGCGCTGACCACAAAGTGACGGCCAATGTCCGAGACCTTGGTTACATGCGCCGGGATGCCCGTGTCGCCGAAGCCCACATACTCGGGGCGGATACCCAGATCAGTGCGACCGCCGTCGCCGTGGGATGGGCCTTCCAGCAACACCTCGTGCCCTTCAAACAAGGCACGGTCGCCTTTTGCCTCACAGGGCAGGACATTCATTCCGGGCGAACCGATAAAGTGACCGACAAATGTGTGCTGAGGGCGTTCGAACAGTTCGACCGGTGTGCCGATCTGAACCACTTCTCCCTCCTGCATCACGACCACTTCGTCTGCAAAGGTCAGCGCCTCGGTCTGGTCGTGGGTCACGTAGATCATCGTCGCTTTGACGCGCTGGTGCAGCTCTTTCAGCTTCGATCGTAGTTTCCATTTCAGATGCGGGTCGATCACAGTCAGCGGTTCATCAAACATCACCGCGTTTACGTCGTCACGGACCAGACCGCGCCCCATCGAAATCTTCTGCTTGTTGTCCGGGCTCAGACCCGAAGCCTTGGTGTTCAGCATGTCCGTGACGTCCAGCATCTCGGCAATCTCATCGACGCGACGCTTGATCGTCGCGGGGTCAACGCCTCGGTTCTTCAGCGGGAAGGTCAAATTCTCACCCACGGTCATCGTGTCGTATATCACTGGGAACTGGAACACCTGTGCAATGTTGCGCTGATCCGGGGGCAGGGCGGTGACGTCCTGACCGTCGAACAGAATTTGCCCTTCGGAGGGCATCAGCAGGCCCGAGATGATGTTCAGCAGCGTGGATTTGCCACAACCCGACGGCCCGAGCAGAGCGTAGGCCCCACCGTCGCGCCATGTGACGTCGATTTCCTTGAGCGCATAGTCCTCGGGGCCCTTCGGTGCGGGCATATAGCTGTGTCGCAGGTTTGAAAGCTTTATCTGTGCCATGTCAGACCACCCTCTTGCCGTCTTGGTCGAAATACCGGCAATGGGCCGGGTTCATGTAGAAACTGTGATCCTCGCCGACCTGATAGGGGTGTACACCGGTAGCCAATGAAACCCAGGCGTCATCCCCATGTTGGAAATGCGCGCTGGAATCCGAACCGGACAGTTCCGTCACGATCACGCGGCCCGTCAGCTCCACATCAGCGTCAGACGTACGGAACGGCGTCACGCGATGAGGGCGCACGGCGACCATATACTTTCCATCGGCCATGTCAGAAACTGCCCAACCACCACCGCCTGCCAGTTGCGCCCGAGCGTCTGATACGGTGATTTGCGCCACGTTGATCGGCGGGTCCGAGAACACCCGCGCGGCGGCGATGTTTTCAGGGTTGCGGTATATGTCTGCGGTTGGACCGAATTGGGTCACACGGCCATCTTCCATCAATGCAGTGTAACCGCCCAGCAAAAGGGCCTCTTCGGGTTCTGAAGTGGCGTAAACCACGACTGCGCCACGGCCTGCGAACAAATCAGGCAGTTGTTCGCGCAGTTCTTCACGCAGTTTGTAGTCAAGGTTGGCCAGCGGCTCATCAAGGAACACGGCGCGGCTCTCTTTCGCAATTGCGCGGGCCAGTGCCGTTCGTTGTTGTTGCCCGCCTGACAGCTCATGAGGGCGGCGGTGCAGCATGGGGCGTAATTGAAGCAGATCGGCGGCCTCTTCCACGCGACCTTCGATCTCAGATTTCGCCATGCCCGCCACACGTAGCGGCGAGGCGATGTTGTCGAATACGGTCATATGCGGGTAGTTCACGAAGAACTGGTGCACCAGGCTGATCTGCCGCTTTTGCGTGTTCAGCCGTGTGACGTCCTGACCATCCATCAGGACCTTGCCCGAGGCGATCGGGTCTAGCCCGGCCATCATCTTGATAAGAGAGGTCTTGCCCGATCCCGTCGCGCCCAGCAGCACATTGAAATGGCCGGTTTGTAGCGCCAGGTTCGTGGGCTTAATATGGATGACGTTACCGACCCGTTTGGTCGCGTCTTGAAGTTCAATCATGTCCGTGGATTCCGGTCCTTCAGTGCACCGCACTGGCCTTGGTGTGGGGATGCCGCAAACGGCACCCCCGGTTTCAACAGCTTACTGAGACTGCCAGCGCTGAACCAGTTCGTCATAGTTGACGGTCTGGCCCTGCGGCTTTTCGTTCTCAAGCTTGGCCTTGGGTGAACCTGCTTTTTCCAGCCAGAAGGCGGGATCCTGTGGTTCGTTCAGGCGCGGTCCGCAACCGCCATAGACGTTGGCAGCCTCATCTGCGGCCTGCATACGGCCCATGGTGATGTCCATCTCTTCAGCCAGACGATCCATCGCCTCTTGCGGGGTGAAGGCACCCGAGTTCACGTCACCGATCTGCTGCCACCAGATCTGGGCAAGCTTCGGATAATCAGGAACGTTGATGCCGGTCGGCGACCATGCCACACGGTCAGGCGAACGATAGAACTCGACCAGACCACCCAGCTTGGGTGCACGTTCGGTGAACGACTCGTGGTTGACCGAACTGTCGCGGATGAAGGTCAGACCCACATGGGACTTCTTCACATCGACAGTCTTGGACGTCACGAACTGGGCATAAAGCCAAGCTGCCTGCGCACGATCTGAGGGGGTCGATTTCAGGAACGTCCAAGAACCCACGTCCTGATACCCAACTTTCTGGCCATCTTCCCAGTATGGGCCATGCGGGCTGGGTGCCATCCGCCACAGCGGCGTACCTTCGTCGTCCACGGTGTTGTTGCCTTCAGACTTCGGCTTCACCATGTCGGCGGTAAAGGCAGTGTACCAGAAGATCTGCTGGGCCACGTTGCCTTGGCTGAGCGCGGGCAGCGACTGGTAGAAGTCATAAGACGCCGCACCCGGAGGCGCATAGGCCCGCAGCCATTCGTCCCATTTGCGGATCGCATAGACCGCCGCTGGACCGTTCGCTGCACCACCACGCGACACCGAAGCGCCGACCGGGTTACAGGTGCCCGCTTCCATGCGGATGCCCCATTCGTCGACGGGGATGCCATTGGGTTCGCCCACATCGCCAGCACCAGCCATCGACAGCCAGGCGTCGGTCATACGCCAGCCCAGGTCAGGCGCGCGCTTGCCGTAGTCCATGTGGCCGTAGATCGTCACACCGTCGACTTCTTTCACGTCATTGGTGAAGAACTCGGCGATGTCCTCATAGGCCGACCAGTTGACCGGAACGCCCAGATCATAGCCATACTTTTCCTTGAATGCGGCCTTGTTGGCCTCATCATCGAACCAGTCCTTGCGGAACCAGTAGAGGTTCGCAAACTGCTGGTCGGGCAGCTGATACAGCTTGCCGTCCGGACCAGTGGTGAACTGAATGCCCATGAAGTCATCCAGATCCAGCGTCGGCGAGGTCGTACCCGCCCAGTCGCCGCCCATCATGTCGGTCAGCGGGTAGGCCAGTTGCAGACGCGAGTGCGTACCGATCAGGTCACTGTCGTTGACATAGCCATCATACAGGTTCCGGCCCGTTTGCATCTGGGTCTGAACGGCCTGAACCACTTCGCCCTCACCGAGGATCTGGTGGTTGACCTTGATTCCAGTGATTTCTTCGAATGCCTTGGTCAGAACCTCGGACTCGTAAGAATGGGTCGGGATGCCCTCGGACAGGACGTTGATTTCCATGCCAGCATAGGGTTGTGCAGCTTCGATGAACCACTGCATTTCACCCATCTGTTCGTCTTTCGACAAGGTCGATGGCTGGAATTCGTCGTCGATCCAACGTTGTGCTGCGGCTTCGTCGGCCCAAGCAGGACCGTGCCCCGCAATGACGGCAGCCGCCGCCACTGCGGAAAGTAGATGTCTCCGCATCTGTCTCCTCCCAAAGATTGTGGTTTCCGGCGTAAACCGGATGCCGGACAGCATCAGCGATTTTTTGCGTATGTGTCAAACTAAATTTTTAGTAATTGACGATCAAGCATCCGAGGAAGGGTGAAATAGAACTCATTTGCCAATTTGTGAATTCGTTGTAAGCTGGAGCTACTATTATAAAAAATGCCGGTGAACGACGCGGCGCGCTTTTAAAAAAACAACTTGAACCAGCGAGGATAGATGATGTCCCGAAGCCTGTTGAAGTACACGCGAGTTCTGGAAATTGTTGGGGACACGATCAAGGTTCGGGTGCCGGTTGAGAGTGACGGAAACCCTGCTGTTCGGTTCAACGACCTCGCCGTCATCGAGACCGTTGATGGCCGTATAACGCTGGCGCAGGCGATCTTCATCGACCGGGATGTTGTCACGCTTCAGGTGTTTTCCGGCACCAAGGGAATCTCGACCGAGGCGACAGCGACCTTTCTTGGCCACCCCATGCAAACACCGTATTCGGCCAATATTCTGGGGCGGGTCTTTGATGGCGCTGGGGTGCCGATAGACGGTGGCCCAGATCTGTCTTCCGAGCCGCGAATCGACATCGGTGGACCGACGGTAAACCCGGCTGAACGAGCAGTGCCCAACAAAATGATCCGCACCGATGTGCCGATGATCGACGTTTTCAACACGCTGGTTGAAAGCCAGAAGATCCCGATCTTTTCGGTTTCGGGCGAGCCATTCAACGCCTTCCTGAGCCGAATCGGTATTCAGGCGGACGCGGATATCGTGGTCTTTGGCGGGCTCGGGCTGATCTTTGATGATTATTACACGTTCCGAACTTCGTTTGAGGATGCGGGCGTGTTTTCGCGTTCTGTCATGTTCGTCAATCAGGCGATGGACCCTCTGGTTGAACGTTTGCTGGTGCCCGACATGGCCTTGGCCGTGGCCGAGAAGTTTGCGGTGGAAGAGGGTAAGCGTGTCCTGGTCCTGCTGACTGACATGACAGCATACGCCGACGCGATGAAAGAGGTGGGGATCAGCCAGGAAAGGGTGCCGTCGCAGCGCGGATATATGGGGGATCTCTATTCCCAGTTGGCGCGCCGATATGAAAAGGCATGTGACTATGCCAAGGGCGGATCGGTCACGGTTCTGACTGTGACAACAATGCCCGGCAATGACGTAACCCACCCCGTACCTGACAATACCGGCTATATCACTGAAGGGCAGATCTATCTGCACTCGGGTGTGATTGATCCCTTTGGCAGCCTGTCGCGCCTGAAGCAGAATGTGATCGGCAAGACCACGCGCGAAGATCACGGTCAGATCATGAACACGATGATCCGTTTCTACTCCGAAAGTCGCGACGCTGCGCAAAAACAGGCGATGGCGTTTGATCTGTCAGACTATGACCATCAGTTGTTGAAATTTGGCGCCTTATTCAGTGCGCGGTTCATGGACATCAACGTTTCGATCCCGCTGGAGGAGGCGCTGGATCTGGGCTGGAAAACGCTGGCCGAATGTTTCGCTCCGGAACAGTTGCTAATGAAACAGGCCTTGATCGACAAGTATTTCCCAAAGGATACCGATGGCGCGGTTGCAGCTGAATAAATCGTCACTGGCGCGCCAGCAGACACAGCTGAAAAGCTATGAGCGGTTTCTGCCGTCGCTGGACCTGAAGCGCCAGCAATTAATGGCGGAACGGGTGAAGGCGCGCGAGGATGTCAAACGTCTTCAGGATGAGGTGCAGGCCCTTGCGCAGCAGGTTGGCGAAAAGCTTCCGATGCTGGCCCAGCAGGGCATTGATCTGGATGGGCTGGTTGAGCTTAGGGATTACAAGGTCAAAGAGGTCAACGTAGTGGGCGTCAAGATGCCCGACCTGGACCGGATCGAAGTTGTCGTCCGTCCGTATTCCGTACTTGCCAAACCCCATTGGGTTGATACCGCCGCGCAGTTGCTGCACGACATGATCGAAGCGCGCCTGCGGGTCAAAATTGCCGAAGAACGTGTACGCATTTTCGACAAGGCAGTGGCCACGATTACGCAGCGGGTCAACCTATTCGAAAAGGTTCTGATCCCGCGCGCCAAAGCCAATATCAAAAAGATTCGCATCTATCTGAGCGACGAACAGATGCAGGCGGTGGTGCGGTCGAAGATTTCAAAGCGCAAACACGCGCAGGAGGCTTTGGCATGAGTGTGGCGCGTTTGAAAAAGATGTCTCTGGTAGGTCCGGCAACACATAAGGCGGACACGCTTGAGGCGTTACAGGACCTCGGCTGTATGCACGTTCTTCCGCTTGTTCCGCCACCGAATGAACCTGAAAAGATCAGCGAGCGTGGTGCAAGAGAAGCGTATAAAGCGTTGCGTTTCCTTGCAGAAGTTCCTGAACCACGGCGTCAGATTCAGCGAGACCCCGACTTTGACATGGACCGTTTCGTGCATGAAGTGACTGACCTCATGCAGCGCACTCGGGATACGATGGACCAACGGGACTTTCTGGCACACCGTATCGCTCAGGTGCGGCCGTGGGGCGATTTGGACTTCCCGCCAACAGATGTTTTGGCTGGTAATCGTCTGTGGTTCTATCAGCTTCCGTTGAAGCATCGTGAGGCTTTGTCAGAAGTCAAACTGCCCTGGGCCATATTGGAAGAGGACCACCGATTTCTTTACGCTGTGCTGATCTCGCCCGATGAACCTGACGACGATATTCTTCCGATCCCGCGCACGCATGTTGGCTCGTTGCCCATTCACGAGCTTGAAGCGCAGCTGGAAGAGGCTGAAATCGCGCTGGAGGCGCTCGAGGCTGAGCGTGTGGCGCAAACCCGCTATCTGACCCTTATGCGTCAGAACCTGTCCGTCGCCGAGAGCGCCGCCGAACTGGCCCATGCAAAGCAGAAAATACGCGACGCAGAAGCCATGTTTGCGTTGCAGGGGTGGGTGCCTGAGGATCGGATCGACGCAGTTCTGGACATGGCGCATTCCAAAGGGTCAGCTGCATTGATTGAAGAACCGGGCCCGGACGACACGCCTCCGACATTGTTGGAGCAGCCTGAGAAGCGCAGCGCTGCGGTCGATCTGGCGCTGTTTTATCAGGTGCCCGGATATCAGGATTGGGACCCCAGCGTCATCGTCTCGGCATCCTTCGCGATCTTCTTTGCCATGATTGTCGCGGATGCCGGATATGGCGCTGTCATCCTGCTGGGGATGCTGGCGTTTTGGAAACGGATGGATGGCACAGCTGGACTAAGGTCCTGGCGCCGCTTTGGTCTGATTATTTCGGGGGCTACGATTCTGTACGGCGTCATGGTTGGGAGCTATTTTGGGGCGTCCCCGTCTGCTGGCTCGATTTGGGCAAAGCTCAAGGTTTTGGATTTGAACAATTTCAGCGCAATGATGATGGTCTCGATTGTGGTTGGTGTCTTGCATCTGGTTCTGGCCAACGCGCTGGCGGCCCGTGCCGCGTGGGGGCAACGCAAGGCGATCGCCAATCTGGGTTGGATTGCTGCTCTGATCGGCGGGTTTGCCCTATGGCTCAGCTATATGAACGGCAAATCACCTGTGCCCGGCACATCTACTCTGATCGTTGGTGTTGTCGCGATTGTTTTGTTTTCCAGCGAAAGGATCATCCGAAAGCCGACAGATTGGATCTGGCGGCTGATCGAAGGATTTCAAAGCCTTGCCGGGGCGATGGGCGCCTTTGGCGACGTGCTAAGTTATATGCGCCTGTTCGCGCTGGGCCTTGCTTCGGCCTCACTGGCGATCACGTTCAACGATTTGGCCGTTTCCGTCATGCACGCGCTCAAAGGGCCGGGCATTCTGTTTGGGTTGCTGATCCTGATCATCGGTCACGTCTTGAATTTCGCCCTCGCCATGATGAGCGGCGTCGTCCACGGCTTACGTCTCAATTACATCGAATTCTTTAAATGGGGTCTGCCGGATGAAGGCATCGTCTTTCGTCCGTTTGCCCGCAAGGAGGTTCAGGAATGAATGAGCTTGTTCTCACACTGGGTTGGCTGGGCATCTACGCGCCAATGGCGTTGGGGGCTGCGTCAAGCGCCATAGGGTGCTCGATTGCCGGGATGGCCAGCATCGGGGCCATGACAGAAACCGAAGGTGGCTATGGCCGTTTTGTTGGTGTTTCAGCCTTTCCGTCAACGATGGTGATCTATGGAATTGTCATCATGTTCACCCTGAACCGTGACGTGACGCCGGAAAACGCAGGAGGTCTGTTTGGCATCGGCATTTTGTCTGGAATTGCCCTTATGTATTGCGGCATCTGGCAGGGCCGGGCTTGTGCCGCTGCGATCAACGCCACCAAGGAAAAGCCCGAGATATTTGGCCTCGCGCTTGCACCGGCAGCGATCATCGAAGGCTTTGGTGTTTTTGCCTTTGTGTTCGCTTTGGTCATTAGTGCGGGGATCAGCTGATGGCACAGAACGGAACGATTTCGCATGGCGTTGACGCCCTGATCGACAAGCTGCGCAATGATGGGGTAGCTGCCGGTCAGGCCGAAGCCGAGAAGCTGCGCGACGATGCCAAGGCCGAGGCTGCGCGCATTTTAGCGGATGCAAAGCGCGAAGCTGAAGAGTTCAAAAAGAAGGCGCGCACAGAATCCGACAACTATCGGTCTGCGGGTGAAGAAGCGTTGAACACCGCGATGCGGGATGCCGTGTTGACCATGAAGGCCGGCCTGACGGATCGCTTCAAGGAAGATGTTGAACGTCTTGTCACCAAAGAAATGTCCGATCCTGAGCTTCTCAAGCAAATGATACTTGAGGTTGTCGGCCGGGCCGGGGAAGGTGCCAACCTTGACGGCAAGGTTCAGGTCATTTTGCCCACCAAGGTCGCCACGCAGGAAGACATCAAGCAAAACGCTGATGACATTCAATCGGGCAAATTGACGAAGTACGTTCTTGGACTGACGGCGAAGATGCTTCGCGAGAATGTTGAACTGCACGTGGCAGACAACACTCAGGAAGGTATTCGCGTTCGGGCGGAAGATCAGGGAGTCGTGCTGGACCTGACCGACAAGGCTGTCGCTTCGTTGTTGATGGAGCATTTGCAACCCCGGTTCCGTGCGGTGCTGGAAGGGGTCATCCGCTGAGATGTCAGGGCAGGACGCCTATATCGCGTTGATGTGCAGTCTTCCGGGATCGGAACGGTTGTTCGTTGCCAAACAGCCGCCGCTGTCGCGTATCAGGCTCGAGCGTCGGTTGACGGCTCTGACAGCAAAAGATGCCGAGGTCTTGAATGTGCTGGAGCATACGCTGAGCTGGAGTGCCTATGACATGGATGTCACAGACGTTCAGGCGATCCAGCGCTGCAAACAGGCGTTGCAAAACATCCCGCAACCCACATTGCGCAAGCTTTTTATGGAACGCATGGAGCTACGCTCGGTAGTTGCAGCACTGCGCCTGAGAAAACGCGGAGACCCCGCGCCTTCAGGATCATTCGGCGTGGGACGATGGAGCCGCCATATTCCAGCCCACTGGGCCGATCCTACATTTGGGCTTGATACCCCGATGCCATGGTTGAAAGAGGCGCACCAATTGCTCGAAGACGGAGATCCGCTTGGTCTGGAACGTCTGCTTTTGTCGATCAGCCACAAGCAACTCAAGCGATATGCAGCTCGCCACATGTTCGATTTTGAGGCGGTCGCGATCTACGTCCTGATCTGGAACATTTTTGACCGCTGGGCGCAAAGCAGCGCCACGGAAGCGGCCAAGAGATTTGAGAAACTGGCGCAGCAGGCGATGGCCGATGTCGCCGATATCGATTTTGAGGGAGCAAGCGCATGACGGCCCCAACCTCAGCTAAGCAAACGTCGACCGCGCGTGTCGTCTCGGTTCAGGAAGGGCTTGTGAAGATACAGGCCAACCCGGACGTGACCGGTCAGCCCGGCCAATTGGTCAAAAACGAAGTTGTATTCATCCTGCCATCACGTCCCGGCCCCGGTGGGCGTCAGGAACGTCTGAAAGCCGAGGTGCTGCGTGTGCGTGGCGACACCGCGGACGTACAGGTCTATGAAAGCACCGACGGGGTGGCCGTTGGCGATCTGGTTGAGCAATCGGGTCAGTTGCTGTCGGTTGAGCTGGGGCCGGGACTTCTGGGGCAGGTGTTTGACGGGTTGCAGTCGCCTCTGCCCAAAGTGGCCGCCGAATTCGGCACCTTCCTGCCGCGCGGCGCAGATGTGGCACCGTTGGATGAGCTGGCAAAATGGTCCTTTACGCCCTCGGTCAAGGTTGGCGACACAGTAACTGCCGGGGACAGTATCGGGACAGTGCCCGAGGGCCACTTTAGCCACAAGATCATGCTGCCGTTCAATTGGTCCGGCTCTTACAAGGTCGTCTGGGTGCAAAAGGGTGCGGCCACGATCCATGACATTGTGGCCCGTCTGGAAGACGAAAACGGCGGCGAGCATACTTTGACACTTTCGCAGAAATGGCCGGTTCGGCGGCCATTGCCGGAAAACATCTTGAAACGCACCTTGTCAGAGCGCCTGTATCCGACCGAACCCGTTCTGACCTCGCAACGTCTGATCGACACATTCTTCCCGATCGCCCGCGGCGGAACCGCCTGTATTCCTGGGCCTTTCGGGGCAGGCAAGACCGTGCTGCAGAACCTGATCGCGCGGAATGCGAAAGTGGATATCGTGATCGTTGTGGCCTGCGGTGAGCGCGCGGGTGAGGTGGTTGAGACCATCGCGGAATTTCCGAAGATGACCGATCCAACCACGGGCGGCAGCCTGATGGACAGAACGATCATCATCTGTAACACGTCCTCCATGCCCGTTGCTGCGCGCGAAGCATCGATCTTCACCGGCATAACGTTGGGCGAATACTACCGTCAGATGGGCTATGACGTGCTGCTGATCGCGGACAGTACCAGCCGCTGGGCACAAGCCATGCGTGAAACCTCTGGCAAGCTCGAGGAGATCCCGGGTGAGGAAGGATTCCCCGCCTATCTGGAAAGCTCGATCAAAGGGTTGTACGAGCGCGCAGGGGCTTTGAAAACCAATGACGGTGATCTGGGCAGCCTGACGCTAATCGGAACGGTTTCACCTGCTGGCGGCAACTTTGACGAGCCGGTGACGCAATCCACACTGTCCACGGTCAAGTGCTTCCTCGGCCTGTCGTCCGAGCGCGCCTATAAGCGCTTTTATCCAGCCGTTGATCCGATGCTCAGCTGGTCTCGGTACACGGACCAGTTGTCTGACTGGTACGACAAGAATGCCGAACCAGGCTGGACAGACAAAGTGCGCGCCCTTCTCGCCCTGATCGAAAAGGGCGAACAGGTTGATCAGATGATGCAGGTCACGGGGGAAGAGGGCGTCACAATCGACGATTTTGTTACGCAGCAAAAGGCGCTGTTTGTCGATATGGTCTATCTGCAGCAGGACGCCTTCGACAAGGTTGATGCGACCGTACCGCTGGAGCGGCAGAAAATGACGTTCAAACTTGTCTATGGCGTCACACAATCCACGGCCGCCTTCTCGGACAAGGGCGAAGTGCGACAAGTGTTTACGCAGCTGACCGGATTGATGAAGAATTTCCACTATGCGGCGGAAAACACGCCGGAATACAAATCGATCTGGACGCAGATCGAAGATCTGTGTCGCGAAAAGTTCGAAATTTAGAGAAGTAAATGGTAGCCCGTAGGGGAATCGAACCCCTCTTTCCAGGTTGAAAACCTGGCGTCCTAACCGATAGACGAACGGGCCATATGGTACTGGCACAAGCACAAGTGGTAGCCCGTAGGGGAATCGAACCCCTCTTTCCAGGTTGAAAACCTGGCGTCCTAACCGATAGACGAACGGGCCACGCTGGCTTGTGGAGGGCCTTTTACGGTTTCACCGTGACCCCCGCAAGCGGAAAAATGCAGGGATGTGAAAGTTTTTTGGGCCACTGCCGCAGAGTGTCAATTGGCCTCTGCTGCATCCTCCAGCCTGAGTTGCACGGATTGACGTCCACCCCATGTGTTCACCTCAAGCCGACCCGCGAAATGGAAGCGCGCACCACCATGATTTGACAGCTTCTCACCCATCGGTCCATCAAAGGCACCAAAGGCAATTGCGTCCAGCCCACCACCCATGCCATCGGCGAGCGACAGCTTCAGATGCGTTTCCCCCACACGTTTGGCAAAGCGCACCTGCAGATCCGGCAAAGCATAGCGCGGGGCAGGGGCCGCAGCCCCGAATGGGCCTGCCTGTTCAACCTGTTCGATCAGATCAACCGTTGCCGCACCGGGCATGAGCGTGCCATCCAGTTTCAGGTCGGCCGGGCCACTCTGACCGGCCCCTTGTTTGGCCAGCAATTCGCTCAGACGTTCCATGGCAGGTTCAAGCTTGTCGCGCATCACCGTCAGACCTGCCGCCATTTTATGACCGCCGCCCTTAACCAACAGCCCTTCGGTGGCGAGGCGCTGGATTGAAGCCCCCAGATCAACGCCCGAAACCGATCGTCCGGAACCTTTGCCTTCTTCGCCGTCAAAGCCGATCACGATGGCCGGACGGTTGGCGGTTTCCTTCAGGCGCGAGGCCACAATCCCCACCACGCCGGGGTGCCAGCCTTCACCTGCTGCCCACACCAATGGCGCGTCCATACCGCGGTCCTCGGCCTGTTCCATCGCAGCGGCGCGAACCGCGTTTTCAATGTCACGACGTTCCGTGTTCAAAGCATCCAGACGTTCGGACAAGGCCTGTGCTTCGTGCAGGGACTCGGTGCTCAGCAATCGCGCACCCAAATCGGCCTGACCGATCCGCCCACCTGCGTTTACGCGGGGGCCAAGCAGGAAACCAAGGTGGTAGCTGTTCGGCGCCGTATCCATGCGTGAGACATCGGACAGGGCCACAAGACCGGGGCGCTGCCGCTGCGCCATCACCTTCAAGCCTTGCCGAACCAGAGCGCGATTGGCGTCGATCAGAGGTGCAACATCGGCCACAGTGGCCAACGCCACCAGATCCAGCATGGACATCAGATCCGGCCCTTTTGTGCCTGCTTCGCGCAATTGGCGTCCGGCTTCGACCAGCATCAGAAACACAACGCCCGCCGCACACAGATAGCCCAGATCACCGCTTTCATCCTGACGGTTGGGGTTCACGACAGCGACGCAATCCGGCAGCGTCTCGCCGCCAAGGTGATGATCCAGCACGATTACGTCGGCCCCTTTGGCCGCTGCGATCGGATCATGGCTGAGCGTCCCGCAATCGACGCATATGATCAGGTCATGCGCCGCCGCAAGGTCCCGCATGGCGGGCACATTGGGGCCGTACCCCTCGTCTATCCGGTCGGGCACATACAGCGTCGCCTGCAGGCCCATCTGCCGCAGCCAGACCAGCAGCAACGCGGCAGAGCTGCCGCCGTCGACATCGTAATCCGCAAACACGGCGATCTTCTGGCCATGTCGAACAGCTGCCAGAAAGCGTGCCGCCGCAGCCTCCATGTCTTTCATCGCACGAGGGTCAGGCAGCAATTCCTTGAGCTTGGGGTCCAGAAAGCTGCGTGCCTCCATAACCGGCACGCCGCGCCGGGCCAGAACCTGACACACCGCGCGTGGCAGGTCGGTCTGTTGTGCCATCATCTCAGAGGCGCGCTCTACCTCGGCGGTGGGACCAACCCAACGCCGCCCTGTCAACGATTGCTCAACCCCAAGAAAACTCATGTCCCGCCTCTTATGCGCCAAGGCCGGACCCTTGCGGATCCGGCCTCTTCATCTTTTCAGAAATACTCTCGCCGAAGGCAATGGCGCAAGCCGTTACGCCTCGTCGTGTGGCCATGTGGGTGTGCGATAGGACATGCGGCGCACCGACCCGGTTTTCGACCGCATCAGCAGCGTCGTGGTTTCCACCCAACCCGGTTCGCGTTTGATGCGCGGCAGCAACGAACCGCCAGTCACACCCGTTGCGGCAAAAATGACATCCGCAGTCACCATCTCATCGCGCGCATACACACGGTCCAGATCGGTGATGCCTGCCTTGGCGGCCCGACCACGTTCGTCATCGTTGCGGAACACCAGACGACCAAAGATCTGACCGCCCATACACTTCAGGGCTGCGGCAGCCAGAACACCTTCGGGTGCGCCACCCTGACCCATATACATGTCGATGCCGGTCACTTCACTTTCGGCACAATGCATGACGCCAGCCACGTCACCATCGGTGATCAGGCGGATCGAGGCACCGGTTTCGCGTACCTCGGCAATCATCGCTTCGTGGCGGGGGCGCTCCAGAATGCAAACGGTGATGTCGGCCGGTTTGCAGTCCTTGGCCTTTGCCAGAGCTTCCACCCGTTCTCGCGGGGACATGTCCAGGTCGACCACGCCCTCGGGCAAACCCGGACCAACAGCCAGCTTGTCCATATAAACGTCCGGCGCGTGTAGCATCGATCCACGAGGGCCCATTGCGATCACGGTCAGCGCGTTGGGCATATCCTTGGCAGTCAGCGTGGTGCCTTCCAGCGGGTCCAGCGCGATGTCCACACCGGGGCCGCTTCCGGTGCCGACCTCTTCACCGATATACAGCATCGGTGCTTCATCGCGTTCACCTTCACCGATCACCACAACACCGGCAATGTCCAGCAGGTTCAGCTGTTCGCGCATGGCGTTTACGGCTGCCTGATCGGCGGCTTTCTCATCGCCACGCCCAACAAGCGAGGCCGAGGCCAGTGCAGCCTGTTCCGCCACCCTTGCAAGCCCCAGAGACAGCAGGCGGTCGTTAAAATCGGTTCTGGCAGCACTCATTGTTCAGTATCCCTTGATCAGTAAAGCCGGTTCTACCGGCATAGCTTGCGTTTCATGCAGGCCGCAAGATCAAACCTCTTCAATCCGCAAAGCAACAGGCTCACCTGCCACCACATCCGTGTTTCGGCACCCGTCCAGTGCAACGTCCAGTGCGGCGCGGGTGGTTTTGTGAGTGACGATCAGTACAGGCGCTGTGCTTTCAGCATGGGCATACTGGCGCATCCTGTCGATCGAAACACCGGCATCGCCCAAAATGGCAGCCACCTTGGCCAGTGCACCTGGCTTGTCCAACAGGCCCAGCCGTAAATAATAGGGCGCAGGCAGTCCGGTGACGGCCGGTTTGGCGGCCTCGAGCGAGGTGGCAGGCCGGCCAAAGGTCGGGATTTGCAGTCCACGCGCCAGATCGCAAACGTCGCCCATCACGGCGCTGGCTGTTGGACCTTCGCCTGCTCCGGGACCACGCAACACGACCTGTTCGACCGAGTCGCCTTCGATCACCACCATATTGGTGCCACCTTCCAACTGACCTAGCGGCGAGTCGCTGGGTACGAGGCAAGGTTGCATACGTTGCTCAAGTCCGCGCGCGGTGCGCTGCGCGACACCCAGCAGTTTGATGCGAAAGCCCATGTCCTCGGCCTGATCGATATCGTCGAGGCTGATTTGCTGAATACCTTCAATCTCGATGCCGTTGAAATTCGGTTTGGTGCCAAAGGCGATTGAGGCCAGCAATGCCAGTTTATGCGCCGCGTCGATACCGCCCACGTCCAGATTGGGGTCGGCTTCCAGGTACCCAAGTTCGGCGCACTCATCGAACAGGGCATTATATCCCTGACGCTGCGATTGCATCCGTGTCAGGATGTAGTTGCAGGTGCCGTTCATCACGCCCATGACGCGGGTGATCTCGTTTCCGGCCAGACCTTCGGTGAGGGATTTGATCACCGGGATGCCGCCAGCAACTGCAGCCTCAAAGCGGATGACACGACCCGCGGCCTCGGCCTGTTCTGCCAACTCCTGACCGTGGATGGCCAACAATGCCTTGTTGGCAGTGACAACATCCTTGCCCGAGGCCAAGGCCGCCTCGACCGAAGCTTTGGCAGGGCCGTTTTCGCCACCCATCAACTCGACATAAACATCGATATCGTCGCGTTTCGCCAACGTGACTGGATCGGTTTCCCAGGCATAACCCGACAGGTTTACACCGCGATCTTTGTTGGGATCTCGTGCAGACACTGCCACGATCTCAATCGAACGGCCTGTGCGCGCTTTCAGCAAGTCGGCATGGCGGCGGACAATCTTGACGACACCGACGCCGACTGTTCCCAAGCCCGCAATTCCCAGCCGCAGTGCCTGTGTCATGTCGTGTGTCCCTTTCCGCCGGAATCTAACTGAATTCGGACGTTTGTCCGATCAGCGCTGCCTTATCGGGTTCGGACCAAGGGTGCAATCCGTCACCGGGCAATTGTAGGGGGGAAATACCGCGCTTTAGTTGGTGGGTGCGTTTTGCAGCGCTTCTGCCTTTTGCGCCAATGTTTCGCTGCGCTGTGTCAGGTCTTCTTCAACCGCTGCAGCCTCGCTGACCGGATCAATGGCAGGCCCTAGTGTTTCTTGCAATGGAACAAGGCGCGGGTAGGGGGCTTTTTTGACCGAGACCGCTTCGCTGCCTTCCAACTCGGGGAAATCTGCGCATCCGGCGCAAAGAAGAACAAACGGCAGTAATGGCAGCAGTTTCATTGGGTGCGCTTTTTCTGGTGTTACGTTCCCCATTGTGATGCACGTTTTGGCACCGTCGATCAAGCGGGGTTCTATCTGAACGATTGTTCATATATTGTGGGTGCATGGCACGAACTCAAGGCTCTCATTCCGACATAACCGGCCCACGCATTCGCAAGGCCGCACTGAACCTGTTTGCGCGTCACGGCTATGCGGCTGTTTCTATGCGGCAAATCGCAAAAGAAGTCGGCGTGCAGGCCGGGGCGTTGTACAACTACACACCTGACAAGCAACACTTGTTGTTCCGGTTGATGCGGGAACATATGCAAGAACTGCTTTCGGCATTTGTAGACTTGCAGCAAGGCCAAGACGCACAAGAAGCACTGCGCCAGTTCGTGGGGTTCCATATCCGGTTCCACCTGCAACGCCCCGATGAAGTCTTTATCGCGTATATGGAGTTGCGAAACCTTACGCCTGAGAACTTTGCTGAAATTGAAGACCTTCGCCGACAGTACGAAAACGCACTGGAAAACATCCTTCACACCGGACAACAGGCCGGTCAGTTTGCGATACCGGATACCAAGATTGCAACGCTTGCCGTGATTGCCATGTTGAACGGTGTGATGACCTGGTACCGATCCGGTGGCCGACTGTCGCTGGATGAGGTCGAACAGATCTATTGGAGCATGGTGCACAAAGCGGTGACGGCCTAACAAGGTCAGACCGCCATTATGCTAGTGCGCGGGGCGAATGAACGTCCCGTTTCGCAGTTCCCGAAACGCCTGTTCCAGTTCGGTCCGGGTGTTCATCACGATGGGACCATGCCATGCGACTGGCTCATCGATTGGAGCGCCAGAGATCAACAGGAACCGAACACCTTCCGGGCCTGCCTGAACCGTGATTTCATCCCCGGTGCCAAAACGAACAAGGGTTCTGTCGCCGGACATGTCGCGGATGTTGACCTCTTGCCCTGCGACCTCTTTCTCCAAGAGCACTCCTGCCGGCTGCGATGCGTCGGCAAAGGCGGCCTGGCCCTGAAACACATAGGCGAAAGCCCGGCGATAGGTGTCGATCCGAAACGTCTTTTTCACACCTGCCGGGACAGAGATGTCCAGGTATTGCGGGTCTGCCGCGATACCATCTACAGGCCCGGTTTTGCCCCAGAATTCTCCGACAATCACCCGCACGGTCGTGCCGTCGTCATCGGTGATTTCGGGAATGTCCTTGCTTTGAACATCCTGATACCGAGGGGTGGTCATCTTCTGGTCTGAAGGCAGGTTGCCCCACAGTTGGAATCCGTGCATCTGGCCCGAGGCGTTTCCGCGCGGCATTTCCTGATGCAAAATACCTGAGCCCGCCGTCATCCATTGCACATCGCCAGCACCTAAGGTGCCAGTGTTGCCCAATGAATCGGAATGCTCGACCGATCCAGCCAGAACATAGGTGATCGTTTCGATCCCCCGATGCGGATGCCAGGGAAACCCGGCCTGATAGTCCTGCGGCTGATCGTTTCGAAAATCGTCGAACAGCAGGAAAGGATCCAGTTCCGATGGATCCTGAAACCCGAATGCACGATGCAGCTTTACTCCGGCCCCTTCCATCGTGGGAATAGCCTTGCGCGTTTCCAATGTAGGTCTGAGAGACATGGTAACCTCCGGTTCGTTTGAGCAGCATTTAAGTTCTGCGCTCATGCAGTCAATTTGCGAAAATAAACCAAACCTGTGCGAATTTGCGGCGCACGCAAACCTCTGTTGTTTCCCGTTCAAAGTAGCTAAGTCGAGTGGGATGAAACAGGAGGCTTCCATGCAGGACGAAGTGCTGGCAACGATTCAGGCATCCACGCCCAGACGTTGGGCCGGGGTAGGGATGCTGACGACGGTCGGGGTCTTGGTGACTTACGTCGCCGTGGTATCGCCACCCGAACCGGTGTGGCAAATCTTCCTGTTTGCAATCGGCGGAGCGTCGCTTTGGCTGGCATATTCAGTCTGGCGCGCAACCGAAGACTGCATAGAACTGACTCAGACCGAGATACGTTCGGGGTCCGGTGAAGTCATTGCAAAAGTGGAAAACATCGAGGCCGTGGATCGGGGTGTCTTCGCATTCAAACCGTCAAATGGTTTTCTGGTTCGTATGCGCCACAAAATGCCGAACCGTTGGGCGCCCGGTCTGTGGTGGCGCGTGGGCCGCAGGGTTGGCGTGGGCGGCATGACAGCTGCCGCCGAAGCCAAGTTTATGTCGGAAGCTTTAAGCGTTCTTATCGCAGACGAAAGGTGTCTTCGCTAGGTTACAAGCGACTTCGTTGGTAAAGCGGGGGCGGGTAAAAATGAAGTTTTCAAAAGTGATACCCGTCGCAAAATCCCAACCCGGTTTGAATGTTGGAATGTATTCGTTGGAAGTCTCAACTAAAATTACCGTGTCCTGATTAGTCATCGGAGGCAGGCGGTTTTCGATACCCTGGATGCTATTGTCGTTCCATTCCTTATCAAAGCCGCGCACGGTTGACCAACGCACATAATGGCGGTCATCGTCTGCGTCGTAAACGATCAGCGAAACCCGCATCTTTATTTCAGACCGGTTGTTGATCATCTTCCCTGCCAAGTCGTGCAGCGAGTCAAAGTACACATCTGTCACAGCCTGCGTTTCGCGCGAGATCAGATCACTGACCGTGTAGGCTGCTTTCAGGTTGGACGCACTTTGACGAAATCCTTCAAAAGCCGTGAAGGTGAACGTGATTGTCCAAAGCATCAGCGGGAAAATCATGAGTGCTTCTACCGTCAGAATCCCACTTTCGTCGTTCTTGAAGGCTTTGACGCGGCTTTTCAGGTTTTTGAGTACAGACATGATCTTAAATCGGCTCCTGTACGAATGCTGTTGTCGCGGTTACCGCGTAGTGGCCGGACCCGTCAGGGACAACTTTTGCAATGGCCGACGTCTCAAGAACTGGATCAATGCGAAGGCAGGCCCGCAAAATCATTAGTTCATTGGATTGGCCACTTTTGAAATCCAAGACAGGCTTGGGATCTTCGGAACTGTCCGTGCAGGGGACATCATCTGAAAGAACGATGCCTGCAAATGCGTCCTGTTGGACCATCTGCAGCCGCAGGTTGCCTGAACAGTCCTTGATACCGGAAACATTACAAATCCGGTTCTTGATCTCATCATGATTCCAGTTGGTGCCTGTACCCAGTCGAATGTCCCGTACGACCAAATCTACACCACGTTCAAGGGCAGCGTGCTGCATTGTAATGATCGACAGCTCGGTTCCTGCCACAAGAAGAGCTAGGAAGCCCGGAACGAGCATGACAAACTCGATCGTTGCATTTCCTGTCTCGGATCGCCGGAAGGGGCCGAGCTTTGACAGCATTTTCCGGATCATTGGGTCAGTCTCAATTTGTGGATGGATGAGGCAATTGATTCGAATGCTTTTTCAAGATTTAGACCGCTAACGTCATAGACGTGGCTATCCGAACTGGCACAGTCTTGGAGCGTTCTGAAGCCAGCACGCGGTGCTTCAAATGCGATTCCATAGACAATGATACCTTCGTCTTTCGCTGCGCCACACACGTGTTTTGTGTGTTGGTTCTTTGCCGAAGTTTCTACCTTGGAGTAAGCTTTGGAATACCATTCCGCCCAACCGCTGGATTGCCAGTAGTAATTGTATCTGGCGTTCCAGGCCAATGAGGTACGGTTAAACAGTTCGGGATAGGTCAAGCGAACCGCCGTCCCGGTTTCCTCGTTCAAAGGTGTCTCAGGCTCGGGGTTTCCGAAGGGGTGATCCGCCCACACGTTTTGCTGGGGCCAGAAAAAGTTCGGACGGCCTTGAGAATGGTAAACGGTATATTCGCCTGCTTCGGAATTGTACCAAACGTCCGACATACCTTCGCGCAACGAGGGATTGAGCATATATTGGTCTGTGTTCTGCCCGTCGGTCATGACAATGATAATTTTCAAGACGTCCGAATTATAGTCTGTCGGGCGCACCGAAAACTTGCTTGGAACGATCGTTGACGGTGCATATGCCGGGTCTTGTTCTGTCGATAGTTGCTGTACAATTGACCGAGTACTGGGGTCCAAAAGGGCAGTTCCCCACTTCACTCCGATATCGATTGATGTGTTCCCGCCCGGCGTGAGCGATGCAATTTGCCCAAGGAGCTTATTCATATTGTCCGTCACAGGTGTGATTGCGCTGCCTGCGCGAACTGGGCAAACGGGCAGGTCAATTGAACCTTCAGAATAGGTGAAGGGATCGAAATGAGCCGTGCGTTCCAACGTATCACCTACGTGCAAGTCAGCATCGCTGTACTGCTCCGGAATAAAGTTTACGCAATGCGAATAGCTATGCTCCTGCGTTACGTTAGTAAACTTGTCCAGAATTGGAGCACCAGCATTTACCTGAGTTGCATATGGGACGATCGAGATTGAAATTTGACCTTCCCCTGGTTTGTCTAACATCAGACGGACAAATTCCGAGGCGGCCTCGCGCAGCACAGCGATCTTGGTTTTCGAAGGCGTGGCCGAAACGCGAGACATGGACCCAGAAATATCGAGAACTAGCGAAATTTCCACCGCGCCGATCGATTCTTCAGCCGCACTATTCGCTTGCATCGCCAATTCTGTAACCTTGCCAAACCGTAGGTAACGCGTTGGCATGACAGCATCGGCCGTTGCCGTTACGCTTCTGGAGCCAAAACCTTCTGTAACCGTGGTAACGGCTTCAAGATTGCCCAGCCCGGCCTTGTCCATGTACGCATCGACAACCTCTTTGGCTGGAAGTTTCTGGTCAAGGTCGGCGGCCGCCAGCACAGCACGGTCCAGGGTGGACTGAAGGCTTGCACGGTCGCGTTCATATTTCATGACATCCATTGACATGCCGGTGATCGCAAGCATCAAGACTACCATGAACAGCACGAAAATAGTAAACGTGCCGTCTTCTTCTTTGGCAAACTTACGAATATAAGTAGGCTGAAGCTTCGGCTTCAAACCATTCTTCTGAGTTGAAAATGTGTTCATTGTGATGACTCCGCCCCGCGTTTATTTCATGCGGTCAAGAAAAGAACTTTGCGTTAACACTAGCCTTCAATCGTGGCGCGAATTAGGCAGAAAAGGCTTGGTTTTGGCCTTTTTGCGCACGTTTCAGCTATAAAGACGGCCGCCACGCGCCATCTGTCAATGAATTGAAAACAATCCGTTAAGGTTTGAGAAAGAGTGGGCGACTCATCCTCAGCCGATCAGAACTTTATGACGGAAATGATGAAAAAAAGTGCATTGTTTGATTGCAGCCTGTTCTAACTGGTGCGACAAAACGACATGACGTCGCGTCTGATACCTAATCGGAGGATTGTATGACCAGCATCAAAGAACCCAGCTTTCGTGAAAGCGTTGATCTGATGTTTAACAGGGCGGCGTCCCTAATGGACCTGCCGCCGGGATTGGAGCAAAAGATCCGGGTTTGCAACGCGACCTATACCGTTCGGTTCGGTGTACGCTTACGCGGTGAAATTCACACATTCACGGGGTATCGTTCCGTGCATTCCGAGCATATGGAGCCTGTCAAAGGCGGCATTCGTTACGCAACAGCGGTGAACCAGGACGAAGTTGAGGCGCTGGCCGCTCTGATGACGTATAAATGCGCTCTGGTTGAAACGCCTTTTGGCGGATCGAAAGGCGGATTGTGCATCGACCCACGCAAATACGAAGAATATGAGATGGAGCAGATCACCCGGCGCTTTGCCTATGAGTTGGCCAAGCGTGACCTGATCAACCCGTCCCAGAACGTCCCGGCCCCGGATATGGGAACGGGCGAGCGTGAGATGGCATGGATGGCCGACCAATACGCACGGATGAATACGACTGATATCAACGCGCGCGCCTGTGTGACCGGGAAACCTTTGAACGCGGGCGGCATTGCTGGTCGGGTTGAGGCGACGGGACGCGGCATTCAATACGCGCTGCGCGAGTTTTTCCGTCATCCCGAAGATGTCCAGAAAGCCGGTCTGTCGGGCAAACTGGACGGCAAACGCGTCGTCGTGCAGGGATTGGGCAACGTGGGATATCACGCGGCCAAGTTCCTAAGTGAGCAGGACGGTTCAATCATTGTTGGTATCATCGAATGGGACGGCGCGCTTTATAACCCCGAAGGTATCGACGTCGAAGCCGTTCGGCAGTGGATCGTCAAACATGGCGGCGTCAAGGATTATCCCGATGCAACGCATTCGGCCGAAGGTGCAAGCGTGCTGGAATCGGATTGCGACATCCTGATCCCGGCTGCTTTGGAGGGGGTGATCAACCTGTCCAATGCCGAACGGATCAAAGCCCCATTGATCATCGAAGCAGCCAATGGGCCGGTGACGGCGGGTGCGGATGAAATTCTGCGTAAGAAAGGCACGGTGATCATACCGGACATGTATGCCAACGCAGGTGGTGTGACCGTTTCTTACTTCGAGTGGGTCAAGAACCTCAGCCATATTCGCTTTGGCCGGATGCAGCGCCGTCAGGAAGAAGCCCGGCATGAGTTGATCGTCAGCGAACTGGAGAGGCTGGACCGCTATTTGGGTGATGCCTGGACCATGTCGCCCGACTTTAAGTCGCAATATCTGAAGGGGGCCGATGAGCTGGAGCTGGTTCGGTCCGGTCTGGATGACACCATGCGCATTGCATACCAGTCGATGCGCGAGGTCTGGCACAGCCGCGATGATGTCGAGGATCTGCGGACGGCGGCCTATATCGTGGCCATCGACCGCGTTGCGAAAAGCTATCGCGCCAAAGGGCTCTGATCTTAAATTGAGTGGGGCAGGTCGGCTGCCCCGCTCTGACGCTGCCGTGATGTCAAGTGTCGAAATGGATGATGGCAGCCCAAAGTTCTGACGGGTAAACTGTGCCGAAAGAAACGAATCCGGGAGAACCCCATGTTGCGTATCGCCATCGTCGCGGCCTTGCTTGCCACACCTTCACTGGCTCAGGACAGCGCCGAGCAAAGCTGTAAATATCAGGCCGATGTGGTGGCCGCGATCCAGAAGGCGCGGTTGGACAAGGTCAAAGAGCGCGACGTCGCGCAGGCGATTACGGACAATTCGCCAACGTGGCCGGAAAACTATAACGCGGCCATTCCGCTGATTGCGCCTTGGGTCTATGAACAAAAGATGCGCGATGTGCGCAAGAAGGACCTGGGCGCGGCGTGGTTGGAGCTGTGTCTGCAGCAATAATCCACAACCAAGCCAATTCTCTGTGGATAAGCCCGCGCCGTCCCCTTGGCGCGGGTTGTCATTTCTGGCAGGTTTGATCCATGTCTTTGCCCCCCGGATTTCTGGATGAGTTGCGCACCCGGCTAAGCCTGTCTCAGGTCGTTGGGCGCAAAGTCATGTGGGATCAGCGCAAGTCAAATCAGGGCAAGGGCGATATGTGGGCCCCATGCCCGTTTCACCATGAAAAGACAGCTTCGTTCCACGTGGACGATCAAAAGGGGTTTTATTACTGCTTCGGTTGTCATGCGAAAGGTGACGCCATCAGCTTTGTGAAAGAGACCGAGAATGTCTCGTTCATAGAAGCGGTTGAGATTTTGGCGCGTGAAGCTGGAATGCCCATGCCCGCCCGTGATCCCAAAGCGCAAGAAAAGCAGGACCGCCGGTCGCAATTGGCCGATGTGATGGAGCAGGCGGCGCAATTCTTCCGCCTGCAACTCAAGACCGGGGCGGGGGCATCTGCACGTGATTATCTGATAAGCCGTGGTCTGGATGCACAAGCACTGGATCGGTGGGAGATTGGCTTTGCCCCGGATGGTTGGCAGGCCTTGTGGGATCATCTGCGCGGCAAGAATGTGGCCGATGATCTGATCCTTGGGGCAGGGCTGGTCAAGCCCTCGAACAAGGGAAAGAAGCCGTATGACACCTTCCGCAACCGCATCATGTTTCCTATTCGCGATCCGCGCGGGCGTTGCATCGCGTTTGGTGGGCGGGCTATGGACCCAAATGACAACGCCAAATACCTGAACTCGCCCGAGACCGAATTGTTCGACAAAGGGCGCAGCCTGTACAACCATGGACCCGCGCGGCAGGCGGCAGGGAAAGGGCAGCCGCTGATCGTGGCCGAAGGGTATATGGACGTGATCGCGCTGGCCGAGGCGGGCTTTGGCGCGTCGGTTGCCCCCTTGGGCACCGCGATCACCGAGCATCAGCTGCAATTGCTCTGGCGCGTTTCCAATGAGCCGGTCATTGCGCTGGATGGCGACACGGCAGGTTTACGCGCTGCGATGCGGGCGGTCGATTTGGCCTTGCCGTTGCTCGAAGCGGGAAAATCCCTGCGCTTTGCGCTGATGCCCGAAGGCAAAGATCCTGATGATCTGTTGCGGGCAGAGGGGCCGGGCGCTGTTCAGACTGTACTGGAAGGTGCCATTCCGATGGTCAAACTGCTTTGGCAGCGGGAGACTGAGGGAAAGATCTTTGACAGCCCAGAGCGCAAGGCGGCGCTGGACAAATCCCTTCGGGACAAGATTAAGCTGATCCGCGACCCGTCGATCCGCTCGCATTATGGGCAAGAGATCAAGGATTTGCGCTGGCAGCTTTTCCGTCCCCAACGCCAGCCGCAGAACCGACAGTGGCAACCGCGTGGGAAATGGAAGCCGCCCCAATCGGCAACGCCGGGTGCGCGTTCATCTTTCCTGGCCTCGTCCGAGACGGCTGATATCCAACTGCGCGAGGCAGCCATTCTGGCCATCGCCATCCTCAACCCAAAAGTTGTCGTGCAGTTCGAGCACCAGCTTGAGGATATGGAGTGTCACGATCCAGATCACGCAGCGTTGCGCGACGTTGTCCTGCGTCATGCGATCGATGACCCGGACCACCTGAAAGACCATATTATGGAGTCTTTAGGCCCCCAGCCCCTTGAAAACCTGCTGGCCCTTCGCCATGTCGCAGTGATCCCCTGCGTGTACAAACCGGGCGACGTTGAAAAGGCCGAGATGACGCTGGCCGAGGAACTCGCAAAGATCAAAGCGCTCCAGGGGTTGGATGCCGAGATTGCCGAAGCGGCAGAGGAATTGTCTGATCTGGCCGATGAGGCGCTGACATATCGGTTGGCGCAAGCCGCCGAAGAGCGCAACCGCACAAGCCGCAGCCAGAACGAGGACAGAGCCGTGTTCGACATTGCCGACAATGGCGCGCGAATCAACCGCGACGAGAAAGACGCGTTCAAGGCAATCATGTCCGGCATCAATTTTGAACGGAAACGTCGGTAAAATGGTGTTTTCGTAAGGCACTGGAAAAGAAAAACGGGTAAACGGGTGGCCGAATCACTTCAACGCGCTAATGATTCGGTTCAAACGAATCACCCATCCCTGCAGGAGCATTGAATGGCCGCCAAGGATACAAACGAAGACCGCAAATCCGACGAGCAGGAACAGGAAATCTCGCTGGACATGAGCCAGGCCAACGTCAAGAAGATGATCGCCGAGGCCCGCGAGAAAGGTTACATCACCTACGACCAGCTCAATCAGGTTCTGCCGCCTGATCAGGTCAGCTCGGAACAGATCGAAGACGTCATGTCGATGCTGTCCGAGATGGGCATCAACATTATCGAAGATGAAGAAGCCGAAGAGGAAGAGAACAAAAGCTCGACCGAACTGACCACTACCGATAGCAACCGCGAGGTTGTGTTGGCCGGGGCCGCCACCGAAAAGCTGGACCGCACTGATGATCCCGTCCGCATGTATCTGCGTGAGATGGGGTCTGTTGAACTGCTGAGCCGCGAGGGCGAGATTGCCATCGCCAAGCGGATCGAGGCCGGTCGCAACACCATGATTGCCGGTCTGTGCGAAAGCCCACTGACCTTCCAGGCGATCACCATCTGGCATGACGAATTGCTGTCCGAAGACATTCTTCTACGGGATGTCATTGATCTGGAAACCACGTTCGGCAACCAGCTGGACGAAGATGGCGATGTTGAAGAACCGGTGGTTGATACGTCGACGGTGCAGGCGGCGAAGTCGGCCAAAGACACCGGCCCAGAGCTGGATGCGGATGGCAACCCGCTGAACAACGATGATGACGACGACGATGATGATCAGGCCAACATGTCTCTGGCCGCGATGGAAGCGGCGCTGAAAGATCAGGTTCTGACTACTTTGGAACGTATCTCGACCGACTTCTCGATGTTGTCAGAGATGCAGGACAGCCGGATTTCGGCTACGTTGAACGAAGACGGCACGTTCAGCGCAAAGGACGAAGAGACCTATCAGAAACTGCGTGCCGAGATTGTCGAACTGGTGAACGGTTTGCATCTGCACAACAACCGGATCGAAGCGCTGATTGACCAGCTTTATGGCATCAACCGCCGGATTATGTCGCTGGACAGTTCGATGGTGAAACTGGCCGACCAGGCCCGTATCAACCGCCGCGAATTCATCGACGCTTATCGCGGGCGCGAGCTGGACCCGAACTGGATGTCGGATATGGCTGAAAAGCCGGGCCGCGGCTGGCAAATGTTCATCGAACGTTCAACTGCCAAGGTCGAAGAACTGCGCAACGATATGGCGCAAGTCGGTCAGTATGTTGGTCTCGATATCTCTGAATTCCGCCGCATTGTGCAGCAGGTTCAGAAGGGCGAGAAAGAGGCACGGCAGGCCAAGAAGGAAATGGTCGAAGCCAACCTGCGCCTGGTGATTTCGATCGCCAAAAAGTACACGAACCGTGGTCTGCAATTCCTTGATCTTATTCAGGAAGGTAACATTGGCCTGATGAAGGCCGTGGACAAGTTCGAATACCGCCGCGGCTACAAGTTCTCGACCTATGCGACCTGGTGGATCCGTCAGGCGATCACGCGCTCGATCGCGGATCAGGCCCGCACGATCCGTATTCCGGTGCACATGATCGAAACGATCAACAAGCTGGTCCGGACCGGCCGTCAGATGCTGCACGAAATCGGTCGCGAACCCACGCCGGAAGAACTGGCCGAAAAGCTGCAAATGCCGCTCGAGAAGGTTCGCAAGGTGATGAAGATCGCCAAGGAACCGATCTCGCTGGAAACCCCGATTGGCGACGAAGAAGACAGCCAACTGGGCGATTTCATCGAGGACAAGAATGCCGTGCTGCCACTGGACAGCGCCATTCAGGAAAACCTGAAGGAAACCACCACACGGGTTCTGGCCTCGCTCACGCCGCGTGAGGAGCGGGTTCTGCGGATGCGTTTCGGCATCGGTATGAACACTGACCACACTCTGGAAGAGGTTGGCCAGCAGTTCAGCGTAACCCGCGAACGGATCCGTCAGATCGAGGCGAAGGCGCTGCGCAAGTTGAAGCATCCCAGCCGGTCACGAAAACTGCGGTCTTTCCTGGATCAGTAAGTCGAAAGGCGCCTCACCCGAGGCGCCTTTTTTTGTTCGGTCATCACGATGGCCTGTTCTCTCATCACATTGGCGGGAAATCACACGGGATGGGCGGTGCCCCTGTCTATATCGGTTTTGTCCACTCATGGGACAGGGCCGGGGCGAGGTTTTTGGGCTGATGACCCCCGGTCTCACGTCCGAAGGGGATGCTCGACGCGGGTCTTGAAGGCGCTTGGCGGTTGGCCAGTCCAGCGCTTGAATGCGGTTGAGAAGGCGGCCTGATCTGCATACCCAAGTGAAAATGAGATCTCTGACAGAGACATCTGGTTGGTCAGGAAGGTCTGGGCCAGATCGCATCTAAGGTCGTCCACGATGTCGCGATAGCTTGTGCCTTCTTCCTTAAGGCGCCGGCTAAAGGTTCTGAGGCTCATCCCCAGGTCAGAGGCGATATTCTCGGCCTGCGGGATCGTGCCGGGCAGGGACCGGGTGATAAGCCCTTCGGTACGTGCGCGGATCGAATGATCGGGTTTCGTGCATTCTGCCAGCAGACGTTCACCGTATTCCAGCAGATGCTCACGCAGTTTAGGGTCATAAGTCGGTACCGGCACATCCAGCGCCGAGAGAGGCAGGACAATCTCAATCTTCTCCGACCCAAAGACCACTGGAAAACCTGCGAGTCTTTCAAACCTTTTGGCGTGATCCCCAACCTTGTGCTGAAACCGTATCTCAATTGGGTTCAGGTTGATCTGAGTCAGGTTCCGCATTCTTGCGAGGGCCGCGAAGATCAGAAATTCTGTGCGTCGGTGAAAACGGGCAAACCCTGCATCTTTCCAATCAGCTTCCAGAGCAGCAAAATTCCCGGCAATGCGCAGATTGAGCGCGATAGCCGGGTCAATGATTCCGTGAAAACGTGAAAGATTCTCCATTACCTGTTTCAGATCGCGTGAATACTTGCTGATATAGGCCGTCACGGTCGATGCGGATGTGACCTCAAGCCCTGTACGGGCTGCGAAGGTAATGTCTTTCGTCGCGTCACAGGCGTAGCGGACGAACAGGGCCTCTTTCTGAATACTGCAGGTTTCAACCGGAGGGGCGATTTCCTGCGGCCTGAGGCCGGTTTTCTTCAGAACAGCCCGTGACATATCATGATTGCCGCTGTGGCGATCGAGAGCCTGAATAAAGAAATGAAGACGGCCAACATTCACGTCCATCGCACAACAATACCTTACGATTACAAAATCATAGGCAGATTATCACAAAAATCTGCGTGATAGTTGGGTTTTTCGCGACCTTCTGGCAGCAGATGGCCGAACCAAAAAAAGGATTGACCGGATCGCGCATGTTCATATTGGGTCAGGCCCTCAGATAGGCTGTGTTGCCGGGTCAGCACCTTCATGGGGATGAGGTCAGAGCCGCCGGAGAAATCACCACTCTCTGTTCAGCGCTCCCCGGCACGCATTGACCTTTCGCAGATGTCGCATTGCTCTGACGTAAGGGATTTGTCACCTTGCCGTCAAAGCGGCCTATTGGTGTCGGGATCATGCAGGACCATGCTGAAATTACAGAAACCTATGGCCGGAACCTGATCGTGTTCGACGGAGAATGCGTGCTGTGTTCGGGTTTCTTCAATTTCATGCTCAGACACGATCGATCCCATCGCTTTCAGTTCGCAACCGCACAATCCCCGCTTGGCCAAAAACTCTACCAGTTGCTTGAATTGCCGACGCAGGATTTTGAAACCAATTTGGTGATCGTGGATGGGGTGATCTATCAGCACCTGGATTCGTTTGCCGCAGCGATGCGTCAGCTGCAAGGATTGTGGCGGGTGTTGTCGCTGTGCCGGTTTCTACCCAAAGCGATCAAGGACCCTGCGTATCGATTGATTGCACGGAACAGATACCGGCTGTTTGGAAGGTCCGGCACATGTTTGGTGCCCGAGCCTGATATTGTGGCGCGTTTTGCTCGTGATGGGTTTTGATGGCGGCCGACCCCTTTCTTAAGGCGTTGGGCCCGGTTGAGGATCTGCCCGAAGCTGTCAGTCAGTTGCACATGACCGACGGCCGGTTTTCCGGCCAATGTGATATTGTGCGCGGTGCTGGCATCCTGGCGTCTTTTGCGACGCGCCTGGCTGGGTTTCCGCCGAATGGACATGATGTTCCGGTTTCCGTCACGATAAGCGCCGAGGGCGAAGCCTTGTGTTGGCAGCGCGACTTTGGCGGGCATTGAACCACATCGCATCTGACCTATGACGCTAAACGAAACTGCGTCCGCGAAGATTTCGGAGCGATTTCAATCTGGCTTCAACCCAACTTGCAGAATGGGTCCTTATGCATCAAAATTCTTCGCTTGACGGTCCTTGGCATTCCGATGCCCACCTTTTCCCTGCCGCGCTCGGACACACGGGAATGGCAGGACGCGCTGGGCCGATTTCGATTTGATGTTTCCGCTGAAGCACCGGGGTTGGGGCTGCTGATCCGATACCAGGGCTGGCTCACTCTGGATCACGCAATGCACGAGGCGGGTTGAATTGATCGTGAGGTGCCCTGTGCACTTGGCAAAGTTCGACTAACCTATTTGGAACAGACAATCAGGGAAGAATTAACGATGAAACAGTTTTTCACCTTCGCCGCGCTTGCGGCCCTGGCTCTCAGTATTCCCGTGACCGCAGATGCTGCGCCGAACGGGTATCGAACAGAACCCATAAATGCCACCGATTTTGAGGTCGTCCCACGCGGCGATCAACGCACGGAAGGCTACTGGTGTGCGGCCGCAGATTATGCACGCCGGACTTTAGGATTGGGTTGGCAAGACAGGATCTACGTGTTGCGCGGATACGGGCCCAGTGTCACCACCGGGCGCAGAACGGCGGTTCAGTTTTCGATCAAGCAACCTCAATCCGTCGATGTACAACCCAGCAGCTTTGTCTCGTACGGCTTTCAGCCTGGCAACAGTGAATCTGTACAAGGTGCAAACGCACGGTGTAACTATCGGCCGTTCTTCAACGACTGATAATTTCACGGGATCACCACGATGCAGACTGAATTCGTTGTGCACACCCAAGGGGCCCGGCTTTACGAATTCACGTCTGACGTACGGAATTGGCTTGCTCAAGGGGCGTCCGATGGCGTTTTGACGTTGTTCGTCCGCCATACCTCCTGTTCCTTGCTGATTCAGGAAAATGCCGATCCTGAGGTTCAAACCGATTTGCAGACTTTTTTCGAAAGGCTTGTGCCGCCTTCCAATCACCCGGCCATGTCCTATTTACGGCACACGTATGAAGGGCCAGACGACATGCCCGCGCATATCAAGGCGACACTTATGCCTGTGTCGTTGTCGATCCCGGTGTCACGGGGTCGGATGGTGCTTGGAACCTGGCAGGGGATTTATCTGTTTGAGCACCGAACAGCGCCGCATCACAGACGTGTCGCTGCGCACCTGGTCTGACCCTTTATCTAGCGGTTGAAATTTCCGACTACCCAAACCCTAGCGGCTGCCCTATAGTTGTGGATAAGTAAGCCGGAGCGCTTACAAAAAGAGGCCGAACTTGGGACGAGGAGACGGCGGATGCGCTGCCCGTTTTGCGGAAATATCGACACTCAGGTAAAAGACTCACGCCCGGCAGAGGACCACGTGGCAATCCGCCGACGCCGGTTCTGTCCTGCCTGTGGTGGGCGGTTCACGACGTATGAGCGTGTGCAGCTGCGTGACCTGGTTGTCATCAAGACCAACGGAAAGCGCGAGGATTTCGATCGCGACAAGCTTGAGCGTTCGATACGTATCTCGATGCAGAAGCGGCCTGTTGATCCGGAACGGATAGATCAGATGATCTCGGGCATCGTGCGCCGGCTGGAAAGCATGGGCGACACGGATATTCCGTCCAACAAGATCGGCGAGATCGTTATGGAAGCTCTGGCGCGGATCGACACCGTCGCCTATGTTCGCTTTGCGAGTGTGTACAAGAATTTCCAGGCGGCCGATGATTTCGAGGAGTTTGTCCACGAACTGCGCCCGCCGCAGCCTCCGACGGACGAGTGAACGAAACAGATAAGCGATTTATGGCGCTGGCCCTGTCTTTGGGGCGGCGCGGCCAAGGAACGTGCTGGCCGAACCCCGCTGTCGGCTGCGTCATTGTGCGCGACGACCGGATCATCGGGCGTGGCTGGACCCAACCCGGTGGGCGCCCTCATGCCGAGACCGAGGCGTTGGCCCAAGCCGGACAGGCCGCAAGCGGCGCAACAGCCTACGTGACCTTGGAACCGTGTTCCCATCACGGAAAAACGCCACCTTGCGCCGAGGCGTTGATTGCGGCTGGCGTGTCACGCATTGTGGCCGCCGTGGAAGACAGCGACCCGCGTGTGGCCGGGCAGGGCTTTGCCGTGTTGCGCGAGGCGGGGATCGAGGTCGTCACAGGTGTTCTTGCAGAACAGGCCGAGCGTGATCTGGCCGGTTTTTTCTTGAAAACCGAACAGGGGCGGCCCTTTGTAACCCTAAAACTGGCCAGCAGCTTTGACGGGCGGATCGCAACTTCGACCGGGCACAGTCAATGGATCACCGGCCCAAGGGCGCGTCGCGTAGTTCATGCGATGCGCGCGCGTCATGATGCGGTCATGGTTGGGGCAGGGACGGCGCGTGCCGATGACCCCTCGCTGACCGTGCGGGAACTTGGTGTCGCGCATCAGCCCGTGCGTGTTGTGGTATCGCGCCACATGGACATATCGCTGATGGGTCAGCTGGCACGCACAGCCTCGAACATTCCCGTCTGGCTGTGTCACGCCCATCACCCGGATGCCGAGCGCGCCCGCGCCTGGGAGGTGTTGGGCGCGAAGCTGATCCCTTGCGCGTTGAAGGATCACCATATCGATGCGGTGGACTTGCTTCAGCAATTGGGGCAGGCCGGTCTGACCAGTGTTTTCTGCGAAGGCGGGGCCGCTCTTGCGGCGTCTCTTCTGGCCGAAGATCTGGTGGATGAACTGATCGGCTTCACTGCCGGGCTGACCATCGGGGCCGACGGGCTTTCAGCGGTTGGATCATTGGGCCTTGAAACGTTGGAGGCTGCGCCGCGATTCCAGCTTGTTGAAACGCTGAACGTGGGGGGGGATATCCTGCACCGGTGGCGCAAAATGCCGCTTTAGGATCAACGCCAAAGATGGGCGTGTGTCGCAAACACGCCCTGAAGTTTTGACAGCATACGATTGAACGGACCCGTAGGGGTAGAGTGCCCCTGCGACAGACGCTCTGCCGCCACTTCAACGGGGCAGGGTTGGCGAGTGATGGGATCGAAGTAGCGGGGATAATCGATCAGGGCGGCATGGACCAAACCCATCAGTGATGGTCTTGCGCCCCGCCGGACCGGGACTGCCCCAAGGTCGGTGGTCAGACCCCAACCGGCGTAAAACGGAGCACCCAACGTCGTGACCTTTACCCCACGCAACAAAGCCTCGAACCCCAGAAGTGAGGTCATCGTCCACACCTCTTGGACGTGGGGCAGCAGCGCGGCGGGATCTGTGTGGGGCAGGACAACGTCAGCCAATGCCGCCGCGTCGATTCTGCCTTCGCGCAATCCGGCTTCGACATCGGGATGCGGCTTGTAAATCAGGATCGCGTTTGGATTGGCGTCTCGTGCGGCTTGCAAAAGATCCTGATTATTGCGCACCGTGCTGGCGCCCAAGAGGATCGAAGCATCATCCTCGACCTGCCCCGGCACCAGAATACGATGCCCTTCAGGCAAGACGGGGGTGGGCTGACCCGTGTTGTATTTACTCAACCCCTCAGTCAGCAACCGATCGATCAGGCGCTCGGCCCGCAATTCCTGATCCGGGCGCAGAGTTTCTCGCCGACTGATCAGGTCTTCCAACTGGCTGGGTTTTGTGGGGTCGTAGTAAATGCCGATGTCATCCGTCACCAACGAAAGCGGCGGCACAAGCTCTGCCCCCAATCCACGTGATCTGAGAAATCCGTCTTCGACCCGTACCGCCCCTTCGATGTTTCGCGCCTGACTGGCCCAGGCCATATGCGGGCGATCAGAGGTTTCGGGCTGCGTGGTTGTAAAGCGCAGCTTTCTGTGTTGCCCGAAAATCTGTTGTAGATGTTTGCGTTTCCACAATCGCATACCCGAGGCGGTCCATCCGTTCCGATCCTGCCGCCAGGCGCGCGTTTGCGCCTCAAGCGTGTCTAGCACTGTTTCCAGATCGCAGGTCTTGTCCCGATAGGGATCATACCATGTGGGGTACAGCAGCATGGCTGCCGCGAAAAGCTGCGCCCGGGTCAGGTTGCGCTGTCGGCGCGCAATCGGGTCTTCATCCCGTGTCAGGCCCCATCCGGCGTAAAAGGGTTTGCCAAAAACGCGTGGATTGTGCCCGGCCAAAATGGCTTCAAACCCCAGTTGCGAAGACACCGTGTAGACTGCGACAGCACCTTCCAGAAGAGGCCAGGGACTGATCGGGTCGCGGAACAGCGAGATCCGATCTGAAAGGTCCTGATCGGTGAAATGCCCGTGGCGATGACCCGCCTGAGTTTCCGGATGCGTCTTGATCAGGATACGTGCCCCGGGGTTTTCCTCTTGCGCGACGAACAGCATTTCAAGGAAGCGGGCCCGGTCTGCGCCGCTGGCTGTGACCGCAGCGTCGCCAACTGTCTGATCTATGACCAGAACATATCCGGGGTCAGGCGGGGCCAGGTCCAGATCAAAAGCGGAATATTTGCTGAGTTGATTTTCTTTGATCCGTTCGATCGCAGCCCGAGCACGGTTCAGCAGTGCGGTGTCGTCCAGCGGGTCAGTGATCAGGATCTTCTCAAGATCCGATGGTCCGGACGCGTCGAAATGCAGGCCCGAGCGATCCAGCAGCAAGCCCAAGGGGGGCTCTCCCTCGCGTCCTGGATGTAACGATCTGAGGAACGCGTCTTCAATACGCAAAACCGGCGCGCCGTGTTTTTCGGCAACCTTTTGACCCCGATGGGCCGTGGGGCTGTTGCCCCAGACTCCTACGTAATCCCGGCTTTGGGGAATGCCCAGGCGAACATCGTAGCCAGAAAGAGACAGGATTCGCCTAAGACGCTTTTGCGTCAAAAACCCGCCATTATAGACAAACAACCGGGTGCGACTGACCTCGGCTGAGCTGTCTGCATCAGGGATCATGCATCAGCTGCCTGTCAGCGTGGCAACGTTTGCAAGGGGCGTCAGGCCACCAGCGATAAGCGAGATCGATTTGCTCCACTGAGAATAGGGCGCTTCGGTCACGTAGATCGTGTCGTCATCGCGGATCACAAAGTCTCGAGCGATGAACAGGCCGTTGGGTGCTGTCAAGTTCAGCAGATAGATTACGCGCTGGTCGCCTTTCAGATCAGCGCGCCCGGTGATGTTGCGAGCCACACTCTCGCGTTCCTTGCGCAGGATGAAAATACCTGTCGGGTCCGACGACAGCGTCAACAAGCCGCCCACCTGGGCCAGAGCCTCAAGCGCAGACAAGTCCTGGCTTTCAAATGCTACGCGGGACTGACCGCCCGTGGCGCCCAGGGCGATATAAGATCTGCTGTCTTCTTCCACTAGGATACGATCACCGCCACGCAGGGCCACATCCAGTTTGGGGTTGCGGTACAGGTCCTCGTACCAGACGGTGCCTTTCTGGCCCCCTCGGATCAAAGTCACCAGCGCGATATCGGACGCGACCGAGACGCCCCCGGCTTGAGACAACATGCCCAGCAAGGACCGGGTGGGCCGTTCGATCGGGTAAATTCCTGGTGCCCCAACGGTACCGGTCAGCGAAACGGTGGACCCGTCGCCCGCCACGCGTCGTACTTCAACTTGCGGGTCGGGCGTCTGTTCCCGCAATTTGTTCGTGATCAGAACACGCAATTGCTCTGGCGTGTTTCCTGCGGCGCGCATCCGGCCTGCATAGGGGACAAAGATGAAACCCTCGCTGTCGACTTGAACTTCGTCCAGCGCGGTCGCTGTGCCGGTTTCCCCCGACAGAAGGCCATCATCGACGTTTTCCCAGATGGTCAGACCCAGCACATCGCCGGGCCGCACCGTGTCGGCAGTTAGAGTTTGGGCGCTGCTGAACGAGGAAGAGAAGCCGAATTGCGGAATGGCTGAAGTGGCACGCGTTACCCGATCATCGACTTCGACGACAAAAGCGTTGCCACCATTCTGAACGGAACCGGCCAGAATCTCGGTTTTGTTCGGCCCGGATTTCGGAAGCTGACAGGCGGCCAGCAAACCGATTGCTACCACAAGGGACGCCCCCCGCATCCAACGCATAGGAGAGATGTTCACTGCCGGATATCCTCAGTCTTTTTTTGTACTTGGGCGCAGCCTACCCGGTCAGGCGCTCAACTTCCAGTCACAGAGTGGCCCTGTCCTTCGACGATTCTCAACTGTGGCGTCCACGCCTCGTTCTTGTTGAGGATCGCTTGATAAGGGTCATTGGCGTTTAGCATCATGTCTGCCGCACGCCGCAAAACCTGCCGCCGTCCACGGCGGGAATAGAACCCGCCCGGCACCTGACTGGTTTCCAAAAGGAACTTCCGGTAGCAGCGGTAGGCTTCGTTGTCGGGGCGTTTCGGGTTCGCAAAAAACGCCGCAATCGGTTGCTGAGATACGAATTCGGGCTTGTCATAAACCGACCGCCCGAAGATCCGCAGGGGAATGCCGCGCCACAAAACCTGCTGCCCTGCCGTCGAGTTCACGGTCACGGCCGAATGCGCCTCATCCAAAAGCTTGGCCAGTTTTCCGCCGGGGACATAGTGAACCCGTTCTTGGATACCGTGTTGTCTTGCGCGTTCTGTCGCGTGACGTCGCAATGGTTCGCGGTGGTTTTCCAACGGGTGCTCTTTGATAACCAGCCTGTGATGGGCGGGCGCGCCCTGCGCGAAGCCCTCGATCGCCTGATCCAGAAATTCGCACATACCAGAATAGCCGGAATGTGCCCGGACCGAGCTGTCATGCCCCAATTGCAGCAGAACAAGGTGATACGGATAGCCGCCCCACCTGACCCGGGCTGTCGCAAGACTACGGCGCAGTCTATGAAAAGGCATCAATATCAGCCGCTTAAAGTAAAGCTTGAACTCAGTTGACACCGGCAGTTCCCGATGTCTTCGGAAGTTGCGGTATCGTCCATTCAGGAACATCACGAACCAATGATAGAGGGCACCGTAGAAAATGTGCTGCCGCATGTCCCCCCAATGTGATGGTGGAGGGGGCGTGCTGCTTTCTGCCACTTTCAATGCCTGCCGCATTTGTGCCGCATCCAGCGACATGAGCCGAGAGTTCCCGTTTGACCCGTTCCGCTCATACGTCACCCACCAAGGGCGCAGGTAGCCTTCTTCGAACACATGAACAGTGACCCCGCGCGCTTTCGTGGCTTGAATGGCTTGTGCGTGGATCGGACGTGTGTCCCCATAGAGTACGATATCGGTGACGCCCTTTTCGCTGACGATCGCGTTCAGGGTATTTGGCCAAGCGTCAGGATTGTCCAGGAACGGGATAAAACTTGCCTTGTCGAACCAGAACGCCTGATCGCCGGCGTTGAACCCAACGCGCCAGACCTGCGCCCCCGTGGCGCGCAGCATTCTCCCCAATGCCGAAAAAAACGGCCCATGTGGTCCCTGAAGGAACAGAAATACGCGGTCTTTTGGGCCTGAAGGCGCATACTGCATCTGGACTGCTCGTTTGGTTTTTATTGTCAATATTATGCCTGTTTGAACAAAGTACGGCAAGGCAGGGCTTGCCCGCGCGGTCCGATACGCTTACCTCGGCTGTGATAGTCAGGCACAGGGTAGAGACTGAGGGTTAACGGAATGTTCACAGGGATCGTCACCGACATAGGCACCGTCACCGAACTGGAGCAGAATGGAGACCTGCGTGCCCGGATCAAAACGGCTTATGAAACTGCTGGCATAGATATCGGAGCCTCGATTGCCAGCGACGGCGTGTGTCTGACAGTGATCGCTTTGGGCGATGATTGGTATGACGTTCAGATCAGTGCCGAGACGGTCTCAAAAACCAACCTCGATACTTGGACAATCGGCAAACCCGTCAATCTTGAGCGTGCGCTCAAGGTCGGCGATGAGCTCGGTGGCCATATCGTGTCCGGTCACGTGGATGGCGTGGCCGAAGTGGTTGCGGTCGAAGACGAAGGTGACAGCACCCGCGTGACCTTGCGTGCGCCCAAAGATCTGGCGCGGTTTGTTGCCCCAAAGGGTTCGGTTGCGCTGAATGGTACTTCGTTGACAGTCAACGAAGTGAAAGAGTGCGATTTCGGTATCAACTTCATTCCGCACACCAAAGAGGTGACCACCTGGGGCAATGTCCAAGTAGGTGATCGGGTCAACCTTGAGATCGATACGTTAGCCCGCTACGTGGCGCGTCTGGCCGAGATGTCCTGATACGTCGCGTCGGTCCCGAGCGGCGCCGTTTGCAGGCTGGTCTTTGGGGCCTGAGTGGTCTATTCCGCCGTGCAAACACGCCATCTGAAAGGCTGCCCCATGAGCTTTGAAACCCCCGGTCCAGTTGAGGCCCAGCTGCGCGACGCGATCAGCCCGATCGAAGACATCATCGAAGAGGCACGTGCAGGCCGGATGTATATTCTGGTCGACCACGAAGATCGCGAGAACGAAGGTGATCTGGTGATCGCCGCCGAATTCGCCGATGCCGAGGCAATCAACTTCATGGCCACCCATGGGCGCGGCCTGATTTGTTTGCCAATGACGGCAGAACGGGTGGATGCATTGGGTCTGCCGATGATGGCCGTGAACAACTCGTCCCGGCACGAGACCGCATTCACAGTGTCAATTGAAGCACGCGAAGGTGTCAGCACGGGAATTTCCGCCGCTGACCGTGCGCTGACTGTGGCAACCGCGATCAACGAACAAAACACGATGGCGCATATCGCCACCCCAGGCCATATCTTCCCTTTGCGGGCCAAGCGGGGCGGGGTGCTGGTGCGCGCGGGTCATACCGAGGCGGCCGTTGATATCTCGCGTCTGGCAGGGCTGAACCCGTCTGGCGTGATTTGTGAGATCATGAAACCCGACGGCACCATGGCGCGCCTGCCTGATCTGGTTGAATTCGCGCAGGCGCACGACATGAAGATCGGCACGATCAGTGACCTGATCAGCTATCGTTCGCGCAATGACAATCTGGTGGTGGAAACCTCGCGTCAGACTGTCACGTCAGAGTATGGCGGCGCATGGGAGATGCGGATTTTCACCGATCAGACCCACGGAATCGAACATGTGGTCATGATCAAAGGTGACATTACCACGCCAGAACCGGTTCTGACCCGTACGCACGCACTGCATGAAGCGCCGGATATTCTGGGCCTTGGACCGAAGTCTTCACGTGAATTGCCGCGCGCGATGGAGAAGATCGCCGAAGAGGGGCGAGGTGTTGTCTGTCTGTTCCGGCAACCGCGCAACTCGCTTTACGCTGTTGATGATGATGGCCCGCGAACCATTAAGCAGACTGGCCTTGGCGCGCAGATTTTGTCCAAGATGGGCGTTCAGAAACTGGTGTTGCTGACCGACTCGCCGGAAACCGTGTATCTAGGGCTCGACGCGTTTGGACTGTCCATCGTGGGTACCCGTTCAATTCTAAAGGAAGAGTGAGCTCATGGCTGAACAAGACAAACACGGCATCCTGCCGACGCCCAGTTTCGACAAGCCAGTGAAGCTGCTGATCGTGGCGGCCCCGTTCTATCGCGCCATTGCCGACAATCTGATCGCTGGGGCCAAGGCCGAGATCGAAGCGGCAGGCGGCACCAGTGACGTCGTTGAAGTGCCCGGCGCGCTGGAGATCCCCACCGCTATTGCGATGGCTGACCGTCAGTGCAATTTCGACGGTTATGTTGCGCTGGGCTGCGTTATCCGTGGTGAGACCACGCATTATGAGACCGTCTGCAACGACTCGAGCCGTGCCATCCAACTGATGGGCCTGCAAGGGCTGTGCATCGGCAACGGTATTCTGACTGTCGAGAACGACGAACAGGCCGAAGTGCGTGCCGACCCCGAAAAGATGAATAAAGGCGGAGGAGCCGCCGCTGCGGCCTTGCATCTTATCGCACTCAGCCGTAAGTGGGGCTCTTCCAAAAAGGGCGTTGGCTTCAAGCCGCCGTCCGAGTCCATCCTTGTGGCGGGCGACAGCAATGGACCCACGACAGCATGACCAAGACAGACGCGCCGAAGCCGGCCAACCAGAAACGCCTGATGAAATCTGCCGCCCGGCTTTATGCCGTGCAAGCGCTGTTCCAAATGGAACAGTCGGGCCAGACGACCGAACAGGTTGTGAATGAGTTTCTGGATCACCGTTTTGGTGCCGTCTACGAGGGCGATGAAATGCTGGATGGCGACATTAGCGTGTTCCGGTCGCTGATCGACAACGCGGTGAACTATCAGGCCACGATCGATCAGATGACCGACCGTGCTCTGGTCGCCAAATGGCCGATCGCGCGCATCGACCCGACCCTGCGCGCAGTATTCCGCGCAGCGGGTGCCGAACTGACCCAAAGCAATACGCCGCCCAAGGTGGTCATTACTGAGTTTGTCGATGTCGCGCGCGCTTTCTTCCCCGAAGGTAAAGAGCCCAAATTCGTCAATGCCGTGCTTGACCACATGGCGCGCGAGGCACAGCCCGAAGCGTTCTGAACGCAGCAGAACGGCGCTGAAAAAAGGCGCGGTGGTCGAGTGACCAATCCGCGCCCGAACTTCTGAAATACTTTCTCAAAAACATCGACGAATTCGACCACTCACAGGTTTTATCCACGGCTTGAACTGCCTAGCGTCTTCAAACGTCCAAACTCGTTATCGTTTCCGATAGGGTGTGGGCGAAAACAGCCCCAATTGCATCGCTTGCACCAAGGCGGATTCACGGGTAGGAGCCTGCAGTTTCTGACGTGCACTTTGCAAATGGGCGCGGACCGTAATCTCGGACAGGTTCAGCCTGTCTGCGATCCTGCCGGGCCGTTACCTGATGCATTTCGGGGCGGTCCGAGGCCAGAACGACCAGTTTTGCTTCGTTCTCGGGGCAGGGGTCACCAGCGAAAATAGGTGAATATAGCCTACGTTGCTCAGCCCGTGATTCAACCCCAGGGCCAGATCAGAATGACCATCTTCGGCGCGCAGCCTGGCCGCTTGTACATACAGACTTTTGGTGCCGTTAAAGACCTGCGCCAGCATCGGGTCAGCCTCGGTATGTCCCCCGCGTTTATATTGGTTCAGTCAGGGTTTAGACATCGAACTGCGCACCCAGTGAATCTGTCCTGTCTTTGGTGTGAAACGCAAAATGTTTAGGGCGTTGACGCCCAGTTCAGCCAATCGGTTTAGGGTGAATTCCCAGCGATCGCTGTCAATCGGATATGAAGAAAAGTCGTCAACAAGGTCCAGAACGAATTGGTCCCGCGCGCTCATGGCGTCTCTGTTAAATTGCCGCACTTGGTGTGGTTTACTGCACCCAAGCATGCGCTATCATATTCGCGATAGGCAAGGAGAGATGCGATGCCGAAACTGATCCGCCTGTATATCACACAAGTTGCCTGGGGTTTTGTTATTTCGGCCGTTTTCGTCGGCGTGTTATTGGCGCTGAACGTTGCTAACCTGCGCCACTTGATTACTGGCTCCGAAGTCGGCCTGGTCGCTCTGGTGATGATCTGGTTCATGAATGGTATCGTCTTTGCCGGTGTTCAGTTCGCTTACAAGATCATGAGCATGGCAGAAAAGCCCCAGGGTCCACGCCGGGGAACACCGGTCGTTCACAGCTTTGAACCGGCAACGGTCAAACAGGAGGCCCACGCAGGGCGCTGATATTTCGTGGAAAGTGCGGCGGGACCACCAGTCAACCGTGTGGTTTGATTCCCGAGGACCTGTATGTACAGGTGGGCGCCAGGTAATCAGGCCAGGACCTGAACAGAGCCAGCCCCCTCGGAATTGCTTAAGGCCACCAGAATGCTACCTGTCACAAGAAGGGCAGAACCCGCCACGCGCTTAAGTAGGGCGTCTGACGGGTTCGCACAAGGGGTTACGCATCAACAGTTTCGTGCATCGCTGTGCGCATCTTGCCGAAATGTTCGTCCCAGCCGTTGTCCAGTGCCAAGATCAGGCCGAAGGCCTCGGCGGTTTGCGGCAATCCTTCGTGCAGCAGGCTCAGTCGTGTCCCGCCCGCAACAGGGGTCAGCGTCCATTTGACTACGCTGACGGCGTCACCCATCGGTTTGACGGTGAAGGTATACTCCAGATATTCCGGCGCGCGCGCCTCGCGCACTTCCCCCCAGATCAGAAGATCGCCGCTGGTGGTCCCGAACATCTCAAGCTTTTGTCCCCTTGCCAATGTGCGCTGGGGTTTGTGAAACCATTCCGCCAGCCGTTCGGGCTCGGTCAAATAGGCCCATACGGTTTCCGGTTTGGCCCGCAGAAAGATCGTTTTTTGCAATACAGAATCGGTCATTTTTCTTCCCCTTCAACAGCTTCCTTGAGAGAATTGAGGCGATCATCCCAGAATTGGTCAAAGTAGCTGAGCCAATCCAGAACAGGGGCCATCCCAAGTGGTTCAAGTCGGTTAATACGTTCTCGACCGCGCACTTCGACCGAGATCAACCCTCCATCAGACAGCACCGTCAGGTGTTTCTTGACCGCAGCGCGGGTCATGTCGAACCGGTCGGTCAACTGCCCGATCGTCATGTCCTGAACCGCGAGCAGTTGCACGATGCCTCTGCGGGTTGGGTCCGCAAGCGCGCGAAACGCGTTTTGAGTTTGGTTTTCCATAAGCACCCTCAAGTGAGATACCATTAGGTATCACATTGATGCGATACTATTAGGTATCATGTCAAGCTTGAAGAGGCGCTTTACATTTGTTCGCTAATTGTTCACATTTGCGAAATGGTTTTGGATTTGCAACCTGGACAGAAACTGGCGCGCGGTGTCGCACGGCACCTTGCGGCGCATGGCTTTGTTTCTGTTGAGGAATTTGTTCCGGCACGTGGCCTGCGTGTCGATGTGATGGGGTTGGGCCCCAAGGGTGAACTTTGGGTGATCGAATGCAAATCCAGCCGGGCCGATTATCAGTCAGATTCGAAATGGCAGGGCTATTTAGAGTGGTGCGACCGATTCTTCTGGGCTGTGGATACCGGGTTTCCGACCGACCTGTTGCCCGATGAAACAGGACTGATCATTGCCGATGCCTATGACGCCGAGATTGTGCGTATGGCGCCCGAAGACAAGCTTGCCCCTGCGCGACGCAAGAAGATGATCCAGAAGTTTGCAACAGATGCAGCGCGTCGTCTGCACGCACTGCGCGATCCACGATTGTGAGATCAGCCTTTCACCGCCAGGGCGGCCTGTATTGCGGCGCGGATCTCATCGGCGATTTCTTCGGCTTCTTCCGGTTCGAAATCCATCGGAATTTCCACGCCATCGGCTTCAATGAACAAGCGTACCATACCCTGATCGGTCGGACCGATTTGCAGATTTGCCTGAATGTCGCGTTCGGTGTTGATGCCCATCTGTGCCTCCGAGACTGAGCGTTCGTGCTAGCGTGCGCGGGGTTGAGAATCAAGTCACCAATGTAGTCAGATAAGATATGGATGATGTCGTTCTAAGAGCTTTCCAGCCCGATGATGCCGCTTGGCTGGTTGAACAGCATGGTGTGCTCTATGCACGTGATGAGGGGTTCGATGACAGCTTCGCGCCTTTGGTGGCACGTATCCTTGACGGCTTCATCACATCCCACGATCCCATCCGCGAAAAGGGTTGGATCGTAGAGCAAGGCGGGCAACGACTGGGCAGCATTTTTTGTGTAAGTGTCGATCAGCACACTGCCAAACTACGACTGTTTCTGGTTGTCCCCGAGGCACGTGGTAAAGGGGTGGGAAAACGGCTGCTAGAATCCTGTACAGACTTTGCTAGGGAGGCAGGATACCAGGAAATGGTTCTGTGGACCCATGAAAGTCACACGGCGGCATGTGCGCTTTATAGGGCGTTTGGCTGGGAATTAACGGGCAGCAAACCGGTGCATTCCTTTGGCGTCGATCTTGTCGAGCAAAGCTGGAAATTTCGACTTTAAGCCTCTTGCAATCCTGCGGCGCGTTCGGTACATCGCCCCTCACGAGTGCCGCCTTAGCTCAGTTGGTTAGAGCGCTGGATTGTGGATCCAGAGGTCCCCTGTTCAAGCCAGGGAGGCGGTACCACTTCTCTTAAAATTGGTTTGTTTTAGCAAGACTGCACGCGTTGAGCCGTTGGTTTGATTTTGACCGTGAGGCGACAGGCGCGCTGTGTCTCAGCGCGCCAGATTCAGCCGAAAGCGCATCTTGGTCTGTCTGGCGGCTGGAAGGTGCCGGTTCAGGCGCTTGTTGATCATGCCAAATCCCCAGACGATCACCAATGTCAGCAGGATGAAGTAGAACGCCAGAATCGGATAAGGAACGAATGGGTTGAATGTCTTGTCGGCAAAGTAGCTGGCGTAATACAGCGCGTCTCCGCGTTGTTGCCAGGCTGGGAAAGCCGAAAAGAAGACTAGTGTGGTGGCGTGGAACAGAAAGATCGCCTCGTTCGTGTACGCCGGCCATGCCAGTCGTAACATCGTCGGCCAGACGATCCGGCGGAAGCGGGCCCAGCCAGACATGCCGTAGGCATCCGCAGCCTCGATATCACCCTTGGGAATCGACCGCAGTGCGCCATAGAAGATCTCGCCTGAATAGGCGGCGGTGTTCAGGAACAGAACGATCAGCGCGCCCAACCAGGCCGAGGTGAACGCGTCAAACATCGGGTAGGATTTCTTCAGCGACAGGAAGAAGAAATAGGCAAAGAAGAACTGGATAAACAAGGGCGAGCCGCGAAACAGGAAGATGAACCATTCCGAGGGCTTGCGCAGCCATTTGTTCTGCGATGCTTTGCCAACCGCCAGGGCGGTGGCAAAAAGGAACCCGGTCGCCAGTGCCATGATACCGAAATACACGTTCCAGATCATGCCCGACCCGATCAGAGTGAACTGTTCGCACAAGGTGAAGTCGTTCTTGGGAAGCAGGCGCTCGCCAATGCCAAGAGAACGGAGGCCATAGTCATGAATGGTCTGCAAGCAGCTCATGCCGTGGTCTCCTTGCGCAGAAGTTCACCACCCGAGGTGGCTTGTCCATGCGACAGCTTACGCATCAGTTTTTCCAATCCGATCTCGGACACGCGGGTCATGCCAAGATAGAAGACAAGCAGGAACAGGAAGTACCACATGCGCCAGTCTCCGTGCGGGTATTGGGTAAACTTGGACGTCTTGGTGCCGCCCAGTTCGCGCGCCCAGTAGACGATGTCTTCGATGCCCAGCAGGAACAGCAGCGGCGTGGCTTTGATAAGCACCATCCAAAGGTTCGACAAACCGGGCAGGGCGTAGACCCACATCTGCGGCACAAGGATTCGCCAGAATGTCTGGCGACGGGACATGCCATAGGCTTCGGCGGTTTCAAGCTGTGCGTGCGGAACAGCCCGCATCCCTCCAAACAAGACGTTGGCGGCAAAGGCCCCGAAAACGATTGAGAAGGTGATGATGGCCAGGAAGAACCCATAGGTTTCATGCACCCATTCCGGGGCAGTACCCAAGGGCAGTTTGGCCGCCTGACAGACGATGAAGTCATTTCCCTGGCGGATCGAGTCGGTCCATTCCGGGCACAGGATTTTATGCCGCGTCCATTCGAATGCCTGATCCAAGGCAATGACAAAAAACAAGAAGAAAGCGATGTCCGGAACACCACGCACAATGGCGATGTATCCTTTGCCCAGCCAGCTCAGCGGTGGAAAATGCGACCGGGCTGCCATTGCCCCCATAAATCCAAACGCCAAAGCAACAGGCGCGGTCACGGCCAGTAATCCCAGCACCTTGAGAAATGACAGGTAGAAGGAAAAGTGAACACCGTTGGTCAGGTAACAAGAGAACCAACGGAGTGTTCCGAGCGTGTCAGGATCAGCGCAGTAGGAAAACATGTAGCGTCTTTCGAACGTCGTGCCCGCTTAGTTGCCGGGCGAGGTTCGGCGCAACAGGCGCGCCGAACCGCTGTTTGATGCGGTTTAGTTTGTAACGACTGAACCGTCAGCGTTGTAGGTCGGAACGCCTTCGCCAAACCATTTGCCGATCAGCTCGTTCAATGTGCCATCCGCTTTCATCGAAGTGATCGCTTCGTCGAACTTGCCACGCAGTTCGCTATCCGATTCACGGATGCCCAGACCGATACCACCGCCCAGCGGGACATCATCGCCTACGAAAACCAGCTCACCGCCCGATTCGTCGACGATCGGCACCAGAAAGTCTTTGTCAGCAAAGACGGCATCGGCTTCGCCATTGCGAACGGCTGCGATGGTTTCTTCCGGGGTTGCGAACTCGACCAGGGTTGCACCCGATTCAGCCACGTGACCGGCCTGAATGGTCGCGGTTTGCGCCGCAACGATACCGCTGGCGACATCAACGCCTTCCGCTGCGCCTACATAGGCCGAAGCCGCAGGCGGGAAGTAGTTCTGAGTAAAGTCGATGACTTCGTCACGCTCGTCGGTGATCGACATGCCCGCGATGATGGTGTCGTAGTTGCCTGAGACCAGGTTCGGGATGATCGAATCCCAGTCGTTCTTGACCCATTCGCATTCCAGGTTTGCGCGCTTGCACAGCTCGTCGCCGACCTCACGCTCGAATCCGTCAATCTCACCAGCATCGTTGATGAAGTTGTACGGAGGGTAGGCGCCCTCGGTGCCCATGCGGACCGTGTCGGCCATGGCGATACCGGCGGTCAACGCCAGTGCTGCGGTGGACAGAATCAGGTTTTTCATTGGTTACTCCCCAGTTTGGTTCTGTTTTGATTTTAAGCCGCCTGAGTGGCGGAGAGAAAGCCCCGAAGCCGTTCGGATTCGGGTGACGTAAAGATATCTTCGGGTGTGCCTTCTTCTTCGATCAAGCCCTGATGCAGGAAGACTACGTGGCTTGAAATGTCGGCAGCCATTTTCATGTCATGGGTCACGATGATCATGGTGCGCCCTTCGGCGGCCAGATCCTTGATCACCTTGATGACCTCTTGTTCAAGCTCGGGGTCCAGCGCCGAGGTTGGTTCGTCGAACAGCAGCGCCTCAGGCTCCATACACAAGCCGCGCGCAATGGCGGCACGCTGTTGCTGACCGCCGGACAATTGGGCGGGGTAGACGTCGCATTTGTCGCCGATGCCGACCTTCTCCAGATACGCGCGTGCGCTGTCTTCGACCTCGGCCCTATCTCGGCCCAGGACGGTTACGGGGGCTTCCATAACGTTCTGGAGGATGGTCAAATGCGCCCAGAGATTAAATTGCTGAAACACCATCGACAGATTGGTGCGAATGCGCAAAACCTGTTTGGAATCCGCCGGGCGGCGTCCGTGATGGGTTCCAGTCCACTGGACCGGTTCGCCCTTGAACAGAATCTCACCCTGCTGGCTGTCTTCCAGCAGATTGCAGCACCGCAGCAATGTCGATTTTCCCGACCCTGATGAGCCGATCAGCGAAACCACGTCGCCGCGATGAGCTGTGATATCCACCCCCTTCAAAACCTCGAGATGGCCGAAGCTTTTGTGAAGGTCTTTGATTTCGATGACGGGAGCGGTTTCTGTCACGGGCAATCCAGTGGTTGGTGGTGTTGGTGCGGTACTAGGGCTGAAAAAAAAGGTCAATGCAATGCGCAAAAGACAGAATCAAGACCTCAAACGCTCAAAATGACCAAATGCGTTCGACAATTTGGTCAACTGACTGAATGCAAAGCTTTTGGGGTAGGCGGGTTGGGAACAGACAGGTAATCGGCAGGTGGGATATCGATCAGTCCTCTGAGATGCAGCTGTTGCCGATCTCCTTCCTCCAGCCCGTCGATAGCCGCACGCACCGCGCGTGCAATCCGGGCGGCATCCTGCCCCTGTGCGGTAATGTAAGGCAGTGCTGGGGTCGGCGAGGTGCCTGTCAGACCTTGCAGGTGTTCACCCAGATCAGTGTGTTCTTGCAGCAGGTGCCATGTCAGCGCATCCAGCGCGGCATAATCAGCGTTCCCTATGCACACAGCCTGTGCTGACAGGGCGTGCCCACCCGTTTCCATCAGGGTCGCAGGACGCAGGTTCATCAGTTTCATATGCGCTATAGGGGCTGCCCAACCGGACTGAGACAGCGCCTCGTTATATGCAAAGGTACCGTCCGCCAGATCTTTCAGGTCACGTGTATCATCTCTGCGTGTGACGAAGACCGAGTTATAGTATCCGGCCGGGCAATCGGGCAGGTCGTAATCCGGCGTTCCCACCAGTTGGACCTGACCATGCAACCGGGTTCGGTAGGGCATCCCGCATGTCTGCGCTAGAATCAGACCCGGATCCTGCCATACGTCCCACATATTATGATCGCGGGTCAGTCGATCTGGACCAAAGCTCAGATCATCGCGTATCAGGTTCCAGAAACGATCATGAGCTGCTTGAAGCGCAGGCATGTCATACATGCCCAGCATCGCAATCACGACTTTGCAGCCCTTTGACGCGCCAAGGCCGAATCCACGTCACTCACGCCCAACAGGCTGACCACAAGGCGCAGCAATGAATCCTCTTCGCCTGTGCGATGACCGTCAGCCAATGCCACGGACCACAACGCCTGTACCACGGCAAGCCGATCCTCGTACGCGACGGCTTCCTTGATGGCGCGGGTAAAGCGAACCGTGTCTGGGGCTTCGGCCTCCAGATCTTCGGCGCGGGCGCGCAATGCGGCGCTTTCGAATGGGGACAACCCATATCGTTCTGCCGAGATACGGTCGATGCGCGCCATCTCGGTATCAGAGTAGTCATTGTCGGAACGTGCCAAACGTACCAATAGGGCCGTCAATGCAAGGCGGGCGTCATCTTCGACAAGCGGGGCGGGTTGAGGCTGCGTGAGCCTGGAAAGAAATTCACTGAACATGAGTTAGATATAGCGAGCGTCTAACTTACATCCAAGCGGCTTTGAACGCGTTCGCGTGCGGCTTGGCTGTCATTGAAGCTCAGCCCCATGGCAACGCGGGCTTCTTCGACGATCTTCATCTCGCCCTCATCCGTGCTGCCATCGGCCAGAACAACTTCCCACAATGCATCCAGCGCGGCCAGACGCTCTTTCAGGTCCGTTGTCTCCCGGATCAGCTTGCCAAAAGTGTCGGTATCGGGCGCCGCGGCATGAAGCTTTTCGCAGGTGGCCCGCACTTTGGCTGCCTCGATCGCGTTGTGCTGGTAAAGACGGGCCAGAATCTTATCGATCAGACTGATCTCTTCCAGTTTGTAATCCCGATCCGCCTGCGCCACACGCACCATAAGCGCACCCAGGGCAAGCTCGGCGTCGGGATCTGGCAGGTGTTCATGTTGAGGCGGCCTGAGCGCCTGAAGAAACTTTTTCAACATAGGATCAGGTTATTCCATATTTTGTGGCTCGCCAAGCGAAGACTACCCGTCATAGCCCCGAATGATCACAAGATCGCCGTTCAATACGGGTATGGGCAGCACTCTGATGCACCGCACAGTTAGGTTCAACCAAAAGGTGAAAAAAACTGTCTTGAAGGCAATCCCAAGCCTGTTGGGGTGATTAGCCCCGGTATTGCAGGGCGGTCTGTGCCTGCTCGGTCAGCCATTTGATCATCTGCCGGTAAGGGACAGGCCCATAGCTGATGCGCGCTACGCCCAGTTCAGCCAGCTTGGAAGAATCAGGCGTCCCAGGGAGGGCAATGATGTTCACCGGCAGATTGGTTGTTGCGCACAAACGATCAATAAGGGATTCGTCTTTCAGGCCGGGAGCAAAAAAACCACTGGCTCCGGCCGCTTCATAGGCAGCAGCGCGGGCGATGGCGTCGTCCAGCATGGCCTCATCATGGGCCTCAGCGGAAACTTTGAGAAAGAGATCCGTGCGTGCATTGACGTAAGCGGAGATGCCCGCGCTTTCGCACGCCTCACACATGGCTTCGACGCGCTTGGCCTGAACCGCCACATCATAAAGCCCCGCACCTCCGATGATCTGATCTTCGAAGTTGAAGCCAACCACACCGCAATCCAGAGCGCGCTTCACATTTTCTGAGATCCCCTGCACGTCTTCTGCATAAGCGCCTTCGAAATCCAGTGTCACCGGCAGATCGACCGCAGATACAATGCGGCGGGCGTTGTCCAAAGCGGCGTCGATCGGGATGTTTTGTCCGTCGCTGAACCCTTGAGCCATGGCAACCGGGGCGCTACCGGTCGCAATCGCCTGTGCGCCAGCATCCCGCACTGCGCCCGCGCTGCCTGCGTCCCAGATGTTGAAAAGGATGACCGGATCGCCTTTTTTGTGAAGGCTGGTGAAGGTCTTCGCGTTCTGGATCTGGTCGGTCATCGGAACTCTCCTGTTGTCGTCAGCGCAACAGTTAGCCACTTGCAAGACAGGGGAATAGAGGTTTTTCGGCCCCACACGTCACTTTGAAGAGACGACACAGGCTTTGCAGGCACGCTCCGTAGAACCTTTAGCTGCCTGTGTCGTCTGATAGGTTGGTTCGATAACCGTCAGGCTTGGTCTGCCACACCGGAGACAAATTTTGCACTGAAGTTAGAATCGCCAAGACGTTTCAGCAGGCTCAGCTGAGTTTCCAACCACTCTTTGTGCCCTTCTTCTTCCAACAGGATGCGTTCGAAGAGGGTGCGTGAGCCGACATCTCCGGCCTCAGCGGCCTGTAGCGCGGCTTTGGTATAGAAATCGACGGCTTCGGTTTCGTCCTTCAGGTCGGCAGAGAACATCTCTTCCAGAGAACCTGCTGCTGCCGGGCTTTTTTGAAACTCAAGCTCGGGTACGCCGCCAAGGAACAGAATGCGCTCAATGAACGCGTCAGAGTGGCCCAATTCTTCCTGCATCTCGCCGCGCATCTTTTCGGCCAGGATATCCAGGCCCCAATCCTCCAGCACATGGGCGTGCAGCTGGTACTGATGCGCCGCCGTCAGCTCCATATGCAGCGCTTGCTGGAGGTTTGTGATCGTTGTTGCGTTGCTCATCGGAAATCTCCTGAATCTCTGAACTGCATCCAAACTGCGAAGCAGAAACTCCGCATCCTCATACAGTTAAGAGATCAGCCCCCACAAAACAACGCGGGGGCGACAGTCCGACACAGCGGTATATCAAACCAGACGCGAAGTGTCTTTTGCTGCGCGCACGAAGTCGCGGAACAGCGGGTGCGGATCAAACGGCTTGGACTTGAGTTCCGGGTGGTACTGAACGCCGATGAACCAGGGGTGATCCGACCATTCGACAATTTCCGGCAACCGGCCATCCGGCGACATGCCCGAGAAGTTCAGGCCTGCTTTCTCAAGCTGCTCACGGTACTTGATGTCCACCTCATAGCGGTGACGGTGGCGTTCTTCGATCTGGGTGTTGCCATAGACGTCAGCAACTTTGGACCCTTCGGCCAGTACCGCGTTGTAAGCGCCCAAACGCATGGTGCCGCCTTTGTCGTCGCCGACTTTGCGTTCAACCTTGTGATTGCCCTGTACCCATTCTTTCAGGTGGTAAACCACAGGTTCAAACCGCTTTTTACCGGCCTCGTGGTCGAACTCTTCCGAGCCTGCTTCTGTGATTCCCGCCGCATTCCGAGCGGCTTCGATCACGGCCATCTGCATACCCAGACAGATACCCAGATAAGGCACCTTGTGTTCGCGCGCATACTGAGCGGCCTTGATCTTGCCTTCGGTGCCACGCTCGCCAAACCCGCCGGGTACGAGGATGGCGTGGAAGCCTTCCAGATGCGGTGCGGCGTCTTCGGTGTCGAACACCTCGGCATCGACCCACTCGACTTTCACCTTCACCCGGTTGGCCATACCGCCATGGGTCAACGCCTCGGCAATCGATTTATAGGCGTCTTCGAGCTGTGTGTATTTGCCGACGATGGCGACCTTCACTTCGCCTTCGGCGTTGTGAATACGGTCGCTGACGTCTTCCCACTTGGCCAGATCGGGTTTTGGGGCGGGGCTGATCTGGAACGCGTCCAGAACGGCCTGATCCAATCCTTCACGGTGATAGGCCAGCGGGGCGTCATAGATCGTGGAAAGGTCCTGCGCCGCGATCACGCTGTCGGGGCGGACGTTACAGAACAGGGCCAGTTTTTCGCGTTCCTTGGTCGGGATCGGACCCTCGGACCGGCACACCAGAATATCAGGGGCCAGACCAATCGAGCGCAACTCTTTCACCGAATGCTGAGTTGGTTTGGTTTTCAACTCGCCTGAGGCTTTGATGAATGGCAGCAGCGTCAGATGCATGAAAAGACATTGCCCGCGCGGTTTGTCCTGACTGAACTGACGGATGGCTTCAAAGAAGGGCAGGCCTTCGATATCGCCGACGGTGCCGCCAATCTCACACAGCATGAAATCAACCTCATCCTCGCCAATGGCGATGAAGTCCTTGATCTCGTTGGTGACGTGCGGGATGACCTGAATGGTCTTGCCAAGGTAATCACCACGGCGCTCTTTCTCGAGCACATTCGAATAAATGCGCCCCGAACTGACCGAGTCGGTCTTGCGGGCGGCCACACCGGTGAAACGTTCATAGTGGCCAAGGTCCAGATCGGTTTCGGCCCCATCGTCGGTGACGAACACTTCGCCATGTTCAAACGGCGACATCGTGCCAGGATCGACGTTCAGATAGGGGTCCAGTTTGCGCAGGCGTACCGAGTATCCCCGCGCCTGCAACAGTGCACCCAAAGCCGCCGAAGCCAGTCCTTTGCCCAAGGACGAAACCACACCACCAGTGATGAAAATAAAACGCGCCATAGTTTTTCGGCTGCTCCCGTGAGACGTCAAAATCAGCTGCCCGGCGGTTCCGAAAAACCGCTGCACCACGGGACTTCACATATAAAGGATTCGCGCCAATAGCGCAAGAGAACCGCAAGATGCTGTTGCAGTTCTCTTTCTGGTTTCTAGGTTTTGTGGATCAGTCCGCCTGCGGGATCAGTGGCGCGTTGTCGCCCTGTGTCGGCGGCAGAAGGTCATCTGCCGACGGAATCGCCGGAGTGCTTTCTTCGGTCGAAGCCGGCGCCTGACCACCCAGACGATCAATCACCGAGCTGCCCGAGGACTTCTGAGCGGCCAGAATGGTCAGCGTGACCGAAGTCACGATGAAGCACGCAGCCAGAATCCATGTCACCTTGCCCAAAGCGGTTGCCGCTGCACGGCCTGTCATGGCGCCACCGCCGCCACCGCCCATACCAAGGCCACCGCCTTCGGACCGCTGCATCAGAACAACGGCAATCAGGCCCAAGGCCAACAGAAGGTGGATGATGAGAACGACGTTTTCCATGGTGGTCCTGTACAGCGTGACGTGTATCGCGAGGTACTTATGCAAGTTTGCCAGCGGGGGCAAGTCAGGAGTTCGCATCACGACGCGTGATGTATCATATCACGGTAAAGGGACTGGACAGAACGCCGTAGCGTAACGCAGGCTGCGGCCCATGCCACATGACGATCACGACCACCCGCACGCTTTACTGCCGCCGGAACCTGTTTTGCGAGTAAAGGCACTGGAAACGATTCTGACCCGCAAAGGGCTGATCAACCCGGCGGCACTGGATGAAATCATTGACACTTATCAGAACAGGATTGGCCCACAGAACGGTACGCGCGTCGTTGCCAAAGCGTGGAGCGACCCGGCTTTCAAGGCGGCCTTGCTGGAAAACGCCACGCCTGTGGTGGCTGATCTTGGCTATTATGGTCGGCAGGGTGAACATATGGTTGTTGTCGAGAACACGCCAGCCCAGCACAACATGGTCGTCTGCACCTTGTGCAGCTGCTACCCGTGGCCGTTGTTGGGTATCCCGCCCGGCTGGTACAAGTCGGACGCCTACCGGGCCCGAGCCGTGCGCGAACCGCGCAAAGTGCTGGCTGAATTCGGCGTCACCCTGGTCGAGGGCACTTCGGTGCGGGTCTGGGATTCGACCGCCGAGATTCGCTACCTCGTTCTGCCGATGCGTCCCGAAGGCACAGATGGGTTGAGTGAAGACAAACTTGCCGCGCTGGTTACACGCGACAGTATGATCGGCACCGGCCTTCCCAGGGTGCCCTCATGACGCGCGTTCATGACATGGGGGGGCGTTTTGGGGATGGGCCGATAAACCCTGAAGCAGAAGACGCGCCGGTTTTTGCCGAGGAGTGGCACGCTCGAGCCTTGGCAGTGACACTCGCGTCCGGGTTTCTGGGGCAGTGGAACATTGATGTATCCCGCCATGCGCGCGAACGGCTGTCACCCAAGGATTACACGCGGTTTTCGTATTATGAGAAATGGATCTCGGGGCTGACCGATTTGTTGGTCGAGAACGGAGTATTGACCCTTGAAGATCTGCGTGGTGGTGGAGAGAACGAACCGCACCCGCTGGCTGACAAAATGCTGAAAGCGGAAGCTGTGTCCGCGGCATTGGCGAAAGGTGGTCCTGCAGACAGGCCCTCAAACATCGCGGTGCGCTATTCTGTTGGGCAAGAGGTTGTCACGACTCGGCGTGCAGCGAATCGCCTTGTAGACGGCGGCCATACACGCCTGCCGATCTATGCATCTGGCGCCAAGGGGCGCATCTTACGCCTGCACGGAACCCATGTTCTGCCCGATTCCAATGCGCATGGGTTAGGCGAAGCGCCTGAACCGATCTTTGCGGTGGTTTTCCCGGCGTCGGAACTATGGTCTAGCCCTGAACACCCTGATGACGAAGTGGTGCTGGATCTGTGGCAAAGCTATCTGGAGCCGGCATGAGCGATTGCATCACCCACAGCGCACCTGAGCCTGTCTTCGCTGAACCCTGGCACGCGCAGGTCTTTGCCGTCACAGTTGCGTTGAACGAGGCAGGGCGGTTTGACTGGTCTGACTGGGCGGCACGTTTTTCGGACACACTTAAACGCAATGGCCTTGATCGGGAACTGGATGGTGGCGATGACTATTTCCATGCTTGGCTGGAAACGCTTGAGTGTTTGCTGGCCGATCAAGGCACCGCTCTACCGCAGGATGTGAAAGACCTGCATCATGCGTGGGAAGAGGCTTATCTGACGACACCCCACGGGCAACCGGTGCATTTGCGATAATGTTGGGGAGGGGCTCTGCCCCCACCGCCCATTCGGGCGACTCCCCGGGATATTTCCAGCCAGATGAAACAGGGGATCCTTTCTTCATCTGGCTTCAAATATCCCCACCGGAGGCATTGCGCGTTCGCGCGATTTTCATCTGCGGCGAAATATCGGTTTCCCTGCCGTTTGCGCCCCGCTATACGAGCCGGGTTTGGTAATTCAGCACAAAAGGACCGGATATGGCCAACGTGGTTGTTGTCGGCGCCCAGTGGGGTGACGAAGGAAAAGGCAAGATCGTCGACTGGCTCAGCGAACGGGCGGACGTGATCGCGCGTTTTCAGGGCGGGCATAATGCCGGTCACACGCTGGTCATTGACGGGGAAGTCTACAAACTGAACGCGTTACCATCGGGTGTCGTGCGCGGCGGCAAGCTGAGCGTCATCGGCAACGGTGTTGTGCTAGACCCCTGGCATCTGGTCGGGGAAATCGCTTCGATCCGCGAGCAGGGTGTCGAGATCAGTCCGGAAACACTGATGATCGCTGAAAACACACCGCTGATTCTGCCCATTCATGGTGAGCTGGACCGCGCACGTGAAGAAGCCGCGAGCAAAGGCACCAAAATCGGAACCACTGGTCGCGGTATTGGGCCGGCTTACGAGGACAAGGTTGGCCGTCGGTCCGTTCGTGTTGCTGATCTGGCTGACGAAGCGACGCTTGAGGCACGTGTCGACCGCGCGTTGCAGCACCATGATCCGCTGCGCAAGGGGTTGGGGATTGAACCAGTTGACCGCGATGGGCTGATCGCTCAGTTGAAAGAGATCGCGCAGCAGATTCTGCCGTTCGCGGCACCCGTCTGGAAAGTGTTGAACGAAAAACGCAAAGCCGGCAAACGTATCCTGTTTGAAGGCGCGCAAGGTGCATTGCTGGACATCGACTTCGGAACTTATCCGTTTGTGACATCTTCGAACGTGATCGCCGGGCAGGCGGCGACAGGTGTGGGTATTGGACCGGGATCTGTGGATTTCGTGTTGGGCATCGTAAAAGCCTATACCACTCGTGTGGGTGAGGGGCCGTTCCCGACCGAGCTGGACGATGATGATGGTCTGCGCCTCGGAACCCGTGGGCATGAGTTCGGCACCGTCACGGGCCGCAAACGTCGCTGTGGTTGGTTCGATGCGTGTCTGGTGCGGCAAACCTGCGCGACCAGCGGTGTAAACGGCATCTCGCTGACCAAGCTCGATGTTCTGGACGGCTTTGAAACGCTGAAAATCTGCACGGGGTATGAACTGGACGGCGAACGTTTGGATTATCTGCCCACGGCAGCTGACCAGCAGGCGCGTTGTACCCCGATCTACGAAGAAATGCCTGGTTGGAGCGAATCGACCGAAGGCGCGCGCAGTTGGGCCGATCTGCCTGCCAACGCGATCAAGTATGTGCGACGGGTCGAAGAACTGATCGAATGCCCCGTGGCGCTTCTGTCCACCAGCCCGGAGCGGGACGACACCATTCTGGTGACCGACCCCTTTGCTGACTGATGACCGAGGAAAACAAACCAGGTCTAAGCTATAAGGCGCGCCGCCGGTGGTCGCTGGTGATCCTTGTTGTTGGACTGCCACTTTATATTGTGGCGGTGGTGACAGTTGTGAACTGGCTGGAGCGCCCCCCGATCTGGGTGGAGCTTCTGGTCTATATCGTTCTTGGCATTCTTTGGGCTCTGCCGTTCAAGTTCGTGTTTCGCGGCGTCGGGAAAGAAGACCCGGATCAGTCCTGAGCCTGTTGTGAAGTTTACACATGGTTTGGCCAGCTTAGCACTGCGCGCGTAAACGCGCGGTACTCGCTTGTGATTTCTTTCGCCATGCTGAAGGGGGTCGGCCATGGGGTGGTCAGAGTAGCCTCAACCTGACCTGGCACAAGTGCTAGCTCTGCATTGTGTTTCTCGGCCAGGCGTCGCATTTTTTGATTGGTTGCAAGGCATAGCATGTGAACTTCTCTGACCCCTCTGTTTTGAGCTACCGTAATGAGGCGTGACAACAAAGCATCCCCAATCCCCTGATCCTGCCAAACTTTTTCGACAGTAAAGGCGGCTTCCGCGGCGTGGTGTTTATGATCAGGTATCAAACGCAACTCTCCTACACCACGCAGGCAAGAATCCGGAAAGGCTCCGAATATCAATGCTGCGTTCGCAAACATGTTGGAAATGTAGTGTCGCAATCCCTCAGGCTGAACAGGTGTACCAAAGCGTGACAACAAAACATCTTCATCCAAGCTGTTGAAATGGTTTGTAACTAAGGCTTGGTCGTATTTTCGAAGTCGGCGAATTATGACGTCTTGCATAGCGTTTCCTCTGTCTGAAACGGGCATGATGACGAGATTTCTGCCGTAAGAGTATATCACAATTCTGCACTGCAGCATAAATTGTTGGTTGACGCTGCCTAAAAAGTTTTTCCAACTCGCCTTTCCGTGGGAGCGACAAAAAAGGGCCGGGGTTTACCCGGCCCTGCTTGTCTGTTGGCGCGTCACTTAACCAACTGCGCGCTCATCATCTGGACGGAAGCCGATCAGGTTGGATGCGGCGAACCGGCCACCGCCAGCTTTTTCGATTTTTCCATCGCGCAGCAGCTGACCGAATGAACGCAGGCTTTCTTCGCGATTGAACTCATCCTGTTTCAATGAGCGGACCTTGTTCATCAGCTGCGGACGAGAGAACTGTTCCTGGCCTTCGATGAAGGAAAGATAGGCAGCGGCTGCTTCCAGAAGGTCGGGCAGCGATTGCGCGCCCTGGTCCTGTGCAAACTGTGCAAAGCCGCCTTCTTCCGATCCGGTATCGTCCAAATCCGAGGTTACGCGGCGCGGCATAACCGGTCCGGTTGGTTGGCTTTGGTCGTCAACACGCTGCTCTGCCACCAGTTTAAGCGGGGCAGGTGCATCCGTTTCCGGGCGTGCACTTGTCACCTTCACCTCGGGGCGGCGGGGGCTGACTACGGATTCAAGGTCGCCGCGATATTCCTCATCCTTCGAGGACGCAGTGGCGTTGTCATCAAGTTCGGCTTCGGTCGCTGCAACGGCTGTGCGCAGGTGCGAATAGGTTTCCCGCGCATCGCTGCTGGACGGGTCGTCCATATGTTCGCCTGTTTTGGCCATCAGACGCAGAACGTCCTGATCGGGATCTGCATCGTCGGTCAGCCTCTGGCTGGAACGAACGGCAAAACTGTCTTCGATATCGGAAATCTCGCTCAGCAGGTTTTCTTCATCCTCAGCGGTCAACATGCCCTGCTTAAGATCTTCATCCGCGTCATCTGCGACCTCGTCCGCAGTTTCGATGGCCACATCTTCGACGTTAAGGATGTTCGGGATGTCCTCTTCGTCAAATTCGTCCTCAGTTTCCTGTTCCACGTCCGCAAGCAGTTCTTCGGCGGGAAGCTGCTCCATTTCCGAAGTGTCTTCCAGATCGTCAACTTGCACGTGCTCGGGGGTCAGAGGCACGGGCAAATCGTCGGTTTCGAACGTTAGGATTTCGTCGGCTTCGGTGTCCTGTGCTTCGGTAGGGGCTTCGGCGGTCAGGTCATCTGTTTCTTCAGCTTCAGGTTCATCGACAACATATTCTTGCGTTTCTTCGGCCTTGGGTTCTTCGGGTTCAGCAAAGTCCTCAGCGTTGAGAGCACCGGCTTCAAACGCTGCCGCAACAGCGTCAACAGGGGGCTGGGGGTTGGTCAGCAGCGAAGTATCCTCGTCTTCGGAATAGGCTGCGGGTGGAACGTCTGAATGAGAAACAACGGCCCGAATGCGCTGCAGCTTTGCGGCGATGCTGTCGGCTTCCGGAGGAGGAGTGTCTCCAACTGGTTCCGCCTCTGCGAAGCTGGTTTCGGCCGGGCTTGGCTGTCCGTGAGTCGGCGCGGTTGCAGCGGACATCACGGCTGCTGCTTGCGGGGCTGGATCCTGATGGGTGACAGTTGCAGCGGTTGCGGGCGTCTGAGTCGCGCGCAGCAAAAGGCCGGTGTCGTTTTGACTGGCTTCAACGCGCTGCGACGCGTCGCGCCGGGCTATGTGGGCCAGCATCTCGGCATCAGGTTGAGGGGGTTCCGAGCCGAAATAGCGGTCATCCGCTGCAAGATCGCGAAAATACTCGGCGATGGCTTTCATCGTCTCAAAGGAATCGTCAAATCCTTCCAAAGTGCAGGAGAAGGTTCCGTAAGAAACTGTCAATACCTTGTTATTCTGTACCATCAGACGCACGTCCTTTACAAACTACGAGAGCCAACTTACCCGGAATCGGGAGCACACATCGGCTCTGAACATCCTGCATGAATCTATCATTTTGTGGTCTTAATGTGTCCAAAACCGGGAAATATGACCAATCTTAGTAAATTCGAGCCAATTGTACGCTCTAATGATCCAATTGGGTTGTTTGGAGGGGGATTTGTCGGGCCTGATGACCTGAATCTGGTGCTGAGCCGCGTCAAGTCCGTCGTTGCGGCCGATGGTGGAGCATCTGTTTTAACAGAATCAGGTCATATCCCCGATGCTGTCATCGGAGACTTCGATTCGCTGGATGCCGAGGCCAAGGCAAAAATACCGTCGGAGCGGCTTTTTCCGATCCGCGAACAAGACAGCACCGATTTCGACAAGGCGCTGCGCAGCGTGCAGAGCCCGGTGATCTTGGGAGCAGGTTTTCTGGGGGGGCGGCTGGATCATCAGCTTGCGGTTTTGAATACCCTGATCCGAAGGCAGCATCAGACGTGCATTCTGCTGGGCGAGGATGAGGTGGTCTTTCACGCACCCCCCCGGATTTGCTTGCCAGTTGACCCCGGGGACGTGGTATCGCTGTTTTCAATGCGCTTGGTGACCGGCCGCAGCACCGGGTTGGAGTGGCCAATTGATGGGTTGCAGTTCGAACCGGACGGTCAGATGGGGACGTCCAACCGTGCGCTGGCCGAGGTTGAACTGCAAATGGACGGGCCGGGACTTTTGGTCATGATCCCGCGTGCCGCGCTGGACCCGCTTATGCGGGTGTTTCTGTCGGGGCAGACCGGGCGGTGGCCCGTTCGCGCAGAATAACGTAGAGCCCTGCGGCGATTGTGATGGCGATTCCTATCGCTGCAAGTCCGTCTGGCAGGTCGCTGAAGATCATCCAGCCGATCAGCGTTGCAACAGGGATTTCCAGATATTGCATCGGAGCCAGTGTGGCAGCGGGCGCATAGCGCAAGGACCATGTCATCAGCAAATGGGCAATCGTGCCCAACGCCCCAATCGCAAACAGCAGCCAGTACATGTCAGGACCGGGTAAGATCACTGAGATCTCCCAGACATCCAGCTGCGTACCGACCAGCAGAACCGGGGCCAATATGAGCGTGGCAAAAACACCCGAGACAGCCTGCAAAGACACAGGATCGGTCTCTTTCGCGATTTGCCGAGTGACCAGCATGAACAAGGCAAAGACAACAGCGACGATCAGGGGCAGCAGGGCGGGGGCGCCAACCTCGGCAAAGCTGGGTTGGATGACCAGCAACGTGCCCGCGAACCCAACGATACATGCAGCCAGGCGGCGTATGCCAACTTCTTCCCCGAGAACGAACTTGCCCAGCAGCAGCATAATGAAGGGCATGACAAAGGCGATTGCGATGGCGTCGGCCAGTGGCAGAAACTTCAACGCGCTGAACATGGCCGTGATCCCGACGATGTGCAGCAGCGTGCGGATCACCGTCAGGCGCAGGATGCGCCCGCTCATCCGCCAGGGCCGCCCAGTCAAAACAATCAGAGGGATCAGAATCAGGGCCTGCGCAGCAAAGCGAACTGTTACCAGCAAGCCCAACGGGGTGGTCTCGCCCAACAGCTTGGCCATCGCGTCGCCCAATGGGGCGAGGACACAAAAACCAAGCATCAAGACGATGCCAAAGACGGGGCGATCGTGGGTCATGTCGGCGACGCTATCCGTTTCACGTCACAGGAGAAAGGTCCGATGTCACGCATCGGGCAGTGGCTGAACCTTTGTGTAATCCGGCCCGATGCAAGTGGGCAGACCATCATCAAGATGAAGCCAGCTCAGCTTTTCTTCATACGCCACATGGAGAGTGGGCGTCAGAGCCTCGGGGTTTTCCAATGTCGCGACATACAGGTGCTGCACACCCGACATCTTCGTCGAACGGAATGAGATCGGTGTGCCGCAATGAGGGCAAAAGCTGCGCTCAACGCCCGGAGAAGAGTTGAAGCGCTTGGGGTCCTCTCCGGTCCAGCGCCATTGCCCGTCGCGGACCGCGAAATAGGTGGTCATCGGAGCGGCGCATTGGCGTCGGCAGCTGTCGCAATGACAGCTGACGCAGGACAGGGGCGCAGAGTCGATTTCGTATTTGATTTTACCGCACAGGCAATGTCCACGCATATCGACCCTCTCCTGGTCTCCTTCAGCAGTTTGGCACGTTCACAGCCAATCCGCCAAGCGAGGTTTCCTTGTACCTTTCGTGCATGTCATACCCGGTCTGACGCATGGTCTCGATTACCGAATCCAAAGGCACGAAATGCTGACCGTCCCCGCGCAAGGAAAGTGACGCGGCAGAAACTGCCTTGATGGCACCCAGCCCGTTCCGCTCGATACAGGGTACCTGAACCAGCCCGGCGACGGGATCGCAGGTCATGCCCAGGTGATGCTCCAGCGCGATTTCGGCGGCGTTCTCTACCTGTTCAGGCGTTCCGCCCATTACGGCGCAAAGCCCGGCAGCAGCCATGGCGGCTGCGCTGCCGACCTCGGCCTGACATCCCGCTTCGGCCCCCGAGATCGAGGCGTTGTACTTCACCAACCCGCCGATGGCGGCTGCGGTCAGCAGGAAGTCCTCGATATGGCTTTCCGAGGCACCGGGCACGTGGTCGAGGTAATAACGCAGCACCGCAGGCAGAACACCTGCCGCACCGTTGGTAGGTGCGGTGACGACCTGCCCACCGGCTGCGTTTTCTTCGTTTACCGCCATCGCGTACACGCTCATCCAGTCGTTGATCGTATGCGGCGCGGTCAGGTTCATGCCGCGTTCAGCCATCAGGGCGTCATAAATGCCCTTGGCGCGGCGGCGCACTTTCAACCCGCCCGGCAGAATGCCGTCTGTGGTCAATCCGCGTTCGATGCAGGCGTTCATGACTTCCCACAGGCGCGCTGAGCCTTTGGCAAAACTGTCAGCACAGCCCCGCGCGATTTCATTTTCGCGCTTCATTCCGGCAATGCTCTTGCCGCTGGATTTTGCCATCTCCAGCATTTCCACGGCTGATTTGAATGGGAACGGCACCGGTGCGCCTTCATTGGTTGCTTTTCCCTCGGCCAGTTCTTCCTCGGTCAGGACAAATCCGCCGCCGACGGAATAGAAAACCTGCCGCAGGATAACGTCGCCCTGTGCGTCCGTCGCCATCAGGATCATGCCGTTGGCGTGTCCGGGCAGAGTGTTGTCATAGTCGAAAATCAGGTCGGTCTTGGGGTCGAATTGAAGCGACGGCAAGCCTTCTGGCGTAACCGTATGCGTACGGGTGATTTCCGTCAGCGCAGCCTCGGCTTTGGCGTTGTCATAGGTGTCCGGTACAAAACCGGCCAAGCCAAGGATGGTCGCCCGGTCGGTTGCGTGACCCACGCCGGTAAAGGCCAGTGAACCGTGCAATGACCCCTTGAGACCCGAAAAATCAAACGGCGACGCACGCATCATATCCAGAAAGCGTGCGGCAGCCACCATGGGGCCCATAGTGTGAGAAGAGGACGGGCCGATGCCCACTTTGAACATATCGAAAACAGAGAGGAACATATCAGATAGCTGAGCCTTCTGGTGGGTTGGCGTGAACTGGGGATGTGAACGGGGTGACTCCCAGACCTTCTGCCGCAATGGCCGAACGGGTCGCTGGGCGTGCTTCAAGCTTCATCAGCAGCGTTTGCAGGTAAGGCGTGTCCGGCAGTTGATACCAACTGCGGTCTGCCTGAGCGGGGTAAAGTGCCATCCAGCGCATCATGCACGCGACATAATACGTCAGAACGGATGGATGATCAGCACAGAACCAATCCGGCGCGCTCTTTGCTACTTGGTCCAGCAATTGCAAATGGTGTCTCACGCGGGGGCGAATGCCAGCCCGCAATGTGTCAGCCTGCGACGGGTCGATGTATTTCTCGGCATAAAACAGGATGCGCAAGTCTGCGTGCAGCGTGTTGGATGCGAAGAATAGCCATTTCAGAAAGCCTGCGCGGTCCGGATCATCTTTGGCCGGGGCAAGCTGGCCATGCTGCTCGGACAACCACAGCAGGATAGCGGCGGTTTCAAAGATCGGCCCTTGCGGCGTTTCCAGAACCGGGATCAGGCCGTTGGGATTGAGTGCCCGATAGGCAGCGCTGTCCTGCGCGTTCTGGCGCCGATCCACCAGAGCGGTTTCATAAGGCACACCCATCTCTTCCAGCGCCAGGCGGATCACCAGCGAGGCGTTGTCGGGGGCATAGTGCAGGCGGTAGGGCGTCAACATGGCGGCAACTTATAACGCAAAGATGAGCTTGTAAGACATGATTGCGACGTTTCCGATAGGAAACGCGTAGTCCTTCGGTGTCTTTAAGCCCGCCGGGTCGCAAATTGGGGTCGCAGTCACCCGACGCATTCCCTATAACTTCGGCAAGCCAACCTTGGAAAGCTGCCATGACCGGAGATTTGTCGCCCATCGACACTGCAAAATACGTGGCCGCGTGCCGTGCGGCCGAGATGGTCGAAGACGGAATGCGCGTGGGCCTTGGGACAGGTTCCACAGCCGCCTGGTTGGTGCGCCGTCTGGGCGAACGGGTTCGCGAGGAAGGCTTACGGATTAAGGGCGTGCCGACATCGACCCGCACGGCACAGCTTGCGCGCGAGGTCGGGGTCGAGGTCATTTCACTGGACCAAGCCGGGTGGTTGGACATGACCATTGATGGTGCCGATGAGTTTGATGCGGACTTGAACCTGATCAAGGGCGGCGGCGGAGCGCATCTGCAGGAAAAGATCGTGGCCACGGCCAGTGATCAGATGATCGTCATCGCTGATGCCGGAAAAGAGGTTGAAACACTGGGCGCTTTCCCACTGCCGGTCGAGGTGGTTCCCTTTGGCTGGCAAACCACGCGGACGCTGATCGAAGAGGCGCTGGACACCATGGATGTTCTGGGCACGACCTCTGCATTGCGCATGAATGGTCAGGCCCCTTTTGTGACCGATGAAGGAAACCACATTCTGGACCTGCACCTGCAACGCATCGGCAATCCGCGTCAGATGGCGCTGATCCTGAATCAGGTGCCGGGCGTGGTCGAAAATGGCCTGTTCATCGATATCTGCGACAAGGTCGTTCTGGGCCACGGCGATGGCCGGGTCGAACTGCGGGACATCAATGCAGGCACCATCGAGCTGGACCAGTTTTTGGGCCGGTCGCGCGACAACCTGTTTTCCGATGTTTCGGACTGAGTTTGATGCCCTTGATCCCGACAAGCGTCAGTGAATGTTCGAAATTTCTGTGCCCAGGGGTTGGCACCGGGGTTTTCGCGCCCAGATATCCAGAGAATTTTTTGAATGTTGAACGAAGGAACCCGGCATGAGCTTTGACTATGATCTTTTTGTCATCGGCGGAGGCTCGGGCGGGGTTCGAGCTGCGCGTGTGGCGGCAGGTGAGACAGGGGCCAAGGTCGCGTTGGCCGAAGAAGACCGCTATGGCGGCACCTGTGTGATCCGTGGCTGTGTGCCCAAGAAGCTGATGGTCTTTGCCAGTGAATACTCGGGCATGGTCGGTGATGCACAAGCCTATGGCTGGGACATTCAACCCGGTGCGTTCAACTGGAACACCTTCCACGGCAAGTTGGTGACGGAACTGGACCGGCTGGAAGGTATCTATCGTAACATCCTGAAAAACAACGGTGTTGAAAGCTTTGACCAGCGCGCGCATTTGGTTGATGCCCATACGGTCGAGCTGACCGATGGCACCCGCAAAACCGCCAAGCACATCCTGATCGCCACTGGCGGCCGTCCGGTCGTGCCAGAGTTTCCGGGCTCGGACCTGGCGATCACCTCGAACGAGATATTCCATCTGGACAAGCTGCCCCAGAACATCCTGATCGTTGGTGGCGGTTATATCGCCAGCGAATTCGCAGGGATCATGAATGGGCTGGGCGTCAAGACCACGCAATTCTATCGTGGCGCGCAGATTCTGCGTGGCTTTGATGAAGAAGCGCGGGGGCTGATCTGTGAAGAGATGCGCCAGAACGGTATCGACGTACGTCTGGGCACCAATGTTCTGGAAATGACCAAAGACGGGGACCAGATACGCGTCAAGGCAACCGATGGCACCGAGGATCGATTTGACGTCGTGATGTACGCCACGGGCCGTGCGCCAAATGCCGACAATCTGGGGCTGGAAGATCTGGGCGTCGAACGTGGTCGCAAGGGTGAGATCATTGTAAATGAATACAGCCAGACGGCGGTGCCTTCGATCTATGCCATTGGCGATGTTACGGATCGGGTGAACCTGACACCGGTAGCGATCCGCGAGGGCATGGCTTTTGTCGAAACGGTGTTCAGAGGCAACCCAACGCCCGTGGATCACGAACTGATCCCGACTGCGATCTTCACGCAACCGGAATTTGGAACAGTTGGCCTCAGCGAAGAAGAGGCCGCAGCACAAGAACCGATCGAGGTTTATGCCACGTCGTTCAAGCCGATGCAGAAGGCATTCGCTGGCGGAACGCAGCGGGTTTTGATGAAGCTTCTGGTCAGCCAGGCCACCCGCAAGGTTCTGGGTTGCCATATCGTGGCGCCCGGCGCGGGTGAGATGATCCAGTTGGCTGGTATCGCCGTAAAGATGGGCGCCACCAAGGAAGATTTCGACCGCACGGTTGCGGTGCACCCGGTGATGGCTGAAGAACTGGTGACAATGCGGCAACCTTTACGCACCGCTTGATTTGCAAGCGCGAATACACACGTTACAAGGGACACCGTGATCACACGGTCCATAATGAAGGAATTGAAACATATGGCGGGCAACAGCGGCGGCCCCTGGGGGGGCGGAGGCTCTTCCGGCGGCGGAGGAAATCGGGGCAACAACGGCGATGGGCGCAAGCCCCCCGAAGGCGATGGCCCGCAAATCCCCGAGATCGACGAACTGATGAAAAAGGGCCAAGAGCAGCTGCGCGTTCTGATGGGCGGTCGCGGCGGCTCGGGCAAGGGTGGCGGCAGTGGTCAAGGCGGCGGTGGTCCGGCCTTTACCAAGGGCACTATTGCAATTGGCGTTCTGGTCGCTGCCGGTCTTTGGGGGTTGGCGAGCTTCTACACCGTAAAGCCAGAAGAACAGTCGGTTGAGTTGTTCCTGGGCGAATTCTCGGCCGTCGGCAATCCGGGTCTAAACTTTGCGCCCTGGCCGTTCGTAACCGCTGAGGTAATCCCGGTAACACGCGAACAGAACGAAGACATGGGCGGTGCCCGTGGCAGTGATGACGGCCTGATGTTGACCGGTGACGAAAATGTGGTCGATATCGACTATCAAGTGGTCTGGAACATCAACGATCCCGCCAAATACTTGTTCAATCTGCGCGATCCACGCCAAACCATCCGCGCCGTGTCAGAATCTGCGATGCGTGAGATTATTGCGCAAAGCGAACTGGCGCCGATTCTGAACCGGGATCGCGGTATTATTGCCGACCGCCTGCAGGAACTGATTCAGGAGACGATGGACAGCTACGATTCGGGCGTGAACATCGTCCGTGTGAACTTTGACAAGGCCGACCCGCCACAGGACGTGATTGCTGCGTTCCGCGATGTTCAGGCGGCCGCGCAAGAGCGTGACCGTCTGCAGAACGTCGCTGACGCCTATGCCAACCGGGTACTCGCCGAAGCGCGCGGTGAAGCCGCACAGATTTTGGAAGAGGCCGAAGGATATCGTGCGCAACAGATCAACAGCGCTCAGGGTGAGGCCAGCCGCTTTAGCGCGGTTCTGGAAGAGTATTCCAAGGCACCGGACGTGACCCGCAAGCGTTTGTATCTGGAACGGATGGAACAGATTTTGGGTGACGTCGATAAGATCATTCTGGACCAGAGCTCTAGTGGGCAAGGGCAGGGTGTTGTGCCGTATCTGCCGCTCAACGAGCTGCGCCGAAGCCCTGCAGGGGAGAGCAACTGATGCGTAAGACGACATTTATTCTGCCGATCGTTTTCATCGCGATAGTCGGCGTGCTGTCCTCGATCTTCATCGTGGACGAGCGTGAACGCGCGCTGGTTCTTCAATTTGGCCGCGTTGTCGCGGTGAAGGAAGAGCCAGGTCTGGCGTTCAAAATTCCGCTGATTCAGGAAGTGGTGCGCTATGACGACCGCATCTTGTCCATCGATGTGCAGCCGCTGGAGGTCACACCTCTGGATGATCGTCGCCTCGTGGTCGACGCATTTGCACGTTACCGGATTTCCGATCTGAACCAATTCCGTCAGGCTGTTGGTGTTGGCGGTATCCCGGTTGCCGAGGATCGACTGGATCGCATCTTGCGCGCCGAAACCCGTGAAGTTCTGGGTTCGGTGTCCTCGCGCGATATCCTGAGTTCCGACCGTGCCGCGCTGATGCTGCGTATCCGCAACAGTGCTATTGCCGAGGCGCTGGCGCTGGGTGTTACCGTGATCGACGTTCGTTTGAAGGCGACAGATCTGCCGCAGGCCAACCTTGAGGCGACCTTCGATCGGATGAAGGCCGAGCGGGAACGTGAAGCGACCGACGAACGCGCGCGTGGTAACGAGGCCGCGCAGCGTGTACGTGCGCAGGCCGACCGAACTGTGGTTGAACTGGTGTCGGATGCGCGTCGTGAGGCTGAAATCACCCGCGGTGAGGCCGACGCCGAACGCAACGCGATCTTTGCTGAAGCCTACGGTGCCGATCCGGAGTTCTTTGAGTTTTACCGCTCACTGACGGCCTATGAGAATGCGCTGCAAGGCGGTAATAGCTCGATGGTGTTGAGCCCGGATTCAGAGTTCTTCAATTACCTCGGGTCTCCGACAGGGCGGCCTGTGCCGGCGGCTCCGGCCTCTGAATAATGGGTATGATCCTTCTGGCCTTCGGGCTGGTATTGATTGTCGAGGGGCTGGCCTATGCGCTGGCCCCTTCGCTTATCGAGCGTATGCTCGAAGCGTTAAGGTCGCTGCCTGAACAGGCGCGTCGATTGGCCGGGCTGCTTTGTGTCATCAGTGGGCTGATCCTGCTTTGGGGGGCGTATCAACTGGGTTTTTGATACGATGCCTTCACTTGGCAGTGATTTCCCTGCGATCCCGAGTTGCTCGTCAGACCAAACTGACTACATTGGTTGTCAAGAAAGACCGTGTAGGAGCGGTCTTGGCAAGAACGTCAACAAGGAGAGCTCAAGTGCAGGCGAAAGCGCGCAGTGTATCCGTCCGGTGGGACGAAGTGAGTGTTTGGATGCGGCTGATGTGGCTGGCGTTTGCTGGTTCGTTGCTTTTGCTGGCGCAATCAGCCGAAGCTCAGGCCCGGGGCGAAAGCCTGGCACCGCTGGCAGAGAAAATCAGCCCTGCGGTGGTGAACATCACAACCAGCACCCTGATTGAAGGCCAGACCGGCCCGCAGGGTATTGTGCCCGAAGGATCTCCGTTCGAGGATTTCTTTCGCGAGTTTCAGGACCGCAACGGCGATGACGACAACGACGCTCCGCGTCGTAGCAATGCTCTGGGCTCGGGATTTGTGATCTCGGAAGACGGCTTCATTGTCACCAACAATCACGTCATCGCCGAAGCGGATGAAATCCTTGTGGAATTCTTTCCCGGCGACGATCAGCCCAAGAAAGAACTGGTGGCCAAGGTCATCGGTACAGATGAGAAAACCGATATCGCGCTGCTCAAGGTCGAGGCGTCGGGTCCTCTGCAGTATGTGACCTTCGGCGACAGCGATATCGCACGAGTGGGCGACTGGGTGATTGCCATGGGCAACCCGCTGGGGCAGGGATTTTCGGTATCCGCCGGGATCGTTTCGGCACGCAATCGGGCACTGAGCGGCTCGTATGACGACTACATTCAGACCGACGCGGCGATCAACCGCGGCAATTCGGGCGGCCCACTGTTCAACATGGAAGGCGAAGTGATCGGTGTGAACACCGCGATTCTGTCTCCGAACGGGGGTTCGATCGGTATTGGGTTTTCGATGGCTTCCAATGTTGTTGTCAAAGTTGTCGATCAACTGCGTGAATTTGGCGAAACCCGTCGTGGCTGGCTGGGTGTGCGTATTCAGGACGTGACCGAGGACATGGCCGAAGCCATGGGGCTTGAGAAACCAAGTGGTGCCCTGATCAGCGATGTCCCGGATGGACCCGCGAAGGAGGCGGGTTTGAAGGCAGGCGACGTTATCACCAGCTTTGATGGTGTAGAGGTCGAGGACACGCGCGCACTGGTGCGTCAGGTTGGTGAAACCGAAGTTGGCAAGTCCGTGCGCGTGATCGTGCACCGTGACGGCGGCACACAGACCGTGCTGGTCACGCTGGGTCGTCGTGAGGATGCTGAACGCGCTGACAGTAGTGAAGAAAGCGTCGAGGAAGCTCCCGTCGATGAGAATGCTGATATTCTCGGCCTGACCATCTCGCCTCTTACAGATACGCTGCGCGAGGATCTTGGGCTGGATGCAGATGCAGAAGGTCTGGTGATTTCCGAAGTTGATCAGGCGTCGCAAGCTTACGCCAAAGGTCTGCGGGCTGGTGATCTGATCACCGAAGCAGGTCAGCAGAAGGTAACGACCATCGGAGATCTGGAAAAGCGGATGGAAGAATCACGCGAAGCTGGCAGAAAGTCTTTGCTTCTTCTGGTTCGAAGAGGCGGCGACCCGCGATTTGTGGCGCTGAGCCTCGAAGACTAAAGACACGAGGCCGGGACAAAATCCCGGCCTTTTTCTTTGCCTGGTCGGCTTCAAACTCTGAATAATGAGAAAAAATGAGCCATACGCTGCTATTGCGTATGGCTCAGATACAGGGAGAGGTCATTGGACAGATATCGGGGATGATTCTCTGACCTCCTACGGTAACAAATCCAACCTAACCATCTTCTGTGTTCGATCTGTGAACCAGGTCACATAAGGTCAAATTAGGTCGGAATCGGCCAATTCACGCAAGGCTGAGAAGTCCTGAATCAATATTCCGCCCCGGGAGGCTTCGACCACATTGTCACGCTTCCAACCTGATATTGTTTTGGACACGGCTTCACGCGTGGCCCCGACGAACTCGGCCAGCTCACTTTGAGACAAGGTGATCCGTTCTGACGGGTTGTCTTGCAGGCCCGACAGATGCAGCAGCTTGCGGGCCAGTCGAATGGGCATGGGCAAAAAGACCTGCTCGTTCAACTGCGATCCCATCCATCGCATCCGTAATCCCGCCAAGCGGATCAAATCCTCTGCAAGATCAGGTTGTTGCCGGACTTGTTTCATGACGTCGTTGCGGCGCACACGCAGCACGCGTGACGGTTCTGCAGCCGCAATGGTGGCAGTGCGCGGGCCGTTGTCGAACAGGGCAATCTCACCAAAGACTTCACCCGGACGCATCAGCGTCAGGGTCAGTTTGCGGCCGCTCATGGCCAGAAACGACACTTCCAGCGTGCCGTCCAATATGGCGTAGAGCGCGTCGCCCTCGTCGCCTTGTTCAAAGAGTGTTTCGCTTTGGGCCAGGGAAATTTCGGTCGCTTGAGCCGAAAGCATGTCTCTGAGCCCGTCGGAGGCTTCGGAAAGGAAGCCGCTGTTGGGAAAGGCCGTCATGTATGAACCGATCTTGGGCAAGGTGAGTGTGTGGGTGGTCACTCAATTTCCCATAGCTGGGCGCATTAGCCAAGAATTTTGTTTGTTTTGGCAGACCTGGCGGACGTAAGGGCAGCTATTTTTTCTCTGGGTCGTCCATGAACCGCTGCAAAATGCTGAATTGCAGCATCAGGAAGGCCATCAGTGCAATAGGAAATCCGAAGGTCTCGATCTTGACCCACATGTCCGTCGACATGGTGCGCCAGACAAGTTCGTTTGCCAGTGCCAGAACCGCAAAACAGGCGCACAGACGCCGGGTCAGGATCATCCAGCCTTCGTGCTGCATCGGCAACATCTCGTCCAGCACATAAGCCAGATAGGATTTCTTTTGCATCAGGCCGATCCCCAGGATCAGGGCGAACAGGCCGTAGACCAGCGTGGTTTTCATTTTGAAGAACCGCTCGTCATTGAACCAGGCGGTAAGGCCGCCGAAAAAGATCACCATGAAGGCCGTGAAAATTTGCATTCGGCTGAGTTTGCCGGTCAGATACCACAGGATGGCCATTGCCCCCAGCATCAGCGGAACAAAGATGATCGTCGCCACGATAAAGCCGGAATACTCGGTGCCAGCGACGAGAAAACTGTCGTCGCGAAGGCGCAGGTAGATGAAGAAGAAGGCCAGCGGAGGGCCCAGTTCCAGCACCTGTTTGAGAAACGGGTTGATGTCTTTTTTGCCTGTCATCTGATTGTCCTGCTGTTTACCCGCCCATTTCAACTATTACTGCGCCGAGTGCAATCAATGCCATCAGGGCAATGCGTCTGGGGCCTACGGTTTCCTTTAGCACAAGCCAGCCGATCAATGCCGCAAAGACAGTTGAGGTTTCGCGCAGAACGGCGGCCTCACCCACTTTATCCAGTCGAGTGGCGAGCATGATTGCGCCGAAAGACAGCGGAGCGATCAGACCGCCGGCCAAACCGCGCACCATCAGCGGGCCAACTGCAGGGCGGTCGATCATGGCTCGCCACCTGAGGAAGGCGTAGATGGGCATGGCTGCGCCATCAATCATGAAAAACCAGGCCAGAAAGGTGAACGGGTCGGCGGTGGCGCGGATGCCATAGGCGTCATAGGTGGTGTATAGGGCTACAAAAAGGCCCGTGATGATCGCAAGTGTCAACGCGATGCCCAGTGTATCCCGATTGGTTTCCAGAAATCGGAAGTTATACGCGGCCAGGCCGAATATCCCGGCCAGTAGGGTTGCGACGCCCAGCCATTGTACTGTCGTAAAGGTCTCGCCGAATAACAGATAAGCGCCGATCACGGTGAACAGGGGACCGGTGCCGCGCACCACTGGATAGACCACGGTGTAAGAGCCTTTAGTATATGCCATGGCCTGAAGCGTCTTGTAGGCAATGTGGATCAGCCATACGAATGCAAAAATCGACCACATATGCGGTTCAGGCCAGGGCACCACAAAGAAGGCAAAAGGCGCGGCCATAATGCAGTAACTGGCATCAATGGCCCCACGGGACAGCCACGGATCATGCCGCCCTTTTTGCAGCGCGCCAAACACGGCATGAAGGAAGGCGGCCATAAGGGCCAAGCCCAGCGCAAGCTGGTGGCCCGTTTCGGTCCCTTCAAGTGAGATCAGCCAGTTGCTCAAAAATGCCAACCTTTTGTAGGGTGGAGAAGGTGGGGGGCTGTCTGCCCCCCCACACCCCCCGAGGATATTTTGGGCCAGATGAAGGGGCGGATCAGCCTTTGTCCAGACCGGTCAGGGCGGCGGCAAATTCTTCGGGGTCGAAAGGCGCAAGGTCGTCAATCTGTTCGCCCACGCCAATCGCGTGGATGGGCAGGCCGAACTTGTCTGCCAGCGCGACCAGCACGCCGCCTTTGGCAGTACCGTCCAGCTTGGTCATGACCAGGCCCGAAACGTCCGCCAGATTGCGGAAGGTTTCCACCTGGCTCAGCGCGTTCTGGCCGGTTGTGGCGTCAAGGACCAGCAAGGTGTTGTGCGGTGCTGTGTCGTCGACTTTGCGGATGACACGGACGATCTTGGCCAGTTCCTCCATCAGGTCAGCACGGTTTTGCAGGCGTCCTGCGGTGTCGATCATCAACAGATCTGCACCGTCTGCCTGTGCGCGGGTCAGGGCGTCGAACGCAAGGCTGGCCGGGTCCGAGCCTTCGGGCGCCGTCAGTACCGGAACCCCGGCGCGGTCTCCCCAGACTTGCAATTGTTCAACGGCTGCGGCGCGGAAGGTGTCACCGGCGGCGATGACAACTTTCTTGCCGGCTTCTTTGAACTGGCTGGCCAGCTTGCCGATGGTGGTGGTCTTGCCCGATCCGTTGACGCCAACGACCAGCACCACCTGCGGGCGATTGGGATAGATTGGCAATGGTTTGGCCACGGGCTCCATCACGCGGGAAACCTCTTGTGCCAGCAATTGCTTGATTTCCAGAGTTGAAAGTTTGCGACCAAAGCGCCCCTCGGCCATGTTCGAAGTGACGCGCAAGGCCGTATCAACGCCCATGTCGGAAGCGATCAACAGCTCTTCGAGCTGCTCCAGCATGTCGTCATCCAGCGTGCGGCGCATTTCAGTGGTGCCACCGCGGTTGAACAGGCGATTCAGGATACCTTTGGATTCCGGTATCTCTGGCGGTGGCGCGACGGGCGTGGGATCGGTCGGGATCGGGGCAGGCGGCTCAACCGGTTGCGGGGCCGGGGCCGGATCCGGAATTTCGGGAACCGGTTGCGGTTCAGGCTGAGGTTCGGGGATCACCGGATCGGGCGCGACCGTTTCCTCGCCGCCATCTTCGACGATGGCTTCCAACCCCTCTTCCAGACGAGAAGAGGATTTGAACAGCTTGTCTTTTAGCTTTGAGAAAAACGCCATTTTTGGTCTCCGCAGGTGTTCCCTTCAACTAATGCGGATTTGCGGCAGTTGCAAAGGGTCACGCGAACGCAAGAACAAAGCCAAGCTGCGCGCCCCAGTACAGTGGCCAGACCAGATAGGGTGTCGCTTTGAGGGCCGGATGGCCCGGTGTCAGCAGGAACTTTTCGGTCGCAAGGATCAGATCGGACGCGATGAAGGCGATGGCGGCAGGAAATGCCCACCGCATTGCGCCCGTATCCGGCAGCGCCAGAACGGTGATACCCATCCCAAGGATGATGGGGATATAGGCCAGAACGGGCCCTTTGAGATTACCGGCGCGGGGCGCAAGCACCGTGGCCATGATGATGCCCAGGATGACCAGAGACCATACCATTGCGGGCGCGTTCCAGATCAGGCCAGGGTCACTGGCCGGATGGATCAGGAACAGCGTGACATAGGCCAGATGTCCGGCGGCAAAGGCGGCAATACCCACCATGAACGTGGCATCCGTTTCGCGCGACAACAAAGCGTCACCCGTCGCACATAAGACAAGCGCGAATACAAGTAACCAAGGTCCGCCGTGCACCAGGGCAACAATGGCCAAGGTGGCCACGGAAGCGGTTTTCAATACTGTGCGCAAATGCGATGCCGGGCGAGCCGTAAGGGGCAGATAGCTGAGCGCGCAGCCAAGAGCGATCCAGAAGAGTATATTGATCATAGGTGCCCCTTGCAGTTTTCAGATGATCTCAGCCGGAGTGAGATTTGAAATCAACCGCTTACGTCGAGTTAAGTTCCTTGTGATGCCCCGGAGGCAAAGGGTGAATGGCGCAGGTAAAGCGCTTCTGGCAGTATGCACTTATGCTCAGATACTGGATGATTCTCGCAAGCTTTGTTGCGCAATCCGTTGCGGCCCAGACCCCTTTGTCTGGCCCGGAATTTGATAAATACACGCAGGGCAAAACTCTGTTCTACGGGTTTGAGGGGCAGGTGTACGGGGTCGAGCGGTACCTGCCGAACCGCCGCGTGATCTGGTCCTTTCTGGATGGCAACTGCAAGGAAGGCGTCTGGTATCAGCGGGATGAGCAGATCTGTTTTCTCTACGAAGACAGGCCCGACCCTCAATGCTGGGTTTTCACACAATCCGGTGGCGGCCTTGTCGCACAGTTTGAGGGCAATCCGGAGGCGACGGAGCTGTATGAGGCCGAAGAACTTGGTGAGGAAATGGTGTGCTACGGTCCTGAGGTTGGTGTTTGATCACGGCGCGCGCAGTTCATCATAGCTGGTCATGACATGGGTCTGATACGCGGGCCTGTCCGCCAGCATCATGTAATACCGGCGCAGGTTCGGCAGTTCTGCACGAGATATGTCGGTGTCGTAATAGCGGTAAAGGATGTGACCCAGCTGAATGTCCGCCAAGGTCAGGTCGGCGCCGCAAAGAAACGCGCCTTCGGACAGTTGCGCATCGGCAAGTGCCAGTTTGTGCTCCAATGCAGCCACGGCGCGTTCAGTTTTGTATTGGTCCTGTTCTGATTTAGGGGTTCGAACAACCTGCCAAAACACGGGGACGGTAAACGCCATAGCAATATTGATCTTGGCCCATTCCGCCCATTTGTCGACTTCGGCCTGTCGTGCCGGATCGCGGGGCCAGAACGCTTGATCCCCGTAGGCGTTGGCCAGGTAGCGCAAGATCGCGCCTGTCTCCCATAGGGGTGGGTGGTCGTCGTCCTGTATGACCGGGATGGTTCTGTTTGGGTTCAATTGGCGGAACGCGTCGGTGTCCAACCCTCCGAACCTGTGTCCCAGATCGTGACGGTGATATTCCACCCCCAACTCACCGACACACCACATCAGAGCTTGAACATTCGATGATGTTTTGCGGCCCCAGATAGTCAGCATGGTTCAGAACAACGATCCTTGATCCGGGGCGTCCGGTTTGGGTTTCCTGGGTGTCGGTTTTCCCGCTGTTCCGGTGCCGAGAATGCCATCTGTGAATTCGATCTCAAGCGCCGAGTGTTTCGCGGCCTGCGCTTTGGTGGTGATCAAGTCCCCGTCCGCGCGGACGACGGCATATCCGCGTTCCAGTGTGGCTTTGTAGCTGAGCGTTTCACGCAAGCGGTCCGTCGATTCAAGCAGTTGTTGAAGGCGATCCAGCCGTGTGGTCTGGGCGGTGCTCATACGATCGCCAAGCCGTGCAAGGCTCTGCTGCTGCTGGCTGATTTCTCGTTGAATGGGACGCAGAGACAGACGCGAAGACAGGTTGCGCAGCGATTCCTGCCGCGTCGTTACCAAACTGCGCAAGGTCGAGGGGCGCAGATGCGCAGACATTTCCACCACTTGCAGACGGCGGTTTTGTACGCCGCGGGTCAAGGCAGGGGTTAAGCGATCTGCAATTAAATCAAGGCGTTGTCGTGGGGTGTTCAACAGGGTGTCCGGGCGCGGCAGGGCGCGGGACAGATCGCGCAACCTTTGGGTTCGGCGTTGAACTGCATCCGTTGCCGCGCGCGACAAACGGGCACCTTGCTCTCCGGTCCAGGCGAGCAATTCCATTCGGACGGGCACGGCAAGTTCCGCTGCTGCAGTGGGCGTGGGCGCGCGGCGGTCCGAGACATAGTCGATCAGCGTTGTATCGGTTTCGTGCCCGACGGCCGAGATCAGCGGTATGTCCGAAGTAGCAGCGGCGCGGGCGACGACCTCTTCGTTAAAGCCCCAGAGGTCTTCGATGGACCCACCGCCACGCGCCACGATGATCAGGTCTGGGCGTGGCAATGCACCTCCGGGCCTCAACTGGTTGAAACCATCGATGGCGCGGGCGACCTCAGGTGCGCAGTTCGCCCCTTGCACGGCCACGGGCCAGATCAGCACCTTGCGCGGAAACCGGTCCCGCAGACGGTGAAGAATGTCGCGGATCACGGCACCCGAAGGAGATGTCACCACCCCAATGATCTGCGGCAGATAGGGCAAGGGCTTCTTTCGCTCGGGCGCAAACAAGCCCTCGGCCTCAAGTTGTTTCTTGCGCTTTTCCAGCAACGCCATCAGCGCGCCTTGCCCGGCGACTGAAACTTCATCGACATTCAGGTTGTACTTCGATTGCGCCCCAAAAGCGGTGAGGCGGCCGGTGACGATAACCTCCAGCCCTTCCTCCGGCACCACCGATAAGCCGGAAATTTGTCCTTTCCATGTGGTGCAGGACAGAACGTTCCGGTCATCTTTGATGTCATAGTACAGATGGCCCGAGCGTGCTTTGAACACGCGCCCGACCTCACCGCGCACACGGATTCGCCCAAACGAGCCTTCGAGTGTCCGTTTCACCTCGCCCGAGATCTCGGACACCGTGTATTCAGGGGTATTTTGGCCCGGAATCGGGTCATCAAGCAGGTCGGACATTTCAACGCCTTGTTTCATATGCCGGGCCAGCTTAGAACGCCGCGCAGGCAAGGCCAAGCAGATCGGAGCGCATTCATGAACATCCTCATTCTCGGCAGCGGCGGGCGCGAACACAGTCTCGCCTGGGCGGTGTTGCAAAACCCCAAATGCGACCGTCTGATCGTGGCACCGGGAAATGCCGGGATCGCTCAGATCGCGGATTGTGCGGATTTGAATATCGAGAATGGCGGGGCCGTCGTCAGCTTTGCTGAAGAAAACGCGATTGATTTCGTGATTGTCGGCCCCGAGGCACCATTGGCCGCTGGTGTGGCCGACCGTCTGCGCGAGTCTGGTGTGCTGGTTTTTGGACCGTCGGCCGAAGCTGCCCGGTTGGAAGCCTCGAAAAGCTTCACCAAGGAAATCTGCGACGCGGCTGATGCCCCCACCGCAGGTTATGCCCGGTTCACCGAAGCGGAATCCGCCAAGGCCTATATCCGCCAGCAAGGCGCGCCGATTGTGGTCAAAGCCGACGGTTTGGCCGCAGGCAAGGGCGTGATCGTGGCGATGGACGAAGGCACAGCGCTTGAAGCCATTGACGACATGTTCGGCGGCGCTTTTGGCGGTGCGGGCGCTGAGGTAGTCATCGAGGAATTTATGGAAGGTGAAGAAGCCTCGCTGTTTGTTCTGTGTGATGGGGAAGACATCCTGTCCATCGGCACCGCACAAGATCACAAACGGGTAGGTGAAGGCGACACCGGGCTGAACACGGGCGGCATGGGGGCGTATTCACCGGCACCGGTGCTGAGCGAAGAGATCGAAGCGCGCGCAATGGAAGAGATCGTGCGTCCGACCATTGCCGAGATGAAGCGCCGGGGTACACCGTTTCAGGGCGTTCTCTATGCGGGGTTGATGATCAAGGACGGACAGCCACGCCTGGTGGAATACAATGTGCGTTTTGGCGATCCTGAGTGTCAGGTTTTGATGATGCGCCTAGGCGCGCAGGCGATGGATCTGATGCACGCCGCTGCCGAAGGGCGGCTGGGCGAGGTGCGGGTCAATTGGGCCGATGATCATGCGATGACAGTTGTGATGGCGGCCAATGGCTATCCGGGTGCGTACGAGAAAGGCTCTGTCATCAAAGGATTGGACGCGCTGCCTGAAGACAGCAGCAACATGGTCTTTCACGCTGGCACCAAGGCTGTTGAGGGTCAGGTGCAGGCCGCCGGCGGGCGTGTCTTGAACGTCACCGCGCGCGGTGAAACGCTGCAAGAGGCGCGCGACCGAGCCTATGTGATGGTTGACAGTGTGGATTGGTCTGATGGGTTCTTTCGACGCGATATCGGATGGCGTGCTCTGGATGGCTGATCGGGCAGGGGGCGCTGCCAAGCCGTCGATTGCACTTTTGTATGGCACCACTTCGCACTTGCCAGCTTGGGCTAAATGCCTTGGCGCTCTCGCACTTATCCGAGCGCTAAGGCAATAAATACGCTATCAAGCCAATGGTGTTCAGGATATTTGGACGGTGCGGACGGCTCTATTACGCTCATTGGCTATTACCGCGGCGAAAGCCTGCCCAGAGCCCAGAGCGGACATTTGATACCACTCCGAGCTATTTGCAGACTTTCCGGTAGAACTGTCAGTCAGCGGCAAAACAGTAGAAATAGCCGTTCCCACCGGTGCCTCGAAGCGCATCAGGAGAACAACCACGACTACCGTGAGCTGCGTTCCAAGATGTGTTTCCCCCGCCGTGACGATCGTGATGTCCGACAGTCGCCGAGCCCTCTCCATTGGATGTCCAATTCGAGCACGTCTTGTCTCCCTCCTGCCAAGGGAAATAGGCGGTTCCATCGGCCTGAGTGCCGGTCAGAATGTCGTGTTCGTTGGGGCTATCGCCGCGGCCCTTGATTTTGTTTCCATTCTCGTCAACCGCAGTCCGGTAGTAGATGTTTGGCAAGATGTGCAGTTGATCCAGGTCCGAAGCGATCAATTCGCCATTTGCGTTGTACCAAGGACCTTGTCCGATGCGACTTCTGGCGGAAATTCCGCGTTTTCCTTCTTCCTGTGTTGACAAATACGCGCGCCATTGACGTTCATCAGTGCCGACAGCCGCCGCGAGGCTTTGGCAATGGGCGTCAGCGCCTTCGAGGCCGCCGAGGTTTCCTCCATCACCCAATCCAACTGATGTAACAAAAAAGCCCATCGGATGAGCGACATTCGTTCCTTGTGCAAAAGATTCGGCGGCCAGAAGGCTTACCGCAACGGAAACAGAAAGTGAAATTGAACGATACATTTATTATTACTCCTTGTTGCAACCACGTCGTCAAACAAGCTCAGTTTTATCCGCTCAGCGTTGTTGTTGAGAAAGGATTAGACTGAAGACGCTGCCCAGTTTGCAAGCGTTTTGTCCAAGGGGCTTTGCCGATCAAGCTCGCTCCGCTTGCAAAATCTCGTACGGTTGCGCCGTTTCGCAAGGCTGTCATTCAGGCGGAGTATAGCGAATGACAGTTCTGGGCCACAGTGTTTGACGCCGCGATGTCTTCGCATGACTACTTTTAGGAATCTGTTCCGATCAGCTACCCCCTTTTAAGGATGACTTTTTTACTGATCTGCAGGCACCCACGCAGGCAACGGAGCACCACCAGTATAGTGGTTCTCAGAGGGGTTTTCCCGGAAAAGAACGTATAGATCGGTAGGGTCTGAGTTAAGTTCCTTTTGCAGCAGCACCGCAATGGCATCGACTAAAGCCTTCTTGCGGCCTGCGTCGCGACCTGGGCGTAGGTCAACTGTAACTAGTGGGAGGCCATCGCCCAAAATGCCGAAGACTTCGCGCACACCGACGTAGTCGTATTTGACTTCCTTGGGGGCAAGCGTGTCCAGAACGGCTTGTTTCACACCTTTACGAATTCTCTTCTTAGACTCTTGAGGGGTGCCTTCTGGCACTTCTATGCGGATAACAGGCATGAATTTTCCTTTATGCTACAGCAATGCGATAGCCTGTACGCGGGAAATGTACGCAGACTGTTCCCACCTCATCGGTTGTGCGTGCAATCGAAATGGTTTCAGCATCTGCGTAGCGCACTTTGCCTTCGACGGGTTGCTCGCCGCCTTCAACATCAGGGGTGACCGTTACCAAAGTATCGATTTGAAGGTCCTGCGAATCGTGAGGAGCTACACCGATTTCCGACACGGGCTCGGCGTTATTTGCTTGCTCGATTGCGTGCTCCGCGCGCATAGCCTTTGAAGTCCCATGCCCAATTCCGCGCACATTTTCTTCCCACCGTATCAGGTCAGGAAATTCGGATAGCAGATCAGGGCCACCGGCCCACCGCCCACGAATGAACCAAAGGATATGGTACATTTGCGCGTCAATGGCCGCGGGATCAGAGCCGAGCAAGAAAGTACGCCCGTCGCTCAACTGAGCATCCATCCAAGATAGGGGTGCGCGCATCTGAGCGACAAGATGTGGTAGCTGCTCGTTGGCGCGTTTAAGCCCTGCAGCCCAGTCTTGGCCAATATACAAGCGTCCGCGGTCCTCTGCAAAATCACTTGGCAGGTTATCACCCGCAGATCCAAGAACGATTTTCACGACCAGCGAGAAAAGATCTCCATCGGTGTAGCGACTCAAGCACCACATCAAACCAGCCTCAGATGTCGGCATCAGTGTCGGCGTTGGGTGACGACGTTCAACCTCGCGAAGCATACATTGGCTGTCGCAATAAATGTCTGCCCCAATTTGCATGACCGGGGTACGTCGGTAGCCGCCCGTCAGCGCTGTCAGCATGGGCTTCGGCGGCAGGCGCGGGATCTCGACATCGCGCCAGGACAGCTGCTTGATACCGAAAGCCACGCGCACTTTCTCAGCTACGGGTGATTGCGGATAGTTGTGGAAGACTATCTCTGTAGCTGGATAGATCATGCAGTTTGTCTCTCTTCTGTTTTTCGAGTTGCTTCAGGACGCTAACGGAACTCGTCAGATCACGAAACCCAGGCGATCTTCAATTTTCTGGAAATGCTGGTTTGAAGGCGTGACTATTGCAGAAATCGACTTCGAAGTGGCGGATCACTTTGCATAGACTACCGACTACAAGCTTCGGCACTGCAGTCATTGTTGCATAGTGCAGCGAATGGCTGCTCCGAGCCGATATTGTTGAAAAACAACGTGTTGCTGGCGCAGAGAGAGGCGTACCGAACTGAGCGCGAGTGCCTTTCTTGTCAGG